>JANMRE010000661.1:0-2529 GCA_031370885.1 Gemmatimonadaceae bacterium
GTTTGTCGAGTCATCTGTGGCTTCGCCAATCCGGGTTGAGGTCCTACTTAATTTCCAGACAACATGTCGTGTCGGCGATACATATCTGTCGACTGTCTGCTACATGCGGTGACCATGCGCAACGCCTGTCACAGCTACTACTCTAAAGACTCCAGGTTCCGGAAAAGGTGCCATAATGGTGCAAAGGGAGCGCGGCGCGTCCCACAGCTTCGGGGGCGCGCCGCGTTCTCCAAATCGGAACGTACTCAGCTGCCAGCGTTTGCCAACGTGTTCGTGGTGGTGTTGAAGATGGCCGCGATCTGGTTGCGGAAGGCCGTGATGACGGTAATAAGGGCCACCGTAATCACGCCCAGCAGCAGCGCATACTCAGCCATCGAGGCGCCTTCTTCACTGCGAACAAACGAGATGAAACCCTGTGCGAGGTTCTTCATAAAAGGAGACCGGTAGGTGGTGAGAGGGAACGATAATCTGCACGCTGCTGAGGTCGCCCGCTTAGCTGCCAGCGTTGGAAAGGGTGTTGGTGGTTGTATTGAAGATTTGCGCAATCTGATCACGAAACAAGGTGATCACGGTGATAAGCGCAACCGTGATAACACCAAGCAGCAGGGCATATTCAGCCATCGATGCCCCTTCCTCGTCACGAACGAAGCCACCGACAGCACGCTCAAGTCCAGCAGTGAAACGTGTCATGAAACCCTCCCAAGGTGAGATCGACGTTTGACTCATGCCGCCGCTGGCCTACGATCGGACCGATCGGAGCACAATCCGGGCACTGTTGCCACATCCCCCCTATAGCAAGCCTTGTACCACAATCGAGCTATTCTTCGGGGGATGTCGTGGCGCGATGGAGCGGGAGGTGCCGCATCCAAGCCGTTTGGTCACCAATGGTTGACGTCCACGGCCGGGAAGTTGCTCATCCGCAAGTAATGACCACGTCAAACGGCTAAACATTTCCCAAAGCGACGTGCCACCCCGCCAGCCGCCCCGCACTGCACGCGACGACTTCGTTGGCCGCTCCCGCTTGGCGCTGGTCGCGAGTCTGGTCATATCGGCAAGTCTGGCGATCCTCTATGGCCACATGGTGCGAGACGGCGAGAGGGTGCTGCCCGAGTGGGCGCTCCGCGACTGGACCCAAATTGTGCGCGGTGTCAGCGCCCTCGCGGCTGGTGAGAATCCGTGGGCTCCGCCATCGCCCGCTGGACTCCCATACCCGTACCACGACCGGCTGGGCTATCCACTGCCCGCACTGTGGATAGGGCAGCTGGTTCAAGGCTGGTCGTTTGGATCGATCGCCTTCGTTTGGGTGCTGGTTTCGATCGGTCTGGCCGGGTTGGCCTTGGCCCGAAGAAACCTGTGGCACGTGCTCGCCCTGATGTCATGGCCGACCATGGCGGCCGCCGCGCTGATGCAGTGGTCACCACTGATGGTGGCAGCGGCGCGATTCGATCTGCTGGTAGTGATCGCGATCTGCAAACCGAATATCGGACTTGCCGTGCTTGCCTATCGGCCCACGAAGCGACGATTGATACTCGTTGGCGTCGCGGTGCTCGCTTCACTGGTGGTGGCGAACCCGGTCTGGGTACGACAATGGTTCGACGCGGCCTCATCCCTGCGCTATGTGCCGCCGGTCATGATCTGGCAGGGAGGCGGTCCGCTGCTGCTGTTGGCGGCGCTGCGATGGAGACTGCCCGAGGGACGACTGCTGCTGACGCTCGCGCTGCTGCCACAAAACCTGATGTCGTACGATCAGTTTCTGCTGTTCCTCGTGTGCCGACGTGGTCGCGAGACCATGGCCTTGGTGGCGTTGAGCTGGCTGGCGCGGTGGTACGTGACCAACGCCATCAATCCGGCCGGGGCGGCAGGAGACGCACGCCAGCAGTTCCCGGTTCCGGTCGTGCTCCTGCTGTTCCTGCCGGCACTGTTGTTTGTAATGATGCGTCCGGCCCCGTCGTCGTTTGTGTTGGAACCTGCCGATGAACCCGCGGGCCTCACATTCTGATGCGGCGGGATTTTCTCATTCACTCAACGCCATTCGCCCGTGCGCACGACGGACTCACCAGCGGCTCCCACGGCGCAACATGTGTTGGTCATTGGCGCGGGTCCGGCCGGACTGACCGCCGGTTATCTGCTTGCCCGGCAGGGGATCGCGGTGACGATCCTGGAAGCGCATCCCACCCTGGTGGGCGGCATCGCGCGCACGGAGTGGTACAAGGGATTCGGATTTGACATTGGCGGACATCGATTTTTCTCGAAGTCGACGGACGTCGAGGATCTCTGGACCGAGCTGCTGCCGGATGACATGCTGGACCGTCCGCGGTCGTCGCGCATTTACTACCGCGGGCATTTTTTCGACTACCCGCTGCGCGCCTTCGATGCGCTGCGCAAGCTGGGCATTTTCGAGAGCACCCGCTGCGTGCTGTCGTATGTGAAGGCGCGCGTTCGCCCGGTGCCCGCGCCGTCGAACTTCGAAGACTGGGTCACCAATCAGTTTGGCGAACGACTGTATCACATTTTCTTTCGCACGTACAC
>JANMRE010000694.1:0-3291 GCA_031370885.1 Gemmatimonadaceae bacterium
CTGCTCCCCTTTCTCGGTCTCACGATCATGACCTTGGTCGCTCGCAGCGCGGACCATAAGGGCGTTGCGCGTTTCGTGGGGGCGATGGCCGCCTTGTTCGTTATTGGCCTGTTGGGCTCTCTGGTGCTGTTCGCGCTCGATGCCCTGCAACTCAAGGGAATCGTTACCTCGCAGATGATGGCGACGTTCCAGACCACCGCGTGGCGCGTCGTGCTGGTGTCGCTGATCTTCACCGTGAGCTTCTCGATGCTGATGGTCACGGCGTTCAAGAGTTCGCGCGGAGCGGCGCCGCTGACGAAGAAGGGTTCGAAGCAGACGGACGAAGCGGTGGGGCTCATTGTTGGGCAGTAGTTGACCGCTCGAACAACACGAAGGCCCCGCCGGTTGTACTCGGCGGGGCCTTTGTCGTACCATCAACCTGAGACGCGACTTACAGTCCGATCTCGTCTTCCGAACTGTGCACCTTGCTGGGCTCGGCCGGCTTGGGCGGCTGCTCTTCCGGCACCGACGTGACCGCCAACACAATGCGGCGATGGATCGGATCGACCTCGAGCACCCGCATGACCAGGTTCATTGTTTCCCACGTGAAATCTGCAGGATTCGTGACCGTGCCTTCCGGGTTCAACTGACTGACCGGAACGAAGCCTTCGATATCGTTGCCGAGATCGACGACCACGCCCTTGTCCATCAGGCGAACCACACTGCCGGGGAGTTCCGTACCCACGGGATACGTCTCGCCGATCTTGAGCCATGGATCTTCCTCGGCCTGCTTGAGTCCGAGTGAAATCCGCTTGTTTTCGCTGTCGATGTTGAGGATCACGACGTCCACCGCGTCGCCCTTCTTCACCACTTCCGATGGATGCTGCACCCGCTTGGTCCAGGACATGTCGGAGATGTGAATCAGGCCGTCGATGCCCGGCTCGATTTCCACGAATGCGCCGAAGCTGGTGAGGTTGCGCACCTTCCCGTTGATGCGCGTACCCACCGGGTACTTGAGTGGCAGGATGACCCACGGATCCTGTTCCGTCTGCTTCATGCCGAGCGAAATTTTCTCTTCGGTTTCATCAACCTTGAGCACCACGGCCTCGATCGCCTCACCAATGGACACGATCTTGGACGGATGACGTACGTTGCGCGTCCAGCTCATTTCGGAAATGTGCACGAGTCCTTCGATGCCCGGCTCGAGCTCGATGAATGCGCCGTAGTTGGTGATCGACACCACCTTGCCGTTCACCCGCGTACCGACCGGATACTTGGCGGCCACGTCCTTCCACGGGTAGCTCTGGAGCTGCTTGAGGCCGAGTGAAATACGCTCGCGCTCCCAATCGATATCGAGCACCTTGATTTCGAGCTCCAAGCCGATCTGGACCATCTCGCTAGGATGCGAGATTCGGCCCCACGACATATCGGTGATGTGGAGCAGGCCGTCCACGCCACCGAGGTCGATGAATGCACCGAAATCGGTAATGTTCTTGACGACGCCCTTCCGCACCTGATCCTTGTTGAGCTCCTTCATCAACTTCTCGCGCTTGCCGGCGCGTTCCTGCTCGAGTATCACTCGACGCGAGACCACGATGTTGCGGCGACGCTTGTTGAGCTTGATGATCTTGAACTCGTATTTGTGACCGAGCAGCTCATCGATGTTGGGCACCCGACGGAGGGCGATCTGCGAGCCGGGGAGGAATGCATCCACGCCCATGAGATCGACCACTACGCCGCCCTTGATTTTCTTGACGAGCACACCTTCCACCGGCATGTCGCTTTCGTAAGCCACGCGAATGCGTTCCCACACGCGCATGAAGTCGGCCTTCTTCTTGGACAGCACCACCGAGCCTTCGGCGTCTTCGAGATGCTCGAGGAGCACTTCCACTTCGTCGCCGACTTTGAGGTCGGGCATGTCCTTGAATTCTTCGAGCGCGATCGTTCCTTCGGACTTGAAGCCGATATCGAGGACCACGAGGTTCTCGCGAATTTCAAGCACACGGGACTTGACGATTTCGCCTTCTTCGATCGAGGCGAGTGTCCCGTTGTACAACTCCATCATCCGCTCGTACTCATCGGACGAGAACTCGTCCTCTTCGTACAGCTCGGGGCGACGATTGGCCAGCGGGCGCAGCTGGCTTTTCTGGAGGTCGCGCTTTTCGCGCGGCGTAAGCTTCGGGTGTTCCAGCGAGTCTTCGTCGAGCGCGGTGGCCAGCTCGGAATTCAACTCGATGCCCGTGTCGGGGCTCAGTTCAGTGCTCATACTGGTTCAGGTCTCCACATCGCGGGACTACACTCGCCGCGCCGAGAAAGTTGGTGAGACAGCTAGATTCCGGCAGAATTGCCCGAGCCCTGAAACATAGGCTGGCGGGTCAGAGATGTGAAGACGGGAGACTGGTTGCGGGAGACGGGAGACTGGAGACGGGAGACGGGAGACGTCCCGGGACTGCCTTGGCCAAGGCCACGATGCGGTCGACTTGCTCTTCCTGAGTGAGTGTTGTCGTGTCGACGGTGATGGCGTCGCGAGCGGGTGCGCTTTGGGTGGCATCCTTGGCGTCTCTGGCTACCAGGGCCTCAGTTTCCTGGGCGATCTCCGGATCGGTGGGGCGCCGACCAAGCCGTTGGATCAGTCGGCGACGAGCGCGTTCCCACGGATCGGCAATGAGAAAAACCTTCAGCGTCGCATCCGGAAAGACCGCCGTGCCAATGTCGCGCCCGTCTACCACCACATCGGAACGTCGGGCCGCGTGACGCACCTGGGTGTTCACCCACTCGCGTACGAGGCCCATTTGGGCCACGCGAGAAACCTGCCGCGTGACCGGGGCATCCCGGAGCGCCTCGTCCATCACCGTGCCGTCGATGAGTGGCAGTATTGACAAATCGGTGAGTCGCTGGCCAACGCGATGCGAACTGGCAAGCAGCGATGTCGACGTCCACGAGTCGGGAGGCGCGCCGCTCTCGAGACCCAGGTAGGTGATGGCACGGTAAAACGCGCCCGAGTCGACATGGCGTACGCCCAGACGTTGCGCGACCCATTGCGCCGTTGAACTCTTGCCAGACGCCGCCGGGCCGTCGATGGCAATAACCAGATGAGACTCGCCATGTTGTGTGGCGGCTGATGACGCGAATCGGGGTTGATCTCCAACCACACGGGCCAGCTCGGACCAGAATTCCGGATAGGATACCGACACGCATTCGGGGTTGTCGATCGTGATGCGATTGTCAGGTAACGCACCAAGCACACCAAACGCCATGGCGAGTCGATGATCGCCGTGCGTGACCACGCGCCCATGCATTGGTTGCTGGGAG
>JANMRE010000716.1:0-3416 GCA_031370885.1 Gemmatimonadaceae bacterium
GCACATGTCCGAGCCATGTCCCCTCGTCCTCCGTCATGCGTCGCACGAAGCCGCCGGCAACGCCATAGGAACACCCGTGCTCACGCAATCCGGGCAGCGCCGTCAGCAGGGACTCGATGAACGCGTTTCCCAGCGCGCCGGTGGGCCATGACTCCAGCACCCCGAGATCGAGCACGAGCCGAATGACCGGGAAGTGTGCGTAGTGGCTCGGGCCGACATACACCGAGCGATCAAGAATTTGCATGGGACGGTTATCCGCCGATGACGAAAGACTCGTACTGCGCGGCCGGTGCGGCGTCCCGCGTGTGCAGGTTGAACGCGCATCCTTCGCCGAGCAAATGGATGCGCGCACCGATAATCGTGATCGGGTCGCCCGGTTTCGCGTCGGCGACCGACGAGTATTCGATATTCGCCGGATCGATCACGGTGACCGCGCCAGCCCCCACCACTTCCAACGTGTCATCGGGCGCGATGAACGCGGCCGTATCTTCGTCCACACCAAGGCCGATGCAAAACGGATTGTACGACAGCGCCGTAAGCAGACGTCCCATGCGATCGCGCTGACGGAAGTGTTGATCGATGATGATGCGGTTGGTGAGCCCGAGTCCGGCGCACATGGTGACCATGCCGGCGCGCGGCGTGCTGCCCTCATCGCCGTAGGCAATCATGTGTTCGCTGAGATAGGCCGCGCCAGCGCTGGTGCCGGCCACATGCACCCCGTGCGCATGACGCACGCGAAGCAGCTGTGCCACGGGCGTGCCACCAAGAATGGTCGACAACTTGAGCTGGTTGCCGCCGGTCAGGAACACACCCGACGCGTCGGCCAACCAGTCCAGCCAATCCGTGTCATCGCAGTCACTGCGACGATCAAAGTTGAACGCTTTGACCTGTTTGACGCCGTGACGTTGAAAGACGCGCTCGAAAAAGGTGCCCATATCGGGCTCGTTCGAGGCAGTGGGAATGACCGCAATGCGCGCTGCCGCGCCGCCGCTCAGGGCGACAAAGCGCTCGAGAATGGTGGGGGCAAGGAGCTTGCCGCCGATCGGAATGATCCAGCCGCGCATGGTCTGAGACTACTTCATGCCGTCCTTCTTCGGCATGGCACATCCCTTTTCCAGGACGTCAAACGTGTCGTGCAGCGCCTTGAGCGCCGACTTGAGGGTGGCGTCATCGACGTTTCGGGACACCAGATCGGCCACGCCCTGCGTTTCGGCCGGCAGCCCGGCCGCAGCGGTCTTGAGCTTGGGCGAATCGCAGCCCTTGGGTGCGATAGAGCCGGCCAGCACTTTGGCCGAGGCCACCATTTCAGCGATTTTCGCGCGCGTCGGCGTCATGTCGCCCTTGTCCCTCGCGGGATGCCACGTGGCCATCACGAGCATGTGGTACGCGTCCAGCTCTTTCCATGGACTCATCGCATGGGTCATTGCCTGACCCATTTTGGAGTGGTCCATCTTGTCCATCGAGGCCGGGGGCTGCTGTGCGGAGGCGGTAGCCGCTGTGAACAGCAACGCCGCGGCGGCGAGACGAATAGTCATGATTGCGTGTGGATTCATGGACGATGATCCGCGACGTGGTCGCGGCACGGTAGACGTGGTACACCTGACAAGTTCGACTGGTTGAGTCTACAAGACAACAAAGCGATGAGCAAACCGCCTCATCGCTTTGTTGACTTGCCGACGTCATCCGACCGTTTACGGCGTTATCGTGGCTTTTTGCGGCACATTGTAGATGCTGTTGAACAGCATCTTGAACGTGCCGTGCGGCTGCGCGCGGAACGTGATCTCGGGACCAAACAGGAACAGCGAGCCGCGTCCAAGCGATGCTTCAACCGCAGTCACGCCGCCTTGCAGGTAGTTTTGGCCCCAGGCCCAGCCACTGCGCAGCGGCGTTGCGGTATCGAACCACGCCACTGGACGCACGCCGCGCGCCGCTGCATCGGGTGCCAGCCGGAACACGGGACTGTTGTTGAAAAACATGTCCGTGTGTCCCTGCATGCCGAGCGCCGAGGACGCGGTAGAGTCAGTGGCCACGCGCAGCACCGATCCCGGCACGTAGAACTTGTCGGACGCCAAGTGCACATCCGGTTCGCCAGGCTGCCGGTCGACGAGGTAATCGCTCATCGGAAGGCCCAACTGCGGACCGATGCGTGCGGAATTGCCCGCTGCAACAACAACACCACCCTGTTCGACAAACTTGCGAATATTCGCCAGCGCGGTCGCGCCCGTCCCGGTACCGGTGCTCACCTCGCACAAACTCCGGAGGTCGGGGTCGGTCGAGGGCGTGGCGGCCGCTTCGCCACCTCGCCCGCCCGCACCGCCGCCACCACCACCACCACCACCGCGTCCGCCACCGCCGCCGCCAATATTTCCATCCGACGGCAGCACGATCACATCGTATTTGCCTTTGAGATCGGTGTCGTCAAACCCCGCACCGCACACGACCTTGAATGGGAACTCAAAGCGCTCCAGCAGAAAACGCGTCCAACCGGACGACATCGAACCGGTTTGCGTGTCCCAGAGCGCAATGCGTTTGGAGGTCAGTTTCGTAGAGCTGGCGTCGGGGCGCGCGCTGGTGCCTTCGAGACTGACACCGAGTTCCTTCGCCGCTGCCTGCAGCGCGGGCGCCGTCGATGCGCCTGCCGTGACGTAGAACGAACCCGCGCCGAATGTCTTGCCATTGGCCGTCATGGGGCGGGAAAGGCGGAAGACCTCACCGTTGGCTTTGATCAGGCGATTGGCCACAGTGAACGCGTCGTTCACACTGCCCGAGATGAGATAGCCGACCGCACCACTCGCACCGGCTACCGTGCCAGCAAGCGGGCTCGCCAGTCCTTTGATTGTCTCGAACGGTCCTTTCACGTCGTCGGTGAACCGGTCGAACTGGACGCCCATCTGATATGCGAGTGTCCAGCCAGCGTTGTCGTACGGACGCCTGGGTATGCCACGCTCGTCCATGTCGTTTGGATGGTCCTGTGGCTCAAACTGGTCGATCACGTGGGCGCGTCCTGCCTGAGCCGAATGGATCACATACGACCCCGCGCCGTAGCTCTTGCCATTCACGGTGAACGACGCCGTGGCCTGCTGCACTTCCACGCCGATGTAGCGCATGGTGTTCACGAATTTGGTGACCGTCGCGAAGTCTGGCTGACTCACCGGCATCACATACGCCTGCGGGTCGCGTCGCGCGGGATCCTTGAACACGGCGTTGTATTGAGCTATCGACATGTTTGGCCCGCGTCCGCCAAAACCGATGTCTGGTGGCCCCGCGTCACCGCCAACCGGCGCCGCGGCGCCGCCGCCGCGTCCACCGCGACCACCAGCCGCCACATCGGGCTGCGCACCGCGGAGGGCGGGGTCGGCCCGGGCCATGTCCTCATTGGAAATAGTCCAGTGGTCAGTGCTGCCGCGCGCGGTCTG
>JANMRE010000730.1:0-11713 GCA_031370885.1 Gemmatimonadaceae bacterium
GAGGTCGCGCGAGCGGAGGCCGCGACGTTACTGCGTCGCGGTGACGCACCATCCCGCATCAGGCAGACACTGCGACGCAAAGGCGTCGATGCTCGCGGAACCGACCTGGCGATTGCCGATGCCATGGAGTTGGATGGATTCGATGAACTGGCCGCGTGCCGTGCACAGGCCGCCAAGCGATGGCGATCGTTGGCGTCGCTGGAACGAGTGGTCGCCCGCCGACGATTGGTGGGGTTCCTCCAACGCCGCGGCTTTTCCGGACAAGTCGTTCGCACCGTTCTGACAGAGCTGGAACGAGGCTGACGCCGGGGTATTGAGACGCGTCGACCTCGGCCGTCTATATTTCCCCGCCTATGCTCGCGTCCGAAATTCGCACCCGATTCCTGGCCTTCTTCGAGAGACATGGCCACGCCGTCCGCCCGAGCTCCATGCTTGTGCCGCAGGACGATCCCACCCTGCTGTTCGTGAATGCGGGGATGGTCCAATTCAAGAAGGTCTTTCTGGGAATGGAAGAGCCGCCGGCGGGCAATCGGCGGGCCACCACGTCTCAGAAGTGCGTGCGGGCGGGTGGCAAGCACAACGATCTGGAACAGGTCGGCCACACGGCGCGGCATCACACCTTTTTTGAAATGCTGGGGAATTTCTCCTTCGGTGACTATTTCAAACGCGACGCGATTCGCTATGCGTGGGAGTTTGTAACCGAGGAGCTGAAAATTCCGCGCGAGCATTTGCGCGTGACGGTGTTCCACGAGGACGACGAAGCGCGTCAGCTCTGGAAGGACATCACCGGCATGCCCGAGAGCCGCATTTACGGCCTTGGCGCGAAAGACAATTTTTGGCAGATGGCGGACACCGGTCCGTGTGGCCCGTGCAGCGAGATCTATGTCGATCTCGCCAAGATGGCTCCCGACTGGGCGTTTCCCGCAGACGCGTCCGGCGAATGGACCGATACGGATCGCGAAGACTACTCGCTTGATGCCTTTGTCGAAGGTGCCGAAGCGGGCCGGTTCCTGGAGATCTGGAATCTGGTCTTCATGCAGTTTGATCGGCAGTTGGACGGCACGTTGGTGCCGCTCCCCAAGCCATCCGTGGATACCGGCGCGGGTCTGGAACGTATCGCCGCCGCGTTGCAGGGCGTGACGAACAATTTTCACACGGATCTGTTTCGACCGCTCATTGCAAGAGTCGAAGACGTGGTCGGCATCGGATATCCCTACCGCCCCGGCGTGGGACTCGGGTTGGCGTTCGACAAGGATGGTCGGGCCATCGATCCGGCGTCGTTTCGCGTGCTGGCCGATCATGCGAGAGCGGTGGCGTTCCTGCTTGCGGATGGAGTGTTTCCCAGCAACGACGGCCGCGGCTATGTGTTGCGCCGAATCCTGCGCCGTGCCGTGCGACACGCCTGGCTGCTGGGACGTCGCGAGCCAACGTTGGTGCACGTGGTTGACGTCGTGATTGACACGATGCGGGGCGTTTTTCCTGAACTCCAAGTGCGTCGCACGCATATCGTTGAAACAACACGCGCTGAGGAGGAGCGCTTTCTCACGACCATCGATGCGGGCATGACTCGGTTCGAGGAGCTGGCGCCGCTGGGTTCCACGCAGGGCTCGACAACGCTGCGCGGCACGATTTCCGGCGACGATGCGTTTCGCCTGTACGACACGTTTGGTTTCCCGATCGATCTGACGGAGCTGATGGCGCTTGAGCGCGGCTATCGGGTTGATATTTCGGGGTTCGAACAGTCGCTGGCGGCGCAGCGAAAGCAATCGCAGGACGAACGGAAGACGCGTCAGCTTACGGTAAGTGTCGACGAACTTGCCGATCCCACCCAGTGGACGCACGATGCGCAACATGCGGCGGCGCTCGGACGCTTCGTGGGTTACGAGCAGATCGAAATCGAAACGGTCGTGACGGCCGTCCGCACCTTGCCCGAGGGGCGCGTGGCCGTGATGCTTCGCGACACGCCGTTCTATGCGGAGTCGGGCGGTCAGGTGTCGGATCACGGAACCATCGACGGACACGGCTGGACCGTGAATGTGGTTGACGTGAAAAAGCTCGACGGACGGATTGCGGCGATCGGGACCGCGACCGGAGAGATTGTATTCGGGCCGGTGTTGGCGCGGGTATCACGGGAGCGGCGCCGTGACACCGAACGCAATCACACGGCCACACATCTGCTGCACGCGTCATTACGTCACGCCCTCGGCGATCACGTGCATCAGGCGGGTTCGCTGGTCACAGCCGATCGGCTGCGCTTCGACTTCACGCACAGCGGACCACTCACCACGGCGCAACTTTCGGCGGTGGAGGCCGACGTGAATGCGGGCATCTGGTCGTCCACTGCGGTGACAACGCGTGAGGAATCGTACGTGGACGCGGTTGCCGACGGGGCGATGGCGCTCTTCGGCGAAAAGTACGGCGACGTGGTGCGCGTCGTGGAAATTCCGTTGCGGTCGGTGGAGCTGTGTGGTGGCACTCACGTGCGCAATACCGCGGAAATCGGCTTGCTGCGCATTGTCGCCGAGGTGGGTGTGGCTGCCGGAGTGCGCCGAATCGAAGCCGTGACGGGACCGCGCGCGTTTCAGTTTCTCACCGATCGGGAACGGGTCCTGTTGCACGTCGCCAATCGACTGAAGGTGCCGATGACGGGTACTGCGAGTGGTTCGGAACAGATTGAGAAAAAGCTCGACGCGTTGATCGATGAACGCAAGCAGTTGGAAAAGCAGCTCGACGGGGCCATGCGTGGTGGTGCTGCTGGCGGCCTGGCGCAACAGCTGGTGTCCACGGCGCGTGACGTTCACGGAACACGATATGTCGTCGCCCGCGTGGAGGTTGCGGACGTGAAGTCGTTGCAGGCCCTTGGAGATTCCGTGCGCGAAGCATTGGGCAGTGGCGTGGCGCTCTTGGGCGCCATCCTGACCGACGGAAAAGGTGCGCTGCTGGCTGTCGCAACCGATGATGTGCGGGATCGCGGACTGCGCGCCGATATGATCGTGCGCGATGTGGCGGCCACGGTGGGTGGCAGGGGAGGAGGCAAGCCTCACATGGCGCAGGCCGGTATTGACGCTACGCTGATGGATGCGGCGCTCTCGGCTGGCGCCGACGTCGTATCGCGACTGTCCGCGGGCGTGTGATCGGCATGTCGGTCAACGCACACAACGTCGTGACCCCGTTGGATGCAGGCCCCCGGATGGAGACGGTGGAATGGTGGCTGATGGCGTTGCAGCCACCACCGCCGTTGGCGTTGGCAGCGCGCCTGACGGAGTTGCTGGCGCCCTATCTTGCGTGGCCCGTGGTGCGTGTTCCCGACGCCTGTCTCGAGGCGGGGGAGCTGTTGCTTTCGGCGTTGTTGATTTCAGGATCGACTGAGCGTGGAACGGCCCTCGACCTGTTGGCGGTCGACGCCTTGGTGTCGTATGCCTTTCAGGCGGCCGCTGACGCGCCCGATCAGATTGAGTTGCGTGCCGCCCAGGCAATGCAGCGCATCTCCGCGCTGCCGCAAGCCGTCCGGGACTGACCATTGCTGGTGAACCGACCAAGGTGCGGCGCGACATGAGTCGGGACATCGTGCGCGCTGCGTGTGGCGCGCTGGTTCCACGGTGGTTGCGTCGGGG
The DNA here is from genome assembly GCA_031370885.1 of Gemmatimonadaceae bacterium. Lineage (GTDB taxonomy): Bacteria > Gemmatimonadota > Gemmatimonadetes > Gemmatimonadales > Gemmatimonadaceae > Gemmatimonas. The sequence goes on from JANMRE010000730.1 coordinate 3,615, forward strand.
GGGGTGAATCATGATCGATATTCACTCGCACCTGTTGCCAGGAGTCGACGACGGCTCGCCATCGATCGGCATATCCGTATCGGTGCTCAAACAGTTCGCCGCCGACGGCGTCACGATTCTGGTGTGCACGCCGCACTTGAACGCCTCTCAGGTCGCTGGTGTCCCTTACGCGCAGTATATCGACATTCTCGCCTCACTTCGCGCCGCAGCGCCCGCCGTACCGGAGCTGCGGTTGGGGTGGGAGATCATGCTTGATGCGCCTGGTGCTGATCTCTCCAGTGCGGAACTTACGCTTGGTGAATCGCGCGCGCTGCTCGTGGAATTCACGCGCGGTGGACTGCCGCCCGGCGCGACAGCGGAGCTTCGGCGCATCGCGCGCGCCGGGCGCACACCGATCCTGGCGCATCCGGAGCGGTATTTCGGGTGCACCATTGCGTCCGTTCGCGAATGGCGAGCGCATGGCGTTGTGATCCAAACCGATGCCTCGGTGCTCATGGGGCGTGGCGCGCCTGCTGAAATGGCGCGGTCGATGCTGGCCGAAGGGCTGATTGATATCCTGGCGTCAGACAACCACGGTGACCATCGATCGTTGGGGGCGGCGCGGGACTGGCTCATGGAGCGTGGCGGGGAGGAACAGGTGGACTTGCTCACTCGGCACAACGCCCACTTGATTCTCGCCGATCAAGACCCCATCCCAGTACCTCCACTTCGCACGGGGGTGTTTGACCGTGTGAAGCGCCTCTTCGGTGGATAGTGGATCGATGTTGGTTTGACACGCACGCCCTCTTGGTTCAAAGCCCACCCGAGCGCCACATGACCGGTACCCCTTCATCAACTTCTCCGACTGCCGCGTTGCTCGAGCTGGCTGAAACGGCACAGCGAACGGCGCGCGACCTTGCAGACGCGATTGATGTCGCCCTCGCCATGGTGCGGAAAACAGTGCAGGGGGGTGGCACGCTCTTGTTCTGTGGCAACGGTGGCTCTGCTGCCGACGCACAGCACATGGCCACGGAGTATGTCGTACGCTATATGCGCACGCGTCGTGCCTATCCGGCCATCGCGTTGACGACGGACACGTCGCTGCTGACTGCCGTGGGCAACGATTTCGGATTTGATCACATTTTTTCACGTCAAATCGAGGCACTGGCGAAAGTCGGCGACCTCTTGATTATTCACTCGACCAGCGGAAATTCGCCGAATGTTCTCCGCGCGGCCGAAGCGGCGCACGCGAAGGGAATTCCGGTGCTGGCGCTTTCGGCGCGAGACGGCGGCGCGCTTCGAGCGCTGGCTGATCATTCGATCGTGGTTCCTACGTCGCGCACGGATCGCGCCCAAGAGCTACACCTGTGCATTCAGCACGCCATCTGCGAGGCAATCGAACAGACGCTCTGACATCGTTTCAAGAACACATTCATTCAAAACGATTTAGCCTCGATTCACTCATGTACATTCTTCACGAAGGGCTCCGGTGATATCACTTCAAGGCAGACGGGCACTCGTTACCGGCGGTTCCCGCGGTATCGGAGCGGCGACGGCAGAGCTATTGGCCCGGGCCGGCGCGGACGTGGGCGTTGCGTTTCGCAGTCGCGTGCAGGAGGCTGAGCAGGTGGTCGCACGCATCGCCGCGCATGGTGTGCGGACGTTCGCGTTCCAGGGCGATCTCTCCACGTCCGAAGCGAATGAGGCGTTTGTGCAGCGGGCCTATGACGCGTTTGGCGGGGTCGACATTTTTGTCGGAAACTCCGGTGTTTGGCCATCAATTCCAGTCAATGTGGATACGCTGGATGACATGCGTTGGCGTGACACGGTGGCCATCAATCTGGATGGAATGTTTTTTGGTGCGCGCGCCGTCGCGCGCGTGCTGACCCCCGGTGGTCGAATGATTTTTGTCTCCAGCACTGCGGGGCAGCGTGGAGAGGCCGGGCATGCTGACTACGCCGCGACGAAAGGCGCCATGATTTCGTTTGTCAAGTCGCTGGCCGTCGAACTCGGTCCGCGAAACATCACGGTCAATTGCGTTGCGCCCGGTTGGGTTGATACCGAGGCGGTCGAACGTCCGTTCGCTGCCGAGGGGCGTGCTCGAATAGAAGCGGGAATCCCGCTGGGACGTGTCGCATCACCGATCGATATTGCCGGCCCAATCCTCTTTCTGGCCAGCCCGTTGGCGCGCCACGTCACCGGTGAGGTCCTCAACGTCAACGGAGGGAGCGTCCTCTGCGGTTGATGCCCCCATGAGTGCGCGTCTTCCGGACATCCGTCCACCGATCGCCGTGCTGGATATCGTTCATGCGTTGCGTGGCGCGGGGTTCGAAGCGTGGTGTGTTGGCGGTGCGGTGCGCGACGCCCTGCTCGGGCATGCCCATGTCGACTGGGATCTCGCGACGTCGGCAACGCCTCCTCAGGTTCGCCGTCTTTTTGAGCGCACCATTCCGGTGGGCATCGAGTTCGGGACCGTAGGCGTGCTCGATCGCACAGGTGTCATGCACGAAGTGACAACCTTTCGCCGCGACGTGACGCACGACGGACGTCATGCAGTGGTGGAGTTCGGCGCGTCGCTGGACGACGATCTCGCACGCCGGGATTTCACCATCAACGCGATTGCGTACGACCCGATCAATCAACGGCTGCACGATCCGTTTGATGGTCAGCGCGATCTTGCGAATGGGCTGGTCCGTGCGGTGGGCGATCCGCAGGCGCGCATGCGGGAAGATCGCTTGCGCGCATTGCGGGCCATTCGCTTCGCGTCGCGTCTTGATTTTGCGATCGACGCGGCCACGTGGCAGGCGGTGGTCGACAGCGCGCCGTTCCTTGCCCGCTTGTCACCGGAGCGGGTGAAGCAGGAGATCGAAAAAACCATGGAACAGGTGCGACGTCCCTCCGTGGCTTTTCGACGGTGGCGTGATGCCGGCGCCTTCGGCTCGCTGGTGCCGGCGCTGGGCGATGTTGGCGAATTGGTGCTCGATGCACTCGACTGTCTGCTCCCGCCGGCCTCGGCGGCGCGGTCGCTGCGTCGCGGATTGCGGCTGGCCGTCTTGTTCAGTGACCTCACGCCGCGCCATGCCGATGATGCGTTGCGCGCTTTGCGATTCTCGAATCAGGATGTCGGCTGGATTGGCGCGCTGGTGACGCGCTGGTACGCCGACCATTTGGCACTCACGCAGGCGCTCTGCAGTGCGAGCGGACTTGACGATGGTGCGGTTCGGCGGCTGGCGTCATCGGTAGGACGCTTGCGCGCAGGTGCCTTCGTTCGCGTATGCGCGGCGCGGTGGGGAGCCGGGCGTATGGCTCGCAACGATGGCGCGCCTGCACCGACGCCCGCCCGGGTGCGTGACCTGCATCGCCGCGTACTCCGATCGGCGTTTCGTGATCCGCTTCATATTGCCGACCTGGCCGTTGACGGCGACGACTTGCGCCAAGTGGGCATTCGGCCTGGTCCGGCAATCGGCGCTATGCTGAGCCGATTGCTTGAGGCCGTGCTGGATGATCCCGCGCACAATAGCCGCGACTGGCTGTTGACGCGCGCGGCGTCGCTGATGCCTCCGCAGGGCTGAGCGCATCCGTCATGCCGAACTTCACGCACGAATCCAGCGAGGTCGCGGTTCGCTTCCACCGCGAGAACGAGTGGTACGTTGCCAGTCGGTCCGGCAGCATTCATGTGTGGCGCGTTCAGGCCAACAGCGAGCGGGCCGTGGAGTTGTTTCACCGGTTTTCGGCGCATCTTGATCCACTGGTTGATCTGGCCATCGAGCACCGGCGCGATGGGACCAGCTGGTCTCGCGCCTTGTGTGCATTGACTGAGGTTCGTGATGCGATCGGCCGTCTTCGCTGGCCACTGGCATCGTGTGGCGGCGTGGAACTCTCGCTGGTCACGCCGGACGATCAACTCACACTCATGCCGTCGCTCGAACTGGTCATCTATTCGCGTCGCGACAACTGGCGTGCGAGACTGGACGACGAAGGCGTGATCGCCCGTGCGGAAGCCCCGGCGGCGATCTGGCGCTCTGCCGATGTGCCGTGGTCGCCAGCCCCCGAGCTCACGACGGCACTTTCGGCGCTGGTGCAGCGCCTGACGTTGGAGCCCGGACCATGAGTCGCGGTCCAACCCGCTCCGGTGATCGCCAGTCGAGTGGTCCATCGCTGTTCGCGGCGCGTGTGGCCGAGCCGCTCGCGTCACGATTTCGGCCGCGAACGCTGGCCGAGTTTATCGGGCAGCACCACTTGCTCGGTCCGGGGATGCCGCTGCGAGAAACGCTGTCTCGCGGCATCGTCGACTCGATGGTGTTTTGGGGTCCGCCGGGCGTCGGCAAGACCACGTTGGCGCGACTGCTCGCCCAATCGGCCGATGCGGCCTTCGTCGCCTTCAGCGCCGTCAGCGACGGTGTTGCCCGTGTGCGCGAGGTGGTCGCAGAGGCCGACGGTCGGCGCAACGCCGGCCGGGGAACGATTCTCTTCGTCGATGAAATTCATCGTTTCAATCGGGCGCAACAGGATGCGTTTCTGCCGCACGTGGAAGCCGGCACGGTGGTGCTCATCGGCGCGACCACGGAGAATCCGTCGTTCGCCCTCACAGGCGCATTGTTATCGCGCGTTCGCGTGTTGGTGTTGCACCCGATCGTTGCGAACGAGTTGCACGATTTGGTCGGCCGGGCGTTGGTGGACCGCGAGCGCGGTCTGGGCGCCCGCTCCCTGACGATGTCACCTGAAGCGCAGCGCGTACTGGCCGAACAGGCCGACGGCGATGCGCGACGCGCGCTGGGGCTGTTGGAGGCGGCGGCAGCGCTGGTCGACGATGGCACGGAGATCGATCGGGCGCATGTCGAAGCCGCGGTGCAACGACGGGTACCCCATTACGACAAGAGCGGCGAGGGTCATTTCAATCTCATCTCCGCACTGCACAAGTCCCTGCGAGGGAGTGACCCGCAGGGGGCGCTGTATTGGCTGGCGCGCATGATTGAAGGGGGGGAGGATCCGCGCTACATCGCGCGACGGATGGTGCGGATGGCCAGCGAGGATGTGGGACTGGCCGATCCGCAGGCGCTGTCGGTGGCCATGACCGCCGCGGCCGCCTACGAACGACTCGGCTCACCGGAAGGCGATCTGGCACTGGCCGAGGCTGCGGTGTATCTCGCGACGGCGCCGAAGTCGGCCCGCGTCTACGCGGCATGGTTGGCGGCGCTCGATGCGGCGCGGGCCACACCGGCGGCGCCCGTGCCACTGCATCTGCGGAATGCACCCACGGATCTCATGAAGGAACTCGGATACGGGGCTGGGTACCAGTACGCGCATAGCGTTCCGGACGCGTATCTCCCGCAGACGTACCTTCCGGACGCGATGGCGGGTACAATTTTCTATGAGCCTGGACCATTCGGGTTCGAGCGCGACATTGCCAGGCGGTTGGCCTGGTGGGCGGAACGACGAACGCGTCCCGCTGGCAGTGACCCTGATGCAGGAGATCCGCTGTGATGCAACCTGATTCGAATGCGCCGAGATTCACACGCACGGCCGTGCAAACGCGGTTTCTGGCCAGCGCCACGATTGCTTTGATGGTCGGTGCGTTGGGTTGTGCGTCGCTCGGCCGCGCTACGTTCAAGGAGCCCGTGGTCACACTGAAAGAGTTCGCGATTACGGGGCTCGGCCTCACGGGAGGGAGTGTTGATGTCGTCCTCTCGGTCTACAATCCGAATAGCTACAAGCTCGATGCGCTGTCGATGACCTACCGCGTTGATGTGGACAGCGTCAAGCTTGGTGATGGTCTGCTGGATGGTCGATTCGTCGTTCCCAAAGGCGATTCCGCCACCGTCCGGTTGCCGGTGCGCTTTACGTATGCGGGACTCGGTGCAGCGGGCCGTTCGCTGGTCACTGCAGGCACGATCAACTACCGGGTGCGCGGGGATTTCACCGTCGACACTCCCTTGGGCAACTTCACGCGACCCTACGACCGCACCGGTCGATATTCATCGGTGGCCGGTGTGGCCCGCTAGACTCCTCTCGCGCGTCGGCATCTCTTCCAAGTCCCGTCGTCCGGAATCCTCAAATCAGTCGCGAGCCCATTTCTCTTACGCCGTCGATCGAACGTGCGGTGTTGGTCAGCGCGCCATCGAAACGCAGTTTTGCGCGCCAACATGCTGATGAACATCTCGAAGAACTCGGGCGCCTCGCCGACACGGCGGGCGCCGTCGTTGTCGGCACGCTCACGCAGTTGCTGGATCGACCCCATCCCGCCACATACCTCGGCAGCGGCAAGGTTGAAGAGCTCAAGGAGCTCATCCAGTCCCTCGACGCCACCCTCGTGTTATTCGATGACGAGCTCACGCCCGCGCAGGGCAAGAACATTGAAGTGATTGTGGGAACGCGCGTGATGGATCGCGCGGAACTGATCCTCGATATCTTCGCCACGCGCGCGCGGTCGAGCGAAGCGCGCATGCAAGTGGAATTGGCGCAGTTGGAGTACCTGCTGCCGCGGCTCACCCGCATGTGGACCCACCTTGAGAAAATGCGCGGCGGGATCGGCATGCGCGGCCCCGGTGAAACGCAGTTGGAAACTGACCGGCGATTGATTCAAGCGCGCATCCGGATTCTCAAGGAACGTCTCGCCGACGTGGAGCGCGCGCGCGAGGTGCAGCGGCAGGGACGGAAGGCGCATTTTCGGGTGGCTCTGGTGGGATACACCAATGCCGGGAAGTCGTCGGTGTTGCGCGCCATGGCACACGATGCCGAGGTGTTTGTCGAGGACCGACTGTTCGCCACGCTGGATCCGCTTACCCGTGAGGTGGATATCGGCGAGGGATACACGGCATTGCTGACCGATACGGTGGGTTTTATCCGCAAGCTCCCGCACCATCTGGTAGCGTCCTTTCGCGCGACGCTGGCCGAAGCGCGCGAGGCGGATTTGCTGCTGCACATCATCGATGCCAGTCATCCGGCCTGGGAAGAGCATCGCGATGTGGTTGATGGCGTGCTTGCGGAGTTGGGCTTGTCCGAGCGACCGATGCGCTACCTGATGAACAAGGTGGACGCGATCCCGGCCGATGAATTGCAAGCCGTGCGCGACCGGGTAGGGAATCTCTCGCCTGACTCGTTGTTTGTCTCCGCGCTCCAACCGGGGGGGCTCGACCCACTGCGCACCATGCTGCGCGCGGCGATGCGTCGTCAGCGCCCTATTCTCGAAATTCGCATTCCTGCGGCAAACGGTCGGTTGATCGCCGAAATCCATCGCGAAGGTGAAGTGCTGGAACAGCGCACCGATGAAGACGTGCTGGTAGTGCGGGCGCGTCTCGACGAACGGACGATTGGGCGATTGCGACACGCCGGCGCTCGCATTACCGTCACGGCCGCCGCCTGACGCCACGGGCCGTGAACGCAGCAGGGGCCGGTGATCGGATGATGATCACCGGCCCCAGTTGTGTAGGGTCGAACCATGGGCGCGCAGGGACTCGAACCCCGGACCTCTGCTGTGTGAAAGCAGCGCTCTAACCAGCTGAGCTACGCGCCCGTCGTCGCGACGACCAAGGGCCATCGACGACGGATCGGAATGCTAACGGCACCGACCAGACGACGGAACCCCCGTGCAACTGGGACGTTGCCAATGGTCCGGGTGGGACTCGAACCCACGACCGAGCGTTTATGTGTCGCGTGCTCTAACCGACTGAGCTACCGGACCGCGCGCCCCGCCGGCAGACGCGTGACACCCCTGCAATTTGGTTGGTACGTCAGCCATCCGCGAGATGACGATCGTACGCGTCCAGAAGTTCCTCGGCCGACACCGTTGCGGCACCGAGCTTTCCGACTTCGACCCCTGCGGCGTAATTCGCCACGATGGCAGCTTCGAGCGCTGACGCGCCAGCGGCCAGCATCGTGGCGAGGTAGGCGGTCACGGTGTCGCCTGCGCCCACGACATCATACACCTCGAGCGCCGTGGTTGGCACCCGGTGCACAATGCCGTCGGCCGAAATCAGCGCCATACCGCGCTCGCCCAACGTCAACAACAAATGTTGTACGCCGAGTCGCGCAAAAGTGGCCGGCAACGCCTCCGGATGTTCGAGATCGACCGCCGCCCCGAGTGCGCTTTCGAGTTCACGACGATTCGGTTTGAACACGGT
>JANMRE010000758.1:0-6062 GCA_031370885.1 Gemmatimonadaceae bacterium
CACCGGTGCGATCGGTAGCGATGCAGCTGCAGACGTAACGCCCTCCCGGGCGAAGAAACGCGGGGAGTTCCGACACAATCCGTCTGGTAATGAGTTCTCCATCCTTCCCGCCGTCGAGACAGATCACACGCTGCTCGAACGACGGCACATACGGCGGATGGGCGACAATTCGATCGAACGTCAGTCCGCGCACGGGCTCGAAGAGGTCACCCTGCGCCGTGGTCACGTTGTCGAAGCCATTGAGTCGAACATTGAACTGGGCGACGCGCGTCGCGCGTTCGGCGATATCCAGTGACCAGACGTGTCGCGCGCGGGCGGCCATGGACAGTGCGGCCACACCGCTTCCGGCGCATAACTCGAGAAAGGCATCGCACCGCGACTGCGGCAACATGCGCAGGAACGTGTTCGCACTGCGCGCGATTGACGGATACACGATATCCGGTGGCGGCTCGCCGTTGTCTCCCAGTTGCAGGTGGGTGCGATCGGACGTAAGCAGCACGCCCGCCGTGGGGTACATCAACATCGTGGACGTCAGGCTGGTGCTTTCGCTCGGGTCGCGCCTTACCAAGCCGAGGACAACCAGTGCCTCCACGACGTCGTCACCAAGCGCCTGTCGCACGCGCTCAGCTGACACACTAATCTGATCCATGAACAGATCGACCAACATCTCGAGTGCATCACCGACACGTTTTCCCTCGACTCGTCCTTCGCGGCGGCTCTTGAAGTCCACGATGCCGGCAATGCCCAAGCGACGGCAGATTCCGGGCTCATCAAAACCGGCCGCGTTGCAGGCGCCACGTACCAGTGAGAATGCCGCAGTGGGGCCGTCCACAATGGGAAGCGCCCAGGCAGAGTCGGTTGCGGTGACGGTCATCTCGGTGCGGCACGGGTGGGTGGTGGCCCTGTCAATGTACCGGCCGCACCGAATGGACGCGAACAATGTCGCCCGTTCGCCCACGCGACATTCGATCGATTGCCGTTGTCGCGCGTTCTTGCTGAACGTGGTGCGCCGCCACAGGTTTTTCAGCGGACAGCGGCTATCGCCACGGGGTTGGTGGTCCGCTCATATCGTTCTCGATGGTGCGCGTGAAAAGGAGCCGATACATGGGATACGACTACGGAACCAAGCGCACCGCTGAGCAAGCCGAACAGGAAGTCGATTCGTACGTCGAGCCCAGAAAGTGCTTCATCACGTATATCGATAACCGGTGGGGCTGGCAGTCATTCAGCACCACGGGTGATACGCCGTGCGCACATTATGTGTCCCACGTACTGGGACTGAAAAAGCGCAATGGTGCGGTTTGCCGTCTGGGCTACCTCTGTCGGGTCAGCGATCTGGTGGCCGAGCTTGGCGATCCGATGGCCGCCGACGACGTGCAAGCAGGCGATGTCTGGGCTCGCCAAAAGGGTTCTGCCACGGCAGGCGGCGGCAAAGAGCCAACTTCACATTGCGGGATGATCTCGAAAGTCGTGCGAGCGGCCGGGGCTGTTCCCAGTATCACCATCAAGCATTGCTCCAGTGGTCAGCAGCGCGTCGCAGAGAACGATTGGGCCGCATATTTTGGAGCCGGCGGACAATTTTATCGGCTGAAGTCGAGCGAGGTCAATTCCGAGACGCACGTGAACCGTGAAGACTTGGTGCGCGGATTCGCCTACCGTTCGCCGTTGTTTGGATAGGCGCCTGAACGGAACAACCGTTGTGCCAAGTGGCCAACACTCATTACGACGCGACTAATGGAGGGACAAGGAACTCAGAGCGGGCGACCGGACTCGAACCGGCGACGTCCAGCTTGGGAAGCTGGCATTCTACCAACTGAATTACGCCCGCGAAGTCGTTGGCCACGTTCGCCGCAGACGTCGTACCCCGATAGGTTAACCCGAGGGGCACCCGCCGGACAGGGGTGACCGAATGGCGCTCGGCTTAGTCCATGGCCGAATCGCCGCTAAATAATCGTAATGCTGAATGCGCCCGATACCCCGTTACAGGTCGCGGTGATCGTCAGGCCATTCGCTATGGCGTTGCCGTTTGCGGTAACGACCGCCGTGTGGCTGGGCTGGTTGACTGCCACCCTGACTGAACTCTTGTTCGACTTCCAGACGAACGTGCAGGCACTGGTGATATTCTGCAGCCCCTGATTCGCCAGCGCTTCAAGGACAACGCTGTTGCCAGCACCCAAGGTGGCATTCAGAAAACACTTCCCGTCTTCTCTGAAATGGCACAGGGTTACCGCGGTCACCCGAGGACCGGCGGGGTCTACCTTGTTCGGCGTCGTCACGACGTCTTCGCAACCGGCGCTGGCGATCGCGACGAGACACACTTTGGTCACCGTGGAACGGAATTTCATGGCCGCCTCCGCTGATCTGTGATGGCACGCGAACAGGTCCACCCGAACATGTTTCCGACGGCGCGAAATCGCAAGTTGCGCGAGCTGGGAAGCGCCGGTTTGCTGGCGGCAACACGCTTCCCGGGTCAAGTTCAACCACATGAGCGCCATCCCTCTTGACGAACTGCTCGCCCGCATCGACGCCGGCGAAACCGCGTTTCCGGCGCTCGTGCTGGAATCCGTTGCCCTGGTGACCGTCCGTCTGCGGCGATTCAATCTCAGTGGAGCGCGGTGGTTTAACGTCGACGCGCGCGGGGCGGATCTCTCGTGGAGCGACCTCCGCAATGCGACGCTGTCGCGAGTGGACTTGCGAGGCGCACACCTGTTCAAGTTACGACTCGACGGCGGACGACTGGAACGCGTGGAACTCTCGGGGGCCAACTTGCATGCGGCATCGCTCGAGGGCGCGACGTTCTCGGACGTGCAACTGCGCGCGTCGCAATTGTGCGAAGCCAACCTGCGACGCGCCAGCCTGCGAGGGATCGTTCTGCAAGGCGCTAACCTGACCAACGCCGACCTGCGAGACGCAGACCTGACGGATGCCAACCTGTCGGAGGCAATACTTACTGGCGCAAGGCTGGAAGGTGCCACCGTGACGCGAACCAACTTTCACGGTGCACGGGGCCGCCCCTGATCGGGTGCCCCCGTGCGAACGTGCCACTCATGTGTTCAGAAAGCGCAACATGATCTCGTTTAACTCACCGGCGTGCGTGGCGGCAAAACCGTGTGGCGCGCCCTTGATGATTTCGAGGCGACTGCCGGATATCAGCGACGCGGATTTCGTCGCCGAGATCGCGAGGGGGACGATGCGGTCAGCGTCACCGTGCACGACGAGCGTGGGGATATTGAATTTGGCGAGGTCGCCACGGAAATCCGTCGTGCCGAAGGCCGTGATGCATTGGGCGGTCCCTACTGGTGACGCCGGCCATGCGATCCACTTGCTGTACGGAATCAGGTCGTTGCTGACTCCGTCGTGTGGCGCGTCCCAATTGTAGAAGTTGGAGAAGAACGCATCAAGGAATCCCACGCGATCTTTTTTCACGCCGGCGATCATGCCATCGAACATCTCCTGCGGTAGACCGTCGGGATTGTCCGCCGTCTTGAGCAAAAATGGTGGCACCGCGCCCAGGAGCATGGTCTTCGCCACACGCGCGGTGCCGTACCGACCGATATAGCGAGCCACCTCACCACCGCCCATGGAGAACCCCGCCAGTACCGCATTCTTCAGGTCGAGCTCCGTCATGAGGTCGTTCAGATCGGAGGCAAAGGTGTCGTAATCGTACCCGCCCGCCGGTCGCCCCGAATCGCCGAAACCGCGTCGGTCGTATGCCACGCACCGATACCCCGCATCGGTGAGCGCCGCAATCTGGTGCTCCCACATCCGGTGACTGAGCGGCCAGCCGTGAATCATCACCACGGGTTGTCCGACACCATGGTCGACATAGTGAATACTGGTGGCAGGCGCGGTACTGGCTTTGACAAACGGCATGATGGCTCCAGGCCGGGGTGGAGGGTGAACGTTCAGACTACACATAGTAAGGCTGCGGTTAGAAGGCGCGCTATGAGCTTCGGGGACGAACTCGGCCGTCAGATCGCGAGCGTGTCAGAGTCCGGTGCGACACGCGAATTCACTATTCCCATTCTTGAACGTGCCCGCGAACTGAACCGCATTGCCGCGAGCGCCGATGCGTTTTCGCAGATCACGCACCTGCTCGACAACCCACCGCGTCCTACCGCCGCGCTACGCGCGTTGATGGCGACATCACCGGTGGTTGCTCGGCAACCGAAAGCCCGGAAGGGTAGACCAGCCAAGTCGCGTTGAGCACATGTTGATCCGTGGCCAACGCGAGTGCTCGCTGCCGGACTCCAGCACTCGCATATCGTGACTCGCTATGAAGCCTTTACGCGAAGCCACTCGGCGAGATCGGGCTCGCCCATGTGACCCTGTGCCGCGCGCACGATGATGCTGGCAACCTCCTCGACATCCCAGGAAACCTGGACGTCGTGCAGATCGAGACAGACGTCCATCGCCTGGTGAGCGGTCCGCTTGTTCCCGTCGTTGAAGCAATGGCCACGAGCGATCGCCACGGCGTAGGCAGCGGCAAGATCGAAGACGTCGCTGATCAGTCCATAGGCCAGGCGATTGTCAACGCGGGCGAGCGCGGCTTCGAGAGACTTGTCCCGCGCTCGGCCCTGCAGCTCACCAGCTGTCAGGATCGCGTCGTGAATGGCGTCGACCAGATCAGCAGAGAGCAGTCGGAAGGTCACTTGTCCTTGAGATAGTCAAGCACCGGTTGGTTCACGGCGCGGCGGCGTGCGAGGCTTTCCTGCACCTCAGCCAGCGTGGCGATCTCATGTACCGTGATGCTGATGGCCTCGGCAGGAACGAGGTAGCCAACGAGGGCCGAGTTCCTGAGGATCGCAACCGGCTGACCGTTCGCGCGCTCAAGCACTTTGTGCGGTTCGCGCAGTTCCGTCATGGTGGCGATATGCGGCGTAAGAAGTCTGGTCACTCCGCCTCCTTTATGAGTTTTAATGTATGTCATAATATACATTCTAAATCACAATATGCAAGCAGTGTTCGTCCGGCGCATCGAGATCGACCGCATGTTCGCCAGACCCTCAAACGCCAACGGACGCCGCGAGGGCGTCCGTTGCGAAGCTGCTAGATGCGCGACCGATGCGATCAGTCGAAAGAGCCACAGATCGGGATTGAACCGATGACCGCCCGATTACGAATCGGGTGCTCTACCACTGAGCTACTGTGGCGACACTCGGGCCCTGCTCACGGTGAGGTGCCGTGCCCCATCGCCTATACCAGCGGAATGCCCTCGCGCGGACTCGAACCGCGACGCCTTTCAGCACTACCACCTCAAAGTAGCGTGTCTACCAATTCCACCACGAGGGCGTTTATCGCCTGCTCCGGGCAAGCCGGCACTCCCACTACAACAGCTTCCCATGCAACGAGTTACGACCTCACACTTCAAGTAATACGGGAGCGACGGGGCTCGAACCCGCGACCTCTCGAGTGACAGTCGAGTGCTCTAACCAAACTGAGCTACGCCCCCCAACTCCATCTGCATCCTGCACGACCCTACCATCGGGAACCCATAGCCCCAACGGGAGTCGAACCCGTCTCTCAACCTTGAAAGGGTAGTGTCCTAACCGATAGACGATGGGGCCAGCGGTCCCGCACCAGCACAAGCATAGCGATAACGGGATTCGAACCCGTGTTCCAGCCTTGAGAGGGCCGTGTCCTAGTCCCCTAGACGATACCGCCGTAGTGGTCTTGCCTTGCTCCCCGCGCCGGGGGACGACGTGAGGCCTTCCCAATTCAGTTTTCAAACCGCCCGACCGCCTGACCGCCTGACCGCCTGACCGCCTGACCGCCAGACCGCCAGACCGTCCTTCCAACAGGCCCGGAGGGAATCGAACCCCCAACCGCCGGTTTTGGAGACCGGTGCTCTACCAATTGAGCTACGGACCTAAACCGACGACGCGCCGGGCACCGCGCCCGACCCGTCGTTTGCCGCCGACCACAGGGGTGGCTGACGGGGATTGAACCCGCAACCCCCGGTGCCACAGACCGGTGCTCTAACCAATTGAGCTACAGCCACCATGGTCCCGCCGCCGTGCGCGGGGTCCTGCCCTACACTACCCCGAGAGAGCTTGGATTGT
>JANMRE010000761.1:0-15397 GCA_031370885.1 Gemmatimonadaceae bacterium
GCCATCGAACCCGACGTTCAATCCGTTTCGCTCCAGCAACGCGGGGAGCACACTGAGGTCGACCGCTCCCAATGCCAACAGGGCCACTGGCGCCGCCGTGAGTCGCGATTGCGCCACCAAAGGGGCCTGTCCTGCATGCTCCCAGAACGCCCCCGAGCCGCGGGCGATGGACGCTGCGTCTTCCGTGAGATAGCCGCTCGTGCGCAGTTGATCCAACGCCGCGAAGACATCCGCAGCGTCATGGGATTCGGAGAGCGCGTCGAAGATCGCCTCAATGTCATGCGTGCCGTCGAGCAGGGGAGCGACGGCCGCGTAGATCGCGCCGGGCAGCCATACGCTTTCACCTTCCGACAGTAGAAAGAGCCCATCATCGAAATCGATGATGGGCTCCACGGAGGACTTGAAGCGTGGATGTGCCACCTCGTCATCCACTCATGTTGCTCAGCAGCAGGCTGGTGGCACCTGAGCTGTGCTGTGAGCACTGCGGAGTTCCGGCGGAACTCCCTGCGGCTTCTTCGCAATGGTCACCAGCTTGTCAAACGTCTTGCCTGCTTCCTTGGCATACGCCTTCACGGCCTTGGTTGGATCAGTCTCAAGCAGCTTCCGGAATGCAGGGTCTTTCCAGGCTTTCGCGTGCATCTTTCCCCAGTCGCTCTTGGTCGGCTTGCCCATGGATCGTTCTCCGATGAAGGTTGGCGGTTTCCGGAGATCGCCGGATCCACCTCTTGCGCACGAGAAGGCGTACTCGTTGCGCGAAAGTACGACCGCCTTTCCCGCTTCGCAAGTGTGCGCTATTCAAGCGTGCGCGCACGAACGACCGTGCACCCGGCCGACGCTTGCGTCAAGCTGAACCGTCGAGCCACGAGGAGCGCAATCAACAACATTTCATGCAACGCCTGATGGTTGCCGATGCAGGTACGGGGACCGGCGCCGAATGGCAGATACACCGATTCGGACGCAACGGGGAGACGTCTCTGCATGAAGCGTTCGGGAAGAAAGCGATCCGGATCCGGAAACCAGCGTGCATCGTGATGGAGCAATTGCGGGCTCACCCACACGGCGACGTCTCGGCCGAATTCAAATCCATCGAGTTCGAACGCGCGCTCAACTTCTCGATACAGCAGCGGAGCGGGTGGATGTATCCGCATGCTTTCCCTCAACGCTGCGAGGCCGTACGACCCGGCGAATGCCGACGACCCATACGCAGCGGTAGCACACAACCGATCGGCCTCGGCGGCGATTCGCGCGGCAACGTTTCCCGCAGCGATGTCTGTCCAGAAGTTCAGAATGGTAGAAGGAATGGTCAGGTGTCCGGCGTACAACATCTGGATGACCTCACCTGCGATTTCCTCTCGGGTGAGCCTGTCGCCGTCGGGGAGCCGTGCCTGAACGAGGTCCGAAAGCACATCGCCCCGTGCCTCGCCGCTGGCGATGCGCTCGTCGACAATGCGAATCACCGCGTCCATGCGTTGTGGGGCACGAGGCCTGACCATGATCAACGGCGCCGTCGGATCACCACCGGGAGTGCTGGAGTAGTCCTCTCCAAACGCTTCCGCGAATGGCAGAATGCCTGATCGTCCGTCGGCCGTTCCGTATCCTTCCACTTCGGCGTCGAGCACAACGCGCGCTGCGATGCGGGCCGTAAGAATTCGCAGTTCCCTCAGCAGGTCGGTCTCGGCACCGGGCGTCCACGCATTGAGCATATCCTCAGTGCACTCGGCCACCACCGGCAAGCGATCCAACACGCAACGCGACCTGAAGGAAGTCCGCAGCACGCCTCGTCGCGCTTGCCACGCCGAGCCTTCGAGCGTTGTGAGACCATCACCCCAGTGACCGCGGTTGGAGTCCTTGACGAACTCCGGCTTTCGGAGGCACGCTTCACGTTTGAGGAAGAGTTCGCGAACCTGTGGCGCTCCGTTCACGAGGATGTACGGCGAGCGACCGAGATCGAAGCCGGCGACATCGCCATAGGTTGCGGAGAGCGTCGCAAGAAACCCGAACATGTCCGCGCTCCAGGACTCGAAATTGAGTCGTCCTGCCTGCTCACCCCGTGGGCCAGGTGGGATTCTCGCCATCAGCCCCGCTCCCTCCATTGACTCCCGACGCACTGCACTGGACCTACGCGCTCGCTCCCGACGTGACAGTCGAAGCGGTGCGTGGAGGCGCCTACCTCTGCACCGCGACCAGCCGACGCTGGATTGAAGGGTCCGCGGGTTGGATGGAGGTGCTTCCGTTGGTTGCAACTGGCGGACGCAGCGAAAACTTCATCGTGCAGCGGATGCGCGACGTTGCGCCAGGAGACGACGCCCAAGTGAGCTGCGCCGCGTTGCTCTACCACCTCGATCAACTGGGTCTCCTGACGCGAACGGTGTGCAGTGCGGGACGACAACTGGCGTCGTGCGTGCCACTGCGTCAGCCACCTGCGGCGCCGCCGGCCCGCCCTCCGAAAGGGGTGCTTCGGCTTTCGCCCCTGACGGTCCTTCGCGTTGAAAACGCGTCCGTATCGATCGAAACTCCAGGGGCTTGGGCCAAACTCACGGTGCACGACCGCGAATTGCTTCCACTCCTGTGCGATCTCGGCAGCGGCCGATCCGCCGCAGAGATCGCCGCCGCAACGACACATCATTCGCGCGAAGCCATCATGGCGTTCCTGGTGCTCGTGAGTTGGTGTGGACTTCTCGATCATAGCGAAAACGCAGAGTGGCGCGGCCACGACCTTTTGTTCCATGCTCGCACCCGCCGGGGGTATGCCCGGGTCGTGCTTGGAAAGACGGGGGCAGGTGGCGAAAGAGCCGCTCAGCATGCGCCCGACCGGCGCAACCCGCGCGCGCGTCGTATTGTCCTCGAACCACCCGACCTCGCGCGCCTCCTCGCGCACGACCCGCCCCATGCGCTGGTTTCCGAGCGGCGACATTCGAGCAGACGGCACGGGTTGGAGCCACTCTCGTCGGTGCAGCTGTCGGAATTCCTGTTTCGCACCCTTCACGAGCGTGGAGGCCGGCGCCCCTACCCGAGCGCGGGAGCCTGCTATCCATTGAAGGCTTGGCTCGCGGTGCACCGCTGCCGCGGAGTGGCACCCGGCCTCTACGCGTACGACGAAGCGCGACACGAACTCGAGTATGTTGCCGGTCCGGGGAGCGAGCTCGATCTGCTGCTTGCGGACGCTGCCGGCGCGGCGAACTCCGACACACCACAGATCCTGCTCGTGCTCGCCGCCCGATATGCGCAGACCCAACCGACATACGCGGACCTCAGTTACAGTCTGATTCTGAAGGAAGTGGGCGCCGTGTTTCAAGCGGCGACGATGGCGGCTGCGGCCATGGGGCTGTCGGCATGCCCATTAGGCTGCGGAGATTCTCTCCTGTTCTCCCGCCTCGCGGGATTGAACGCGCTCACAGAGACCTCCGTAGGCGAGTTGACGTTGGGGTCGTCTGGGTAGCCGCCACGAGTCCGAGCTTGACTCCATACACTACTTGGTGGATTGGCCGTAGAGGCACACCTTCGGTATCTCACGATTGCTAAAGTGAAGGGTCGGCCGGCAGGTGGCAAGAGGATCACCGGCCCCCTGCGCTGTGCGCTTGCGGCGTGAATCCGACGCCGAGATATTGATCGTTCGTGTCACGGAACATCACGGTTGCCACGTGCGCTTCCCGCGCACGCCAACCTCGCGCAACAGCAGACTCAGGAGAAGGGCGGGTGGGGACTCTTGCTGTTGGTGAGATGCACGATGCGATGCGACGGCATGACGCGGCTGCTGTGCGGCGGCTGCTTTCAGAACACGCCGAGTTCAGACCACTCATCAACGCGCCGCTGTTCGCGTTCAACGCGCCGGCCATCGTGACATGTGCCGATGACGCGGCAATGCTTGGCGTGCTGCTCGAGTTTGGCGCGGATCCCAACGCGCGCAGCGAGTGGTGGGCCGGTGCGTTCCACGCGCTACACGTAGCGACAGGCGCGGCGGCGGAACGGCTGCTCGCGGCTGGCGCGATTCCAGACGTTTGTGCCGCCGCGCATCTGGACAACGCCGAGCTGCTGGTGACAATGCTTGCGTCCAACCCAGCGCGCGTGGCGGAGCGTGGTGGTGATGGACAGACGCCGCTGCACTTCGCGCGCTCGCAGCAGGTCGTCGATCTTTTGCTTGACGCCGGCGCCGACATCGATGCGCGTGACGTGGATCATCGCGCCACTCCGGCTGAGTGGATGCTTGAACGAGCGCCAGGCGCCGGGCGCTATGAGTTAGCGCAGTATCTGGTACAGCGCGGCGCAGCGGTCGACATTTTCCTGGCCGCGGCGCTGGGGCTCACGGACGACGCGCGCGCGATGCTGCGACGCGACGCGACGCTCCTTGATGAACAGACGGGTCGTGGGCGATACGCCGACGTGCCACCAAGCAGTTCCCACATCTACCTCTGGACCATCGGGAGCAACCGCTCGCCGTTGGATGTCGCGGCGCAGTTTGGACACGATGACACACTCGCCGCGATGCTGCCGTTCGCAACCCCAGTGCAGCGATTGAGGCTGGTCTGTCGGCGCGCAGATGCAGTGGGCGCGCGCGCGCTGATGCGCGAGCACCCCAACGTCGTCTCGTCGCTTGGTCGCGACGACCTGCGGGCGATCACGGATGCGGCGTGGGATGGCAATGCACCTGCTGTGACACTGATGCTGGAGCTGGGCTTCGACCCCGCAACGCCAGGTCAGGATATGGGGACCGCGTTGCACTGCGCATCGTGGCAGGGATCCGCACCAACCGTCGCCGCAATTCTCGCCCATCCTGCGGCGCGGCTGCTCATCACGCATCGCGAGTCGCATCACGGCGGCACCCCACTCGGCTGGTGCTGTCACGGGTCGTTGCACGGCCCACACGAGGGCGACTTTGTGCAGGTCGCGAAATTGCTGCTTGAGGCCGGCGCGCAACGCGAAGCCCTTGAGGCGTCCGACGAGGTGGAGGCCGTGCTTGCGGCGTGGAACGGTCATGCGTGAAGGGCACCGATGGCATCGAGTAGTGCGGATTGTTGCCTGCGCTTGGCGATCGGCACGTTGGCACCTACTTGAGCCGCTTTCGATTCGCGTCGCTGGCCATTTGTAGAACCGCCGACACCAAGTCATCGTGCAGGGCACGCATGCGCCGCTCACGCTTTCGGCTGCTGTTCCCAAACACACCGCGGGCCAGCAGAAACGACCCGCCTACGACGCCGATCAGGGTGAGGCCCCCGAGCACTGGGTTGTTCGTTGCGGCCATCACCGAACCGAGCATGGCGAATCCGACACCGCCGCCAATGCCACCCATGAAAGCGCCGAAATTCTGACCCAACAACTGGCCCATGTCTTCGGTGATCCGAATCGTCGTACGCCCGTTGCGCGGAATCACACTCACCTCGGCTCGGCGACGTTGCGAATCGACACTCCAGATGAGTGACTTTCCGAATGTCGCAACCGTCCCGACCTCCTGCATTCGATGTCGGATGACCTGCGCCAGCTCCTCGAATGCATCACCCGGCACTTCGAGGTCGAGCACCGTTTCGAACTCCAGTCGCGTCGCGGCACCGGCAAGGCTGTTGTGCGTGGAGGCGTCGCGCTGGATCGGGACTCTGCCTGCACTGTCGAAAAACGCAACGCTGCCCGGCGTGACACCAACGTGCGTCACACCTCCGCGCGCGCCGCGCAACTCGTCAAGCGCGAGGGCCACGTGTTGGCTGGAGATGCCCGCCTCTTCGGCGGCAGCCTCGACATAGTTGAGGCGGTACCCGTCAGCGGGCGTTCGTAGAGCAGGGACAGGCGCTGGTATGGCCGGCAGTGCAGCCGTGTCCGTCGCAGACGCTTGCAGCGCGGCAGCGCGTTTCCACACCCATTCGGCGTCGTCTTCCGACATCATACGCGCCGCGCCATCAACCGTCGCGGCGGTGGCGGGAGCAACGTTGTCAGAGACCTCGGCCAGCGCGCGGGCCAACGCATCGCCGCTTGCCCACCGATCATCCGGTCGCTTGGCGAGACAGCGATCGATGATGTCGCACAACCTGGGCGAGAGCATCGGTGCAACCGTCGCCAACTTCGGCGCCGGCTTTGTGTGATGGGCCACCAGTACCGACGCTGCCGTGGCGCCATTAAATGGCAGCGTGCCACTGAGGGCGAGGAAGCCAACGACGCCAAGTGAATACAGATCACTTCGTCCGTCAATCGCGTCGTCGGTGGATTGCTCCGGACTCATATAGTGCACAGTGCCGAGCACCATGCCGGAGGCGGTGAGTGGAGAGGCCGCCGCAATGCGTGCCACACCGAAGTCGGAGAGCATCGCGTTCCCGGACAGCCGGTCGAGCAGGATGTTCTCCGGCTTCACGTCGCGGTGCACAATGCCGCGTGTGTGCGCGTACCCGAGGGCCGAGGCGGCGTCGCGCAACAAGCGCACAGCGTCCGCCGCCGCCAGCGGTCCATCGCGTCTGACGCGCTGGCCGAGTGACTCGCCGTCTACGTACCCCATCACAAAGAATGCGACGCCATCAATCTCGTCGGCGCGATGGACCGGCACGATGTGCGGGTGCGACAGCTGTGCGGCGATGCGCGCTTCACGCAGAAAGCGCTCGCGCACGGCGGGTTGGTCGGCCAGATCCTGCGGGAGCACCTTGATCGCGACTAACCGTTGCAGTTTGAGGTCGCGCGCGAGATACACGACGCCCATGCCGCCGCGGCCGAGCTCGCGTTCGATGTCGTACTGTCCAGTCAGGGTCTGTGCGAGCGTCTGCATCGGTCGCGAGCGCGCGGCTACCTCGCCACCGATGGTCCGACATGCGGGCGGACTGTGCGTGCCGATGTCGTCGTGGTTAGCATAGTCGCCAGGTCGTTGGCGGTTAGGAGACGGGTCCTGCAACGGATCTTCAACTACAGAGATTGCTTGACAGGCGTCGCGCAGACAAGGCGTTGGCGCGAACCTGACGGAATTGGTAGAATCTGCGACGGCGCACCGCACCCACTCGCGAAGCTCCGTCCCTGCGCCTACATTCGCCGACACCCCTCAAGGAGAGATGATGCGGATTATGCTCGTCGTAGCAGGGCTTACCATGCTCGCAGCGTGCGGCGCGGGTGACGCCAAACCCGATTCAACGGCCGCGGTTGCGCTTCCGGCGGCCACACCGATATCCGTGCAGATCGTATCTCCAGCAGAGGGCGATACCGTCGGTGCAAACGTAACCGTGGTCCTTGCGGCGCAGGGTGTTACCATCGAGAAAGCCAGCGGTATCCGCGTCGCCGGCTTCGGCCATTTCCATCTCTTCCTCGATTCGCCACCAAGTGCCGAGGATGTGGTGATCCCGCCGAATTCGGATCACATCGTACATATCGGCTCCGGCGTGTCGACGCATACGTACACAGCGCTCGCCGAGGGTGCGCACGAGATCATTGCCGTGGTTGGTTACGGTGATCACGCCTTGATGAACACCATCCGCGACACCGTGAGGTTCGTCGTCAAGCATTAGCGAGGGCCCGGCTCCCACGGCCGCACGTGGTTACGCGACTGCCGTGGGGCTGGGGGCTACGTGACATGGGCCCGCGCGAGTACAGCAACTCAAGCAGTGGCTGACAGGCCCGTCAAACTATCGATTCCGCGCCGTGGGCGGGTTTCAGGAGAAGCTTGACCCGCCTACAACTTCTTGTACCAGATGTTTCGGAACTCGATTTTCATCGGCGGGCCGGTGTGCAGTTGCAGGCCCAGCAGCCCTTCAAGCGCGCGGCCCGGTTCGTCGTCATCGACCACCGCACTCATGACGCGTCCGTTGACCATCTGAGTGATCGTGTTCCCACGCGCGATGATGTGCAGTGAATTCCATTCGTTGGGCTTGAGCACCGCCTTGAGCAAAGCATCATCGCCGAACGATCCAATCAGTTTGTTACCACCGCCCGCGGCGCCACCCAGGCGTGTGAATGAACCGCGCATGGCGAGGAACCCACGCCCTCGTTCCTCATAGATCTGGCCCGAGTACTGATTGGTGCCATCCAGGTCGGCCTGGTAACCCTTCATCACCCACCGGCCGACGTTTGGCAACTCAACGCTGCGATACTGGACGCCGCTGTTGGCATTCGGCGTCACCCGATAGTCGATCTTGAGTTCAAAATCCCTCGTCGTGCCACCGCGCCAGACAAGGAATGTGTTCACCGTGACGCGTTTGTCGGGCGTGCTCTCAGCGACAATCACGCCATCTTCGACCCGCCAGAACACGGGATCGCCGTCCCAGTTGTTCAGCGTCTTCCCGTCGAAGATTGCGACGAATCCGTTGGGATTGTCAGCCGGCAAACTGCGGCCAGGGCCCTGCGCCGCAAGTGTCGCTGTTAGCGCGAGTGATCCGACCACCGCGACGCAAATGCGCCGGTTGTAATAGTGCATCATCGGAACATCCGGTGTTTCGGATCGCCGCGTGACAAGAGATACCCGAGAAGATCCTGGATTTCGTCCGGCTTCAAACTGTTCAGGAGCCCTGGCGGCATCATCGAGATCCTCGCCGGTTCCATCGACTCGATGTCCTCGCGGCGGACGTCCGTAAACTTTCCGGGCTCGAGCATATCAACGACGACATTCACAACCGGCCCATCGAGATTGGCCACGCGACCGGTGACGACCTCTCCGTTTTTCTTGCGAATGACGATCGCGGCGTATTGATCGCTGATCGCCTTGCTGGGCACTACGATCGCGTCGAGTAGATCGCGAACACCGAACCGGCCCGCAACCGCCGTCAGGTCGGGTGCCACCGAACCGCCGTCATCGACGAAACGATGACACGAGGCGCAGGCAACCTGGCTGTACAGGCTCCGACCCCGCTCGAAGTTGCGTCCGCCCCGAGTGCCTCGTTCGACGACAGGTACCAGCTCGCCCGCAGTCCATTGCTTGACAAACGGCCGTGCCGCCAGCGCCTGGCTTGGTGATCGCGACTCGGGTTGCCGGTCGAGCACCGGCTTCAAGGCGAGTTGCTCGCCCTCACTCAGGTTCTTGATTGCGTCGCTCCTGATGGTATTCAACGCGCGCGCAAACGTGTTGCCGCCACGGTATCCCGCGGCGGTGGTGACAAACCAGCGGAAGTACTGCTCGCGCAACGGCAGCGTCCAGCCCACTTTGAGCGCGCGCAGCGCGTGCGCATACTCGATTTGTTCTTCCTGAGTGCTCGCTCTGCTGAAGGCGATCATCGCTTTCGAGGCGATGGCTGGAGACTGGAGATACACCAGGAGGTTGGCCAGCTGAATGCTGAGGTCGCGCGTCGCTGCCGGAAACATCGGATCGAATCGCGCGACGAGCCTCTGCCGTGTCGGTTCGCTCGGCGCGCCGAGTCGCGTGAAGACCAGCGAATACGCCCGAAGCAAATCGAGTCTGTCACTGATGCCGATCGATGACCACGGGATGCGATCGAGTGCGGCGAGCACGCGTGCCTGCAACGCGCGATCGGGCGCCGGACTGGTTGCGATGCGATGCACCGTGTCCTTTCCGCTGACGCGAGCGAGCGCGACCATCGCGGCAATTGTCCGTCGCGAATTTGTTTCGGTCAGGGCGCGTTCGCGCCATTGCGCCGGATCCTGCCACTCCAGTGCCACGCGAGCCGCGAAACGGATTGCGCGATCCGCATTGTCGAGGTACGGCCACAGTGTCGGCACCGCCCGAGGGTCCTTGTTTCCGTGGAAGCGCTCGAGCGTCTGACGAAGCTCGCGGTTCGTCCTGAACCGCGCGTCCGACGTGCTGGCTGTCGTCGGCTCCTTTCCGACGTACGTCAGGCGATAGAGCCCTGACTGACTTCGGCGACCACCCACCGCGAAATAGATCGCGCCATCGTGCGGGTTGACGACCAGATCGGTCACCGCCAGCGGCGTGCCGCTGATGAAGTCCTCGACCTGACCGGTGTAACTCGCGCCCGACGGTGCCAGGTGAACCGCGCGAATCTTGCCGAAGCTCCAATCGGCAATGAAGAGGGCCTCCTGATACTTCGCAGGGAACTTCGCGCCGTACCCGAAGGCGACGCCCGTTGGCGAGCCGGGGCCGACGTTCACGACGGCGCCATAGCTGTCGATGAAGTACTCCGGCCATTTTCCCGACCCGTTGCGAAATCCGAATTCCGCGCCGCTCACCACGTGGTTGATACGCGTGGGCCGATACCAGGGAACGCCGATGTCCCATTCCATGTCGGCGTCGTACGTGAATAATTCGCCCAGACGGTTGAAGGCTGCGTCGAATTCATTTCTGAGACCGGTCGCGATCAGCTCCCACTCCTGGCCTTCGGGATCCGTGCGCGCGATCCATCCTTGCGGCGCCATGGAATTGTCCATGAACCCCGTGGGTATGCGAGGGATGAGATTGTCCTCACCCCATACCGGAGGCACGCGCGATGAATTGACCTGCGTCACCGTGCTCTGGTTTCCAACCACGATGTACAGCGATTTCCCGTCGGGCGACGGGATGATGGAATGGCCACCGTGCTCTCCTGAAATATCCATCCGACGAAGCAGTTTGACTTCGTCATAGCGATCGTCGCCGTTCGTGTCGCGAACACGGTACAACCCGTGGGGACGCGTGCCCTCGTTCACCATCACGTACAGGCTTCCGAAGGCGTAGAGCAGTCCGTGCGCGCCGCCGATATCCAGATCGATCGGCTCGGCCGTGATCGATCCGGTCTGGTTCGCAGGCGGAAGCACCATGCGATACAGTTTCCCGTACTGATCGCCGACAATCAGACGTCCTTTTGGATCAACACACATCGCGACCCACGAGCCTTCGATGTTCGCAGGGACAGTGTAGATCAGATCAAGCTTGAAATCACTCGGAACGGTAACCTGAGATTGCGTGACGTTCACAGCAACCGGACTGATGAAGGCGAGACTGGTGAAAACCGTTCCGGCGAGGATGAGTCTGCGCATACAAGGGGGACCTGGGAGGGATCGAACGCGAATTGCCCGAAGTTAGGGCCGTTTCTGCTCCCGCGTCAGGGACGATTTCCGCGCGCCGAAGGTACGGCTGATCAGCAGGTCGCCGGCGATTGTTTGAGCGAGTCCGTGTCGTACAGCTCGTCGTCGCTGGTCGATCGCTGACGATGCTTGGCGACACCGCCGACATGAAAGGTCATCGAAATGACCAGGCCGTACGCCGACGTCGAGTTCATCATCGTTGGCGGCGTGGCGGCACGCGCGCATGGTTCGTCGCGCCTGACCGATGACCTCGACGTCTCGTATGCCAGATCGCCCGGCAATCTCGCGCGCATCGTCAAGGCATTGGCACCACTCCAGCCCTACCTGCGCGGAGCGCCGCCCGGACTTCCGTTCGACTGGTCAGTCGCGACGCTGCGCGCTGGGCTCAACTTCACGCTCACCACCAGCGCCGGCGCCATCGACCTCCTCGGCGAGATCACGGGCGGCGGCCACTACGGCGATCTGCTACCGCACACGCTCACGATCACCATCTTCGGTCGCGACGTAAAGCTACTCAACCTCCCGTGGCTCATTCGCGTGAAGCGGGCCGCCGGCCGACCGAAGGATCTGGAAGTCATCGCGGAGCTTGAAGTACTGCAGGAAGAGATCGGTCGAAACAAGACCTGACGAAAATCTGGCGCCGTCGGGCGCCGTTTCACACCACCGAACCGCCACGTGCTGGCGCTGAAAACCGCCCACCGTGCATCTTGAAGGCATGCGCGACACGATCACCGGACAGGGGACACTCGCCATTGGCGGAACGCCAATAACCATTTCGTTCACCGTGCCCAAAGGCGTGTGCGGTGCCGACGCACTGTTGAAGGATGTGAACGGACTCGCTGCGAAGGTTACCGACATTGCCGTGGCGCGTGTCGAGAAAGACGGACAGCAAGTCTCGTGCGCCAAGGGATGCGGCGCCTGCTGCCGACAAATGGTCCCGGTCACACCTACCGAGGCCCGCCACCTTGCGGCATTGATTGACAAAATGCCGACTGAACGCGCGGCGACCTTGCGTGCCAGGTTTGCTCAGGCCCGCTCAACCATGGACGCGGCGGATCTTCCGCCGCGAGGGCATCCAGACTCGGACAAGGCCGCCTATCACGCGTTCGGGCTGGCCTGGTTCCGACAACGTGTGCCATGCCCGTTCCTCGAGGATGAAAGCTGCTCCATTCACCCGGAACGCCCGCTGGTTTGTCGCGAATACCTGGTCACCTCGCCTGCCGCCCACTGTGCTACGCTGGGCAGTGGCCAAGTGCGGGTTGTGCCAATCCCACTGCGAGTGTGGGCCTCGTTTGGCCGAAGCGCCGAACCTGACGGCCGCCTTGTCTGGATGCCACTGTGCGACTCCCTCGACTTCGTGGAAAACCAGCCAGCCCCTGATGACGATCGCACTGGGCCGCAGCGCGTGGCGGCGCTGCTGAAGGAAATTCAGGAATAGCGCATTCGCACGCGGTGACCTTTCGCCTCTTGCGCGCGTCTACTTTGTGTGGTAAAGTTCTCTGCACAACCACTTCCGAGACACCATGCGTCACGCAGATTCAGAGCCGATCGCTCCTTCCTCACGCGCGCTCGCCGCACGACGCGCGCTGCTGGGGGCAGGACTCCTCGGCATCCTCGCCGACCCGCTGCTCCGAAATGAACCATGGGGGCTGGGGCTCCTGATCTGGATGGTGATGTTCGCCACCATCGTCGTCGTGCTGGTTCGGCAGTCCTCGCGCCCTCTGTCACGCGAGAGCCGCATCTGGATCGCGGTCGCGGTACTGTTTCCTGCCGGTCTGTCGTGGCGCGACGCCGACCTGCTCCAGGTTTTCGACGTACTGGCCATGCTCACCGCGCTCGTGTTGCTCGCCATGAGCATGAATGCCATCCCCGTGCCCGGTCTCGCTCTCGCACGCGTGCGCGATCTGATTCGAGGCGCGTCCGGAACCGGTCTCGAGGTCGCCACTGGCGTCGTCCCGCTCCTGCTGCGCGACGCAGAGCTCCACACCGCACGCACCAATGACGGGAGCGTCAAGCGAACGGTGAAGGCGTTGGTGATCACGGCCCCCATACTCCTCGTCTTCACGCTGCTGCTCACGCAAGCGGATCCGGTATTCGGATCATTCTTCACGTTTCCCGATGTCGACGTTGAAGTTGTTTTCACGCATGTCGTCATCGCCGGGTTCTTCGCATGGGTGGTCGCCGGCTGGCTGCGACGTTCACTTCTGGCGCGCCCCGGCGCTATCGGCGCTCCATCCATCCCATTCCCACTCACACTTGGCGTCACCGACGTCACGCTTGCACTCGGCGCACTGAACGTGCTGTTCGCGGCATTTGTCGTCGTGCAGATAGGGTGGTTGTTCGGTGGCGAGGCGCTCGTGCTCAGAACCACTGGACTCAGCTACGCCAACTACGCGCGGCGCGGCTTCTTCGAGTTAGCGTGCGTGGCCGGCTTGTTGCTCCCGGTGCTCCTGAGCGCGCACGCACTCATTCCGTCTTCCGATTCCCGCACGCTCCGTTTCTATCGACGGCTCGCAGTGCCACTGGTGGTGTTGCTCGGCGCCATGATGTTCTCGGCCGGCGCGCGTATGAGATTGTACGTTCAATACTACGGTATCTCCACGGACAGGCTGTACGCCACGGCGTTCATGATATGGCTGGCGATCGTGTTCGCAGGGTTCGCATTTACTGTGCTGCGTTCCCGTCCGCGTACTTTTACAACAGGACTGGTGGTCAGCGGGTTTGTCGTACTCTTCACGCTCAACATTCTCAACCCCGATGCGCTGGTGGCTCGGGCAAACTTGGCGCGTGGTGACGCGGAGCGTGTCGGGGCGGCAGGTGTGGATCTGCCGTACGTCGCATCGTTAGGCGGAGACGCGGTCCCGCTACTAGTGCCCGTATTGACCGCACCGGTTATCGCCGTCGATACGGCCACTTCAGGCCAGCATTGTTCAGCGGCAAATATTCTGCTCGATCGATGGACAGGGGAACGACGCGCGCGGAGCGCTGGTAACTGGGCCCAGTGGAACAGCGCACGGGGGCGCGCGACGCAAGCCGTTCGTGCTTATGAGGCCGAGCTGCGGCAGCTCGCCTGCCCCAAGGCTGCTGTCAAAACGGCTACACCGCCAGTGACGCCCTGACACGCGCGGGGGGGCTTCGTGGAAGGGAGAACACCGTCTTCAAAAAGTGTCGGGACTTATCGCCCGGGCATGGGGCCTCCGCACTCTCTGGAGCTAGGCGCTGGTTTGGATCAGTCGGGCCTGCAGCGAGGTCAAGTGCGACTTCGGGTGGGTGGTCGCTTGGTGTCGGTTCTCGGGTTGGGCTGTACACTTTTGTAACCACTCGTCATCAGATGCGTTTCCGTTCGTCGAGACGTTGGGAGTTCACACTCCAAGGAAAGCGAACGTATGCGGAGATTCCCATTCTCTTTTGCAAGTATCCTTGCTCTCTGCCTGGGTCTGGGTCGACCAGCTCACGCACAGACGGCTGCGATTGTAGGTACCGTGCATGCCTTCGGCGATTCCGTGCGGCGGCTGCGCGACGTCGACGTAGCGCTTGATCCGACTAAGCGACAGACCCGCACGGACTCCCTGGGCGCCTTTCGTTTTGCCGGTGTGGCAGCGGGCGAGTACCGTGTACGCGTTCGCCGCGTGGGTTTCGAAGCGATTGTGATGAAGGTCGTAGTCGTCGCCGACGGCGAGGTCGCGGTGAATATTGCGATGAAGTCCAGCGCGCAAGCGATGGCGACGATGACAATCTCTGGGAAGCGCATCGACTATCCCGTGCGTCTCGCCGAGGCGTACACGAGAGTTCGCCGTAGCACGGGATACTTCGTAACGAGAGAGCAGATCGACAGCGTGTTTCCTCTTGATGTGAACTCCCTCCTGATGCGGATGCCGGGCGTTCGCGTCACTGGGAATAACCGCATCGAATTCGCACGATGCCGACATGACGGACACATCCATGTCTGGGTGGATGGCGCTCGATGGACGAGGTATTCTTCAGGCGTCCGAGGTTTTGATGTAGACGCCGCAACAGCGGTGCGTGACATCCCTCCGTCCTCGATCCAACTCATGGAAGTCTACGGCGGTGTCGCGCGAATTCCTGGGGAGTATCTCGATGATGCGTGCGCCGTAATCCTGATTTGGCGGAAGTAGATCAGTGTTTTAACGAGTCCATCCTTCCAGCATGGAGCCTGTACGAGACACTATTCGTTTTGCCGCGCCGGTGTTGTTGCTCTCTGCATGGGACTGGGTCGAGCTGCCCAGGCACAGACGGCTGCGATTGTGGGCACGGTGCATGTCGCCGGTGATTCCGTGCGGCGGCTGCGAGGTGTCGACGTGGTGCTGAATCCGACCGATCGACAGACCCGCACGGACTCAGTGGGTGGCTTTCGCTTTGCCGGTGTCGCAGCCGGCGAATACCTGGTACGCGTTCGCCGTGTGGGTTTCGACGCGATCGCGATGAAGGTCGTGGTCGTTGCCGACCG
>JANMRE010000798.1:0-9896 GCA_031370885.1 Gemmatimonadaceae bacterium
CGGTACAGTGCGAACGTTGGAACGGAAGTGCGCGTGCTGTAACAGGAGACGAACCGTGTGATGGATCTTCACGCGCAAACTCTCACGCTCCGGGCAAGGCATTTGACAATGCCATAGTGGTTGCTCTGCGTGAAACAAAAAAGCGCGGTGAGCATTTCATCACCGGCGCACACTGTTGCCGTGCCGGAGCGCCCCCCCTGACTCACACGCGCTTCGGTCAGTAGACTCTCTCTGTACCGACCGCGATCACGCGAGCAGCATCCCGCTGCGCATGCGCCCGCGCACATTCCTCTGGAGGCGGTTGCCGCATGCTCACGTACTTCGAACTCGGCAAAGGAAAGCAGCTCAACGAGATTGTCGTCGCTGGAACGCACGACGCCGGTATCACGAGCGGCGGCAGTGGTGTTCAGACGCAAACGCTGAATATCCTGCAGCAGGCCATGGCCGGCGTCCGCTTCTTCGACATTCGTATCGCCGCTGCCGTGACCAGCCAGACACACGCCTCGGGACGACCGGTCGCGGAGTTGCGCGCTTTCCATGCGGACGACAAGGTGGTAATGCATCTGGAGCGCAAGGTGGTGCTCAGGGGCGCCACGAACCCGGTGCACGTTACGCAGTCCAAGCTCGCGGGGGGCGCCTTCGGTCTGGGGTTGACCGACATGCTGCAGCAGGCCAGAAACTTCGTGCACTCCGATGTCGGCCGCAGCGAGTTCCTGATTCTCAAGTTCGACAAGTGCACCAACTGGGTGCACATCGCAGAGGCCTGCAGGCATACGCTGGGCCTCAGCCTCTACACGGCGGCGGGGAATCTGAACACCACAACGCTGGAGGATCTGCGCGGCAAGGTGGTGGTGCTCTTTTCGAAGAAGGGCCAGGGAGAGCTTGCGGGGCAGACGGATGGCATCCTCACCTTCAAGAACCTGTCGGGGGAGGGCGCATCGTATGAAAGCGTGTACGATGGTCTGCAATACTACGGGAAGGGCGGAACCTCGCCTTTCAATCCAGTCAACAAGCTCAAGCAGAACATCAAGAAACAGTCGAAGCTCATGCAGGGCGCCGGGGCGATGGGGAATCCGGCGGTGATCGGCATGATGTACTGGACGACCACGGGTCTCATCGAAAGCATCAGGAAGCGGGACGACGGTATGTGGGACGCGCCGAACATTGCGAAGATGAAGTCGCTCTGGTCACAGGGGCTGGGCGACTTCGTGAACGCCCGCGTGTCGCTTCCATCGAGTAACCCGCTCGCCAGCGCGCAGCAACGACGCAGCTTTTTCCCCAACATCGTCATGATCGACTTTGCCGATGATACGAAGTGCAAGAAGATTCGCGACCTGAACGACCTGTCGGCGCAGCACCTGTCGGGGGTGGAGTAAGCGGGTCGAATCGGCTATTTGGTTTCAGGAACGCCCGCACGCCTGCAGATCATTCGCGAGAAGCCTGTGCGGCTTGACGGGCTTCCCACATGGCTTTCAGTCGTGCGCGCCGCTTGGCCATTTCCTCCTCGGCATTGGGAATCGACATCACGAGTGATTCCACGTGCGCCAACACCAGCGGCCCGATGCGTGCGCGAATCTCCGCGAGGAACGGATGCGCCTTGGCGAACGTGCCGACAATCTCGGTGTGTGCGGCGAGAAACATGTCGCGATCGATGGCGCCATGCGACACCATTGATGCCGCCATATCCCAGTAGCCAATGACCATGCGCATCCACGCATTCTTGTCGCTGGTCATCGCCGTGAAGTAATCGTCGATGGTGGTTGGATGGAACTCGGTGATAAACCAGCTGCGGGCGCGACGAAGCTCGGGTTCCCGTCGCATATCAAACAGCTTCAGGTTGAGCGTGGCGGATTCGTACGGAGAGGGCATGACGGTGTGAGTCGGGAAAGGAGTGAGCGAGCGGAACGACACTCGTGATAGCTTAACGACAGGCTCCGCGTATCGCACCAGTGCGAGCCGTTGTCAGTGACTGACTACGGGGCTCGTACGTCGAGTGCCCGGTGACTGAACGTGGCGGGATCAACACCGCGCACCACCACCGGCACTCGCTTCCCGTTCGCCGGCCAGATGACCTCAACATCAACCCGTCCACTGGTGGGCAGTCCGAAGTGCACCGGGAGGTCGCTCTGCGCGTTGTAGCCTGACCCCGTGTCGATCAATCGCACACCAAGCAATCGGCGCGTGCCTGTGGTGTATACACGCACTTCCGCGCCGGCGCGCGTGTGCCGGCCACTGGCATCCGTCACGCGAACAGCCAGCGAACGCACCGCTGCGGCCGGTGCCATGACATTTCGCCAGATGCCATGTATCCCCCGTTCGGCGGTGCCCGTGAGTGCGAGATCCATCGCGCCGTCGCTGTCTACGTCGGCCCATTGTACACCGTGGTCAGCCGGTAACGCGGAGAGGTTGTTCGGTGTGACGGGTTCGAACGAATGGCCGGTGTTGCGATACAGGTAATCGCGATAGCTCACACCGCCGGTTACCGTACCGTTTACGTACAGATCAATGCGACCGTCGTTGTCGAAGTCCTCAAACGCGCAGGCATCGAATCGCGCGTCCATCGCAATACCCCACGCGACCGACACGTCTTCGAACCGACCGTTGCCACGATTGAGCATCAGTCCGTTGCGACCATAGTTGGCGGCAAAGAGATCGAATCGGCCGTCACCGTCCACGTCAGCCGAACAGGGGCGCACGGTGCCGTTGGTTGCGTCGCCCGCCAAGCGCCCGCCCCACGCCACACCGGCCGCGTCAGCCACATCGGTAAAGCGGCCGGCGTCGTTGCGGAACAGTCCGTTCTTGTCACCGTCCTGATTCGCGACATAGAGATCAAGATCACCGTCGGCGTCGTAGTCAAACCAAATGGCGCCCACGCTGCGGCGTGCATCGGCCAACCCGATAGCTCCCGCGATGTCGGTGAAATGTCCGGCGTCATTGCGAAACATCAGATTGGGGCGGTCGCGCAAGGCCACGAAGAGATCGAGATCGTTGTCTCCATCGAAGTCGATCCACGAGAATTGACGCACGGCGGCCGAATCGCGCGCGAGACCCGTGGTCGTGGTCACATCAGTGAATCGACCGGCATCGTTGCGATACATCGTGATCACCGAACCGGCGCTCGGCGCAAATCCAACCAGCAGATCGGGGTCGCCATCCTGGTCGTAGTCGATCCACGCGACGGCGCGCGTGGCGCGGGCGTCGGCAACGCCAGTCGCTGGAGCCACGTCGGTGAACACCCCGCGGTCATTGCGGTACAGCCGATTCGGCGCGCCATTGAATCCAACGAACAGGTCCGCATCGCCATCGCCATCAAAGTCGGCAAACGCGTTGGCCAGTGTTGCACCGTCGCCAAACACGCTGGGCTGCAGTTTTTCGAAGTGTGGCGACAATCCCTTCACCACGGCACCTCCCTTCATCACGAACACTACGCGCTGCAACGCGTCGATATCAGCAAGCGGATCGCCTTCAACCGCCACGAGGTCGGCCTCGTAGCCCAGTGCGATGCTGCCGATACGGTCGGGCATGCCCAGCGACTCCGCCGCGCGAGACGTGATGGAGACGATCGCATCCATGGGCGATTGGCCAGCCACCTTCACGCGGTAGATGACCTCGCGCGCGTTCTGCCCGTGCGCACCGGCCGTGGCGTCGGTGCCGGCGAGCAGTTTGAGACCAGGAACGCTCAGTGCGCGCTGAAACATGGCGAGCTTGAGCGGAATGCCGTCCTGCATGAAGGCAAAGCCGGCTTCGTCGTAGTTGCCGATCCCCAGATATCGCGGCTTGTTCTCGAGATAGTTCTGGGTCACGAGCCCGATGTTTGGCTCGAAGAACGTGCCGTTGGCGGCCATGAGTGCGAGCTCGATGTTGGTGGCCTGGCTGCCATGCGTCACGGCGAAACAGCCCGCAGCAGCGGCCGCGCGAACAGCCGACGCCGCGTGTGCGTGTACCCAACTGCGCTTACCAAGCGCCTTGGCCTCGCCGCATGCGGCTTCGATCTGCGCGTCGGACAGTGTTTGGCCACCGCCCTCGCGAATGCTTTTGCTGGCGAAAACCTTGATCAGGTCGGCACCCGACGCGACCTGCTGACGCACCCACGCGCGCACTTGTTCAGGTGTGCGACTCGTGTCACTGAACGAGCCCATCGACGTGATGATGCGTGGTCCGATCGCATCGCCGCGCGCGATCAGCGAGCGCAGCGCGGTATCACTCACCGCGCCAAGCGACTGGACCGTGGTGAAACCGGCGGCGAGTGTGACGTAGGCATTGTCCGTGGTCGCGCGAAGCCGCTGGAGCGGTGTCTCACCCGAATTCTGCGCGCGCCCGTCGCGCCCGAAGTGCGAGTCAATATGTACGTGCGTGTCGATGAATCCAGGGAGCAGCGTGTACGCCGACAGATCGTATGAGACGGTCACCCCTGCCTTGTATGGCGCGATCCGCTCAATGCGCGTACCGCGCACCGTGACCACAACGTTGCGACGCATGGCGCCGCGTCCATCAACGAGCCTGCCGGCTCGGATGGTGATTGGCGACGTAGGCGGCGCGTTGACCACCGCATCGGTGGTGGACGCGGTCAGTGAGAGGCCTACGCAACAGGCGAGCGCAACAAATTGAGCTGTCATGCCATGGAGCATGCGGCCGAGTTGCCTCGGTGGCAATGGAGCGCCCGCGCCATGGTGCGCCGACCAGCAGGCCGGTATCATCACCATGACCCTTCACATCGAGGCCCGTCGTATGCGACGTAGTCGGTACCTGCAGTGGAGCTGGACGGTTGCACTGTTCGTTTCGGTGGCGACCACAGAAGCGGCGGCGCAAGTGCCGGGGCTGACTGGCACGCTCATCGTCACCAACAAGTCGCCCTCGACGGCCACCATCATCGACCTGGCCTCGGGCCGCACGCTGGCGACGCTCCCCACGGGCCTCGGTCCGCACGAGATCGCGCTCAGTGCCGACGGTGCGACCGCCGTCGTGACGGACTACAGCGGTCCGGTGGGAACGCGCAAGACACTCACCGTGATTGATGTGCCGGGCCAACGGGTGGTGCGCACCATCGACCTGGGTGAGTACCGCTCGCCACACGGCATAAAGTTTCTGCCGGGCGACACACTGGTGGCGGTGACCTCGGAGGCCAGCCGCAATGTCGTGATTGTCAGCGTGTCGGCGGGCGCTATCCGACGCGTGATCCCCACCAACTTCGCCGGATCGCATATGATTGGCATTTCGGCCGACGGCGTGCGCGGATTTACCGGCAACATTGGCGGCAACTCCGTCTCTGAACTCGATCTCACGTCTTGGACATTCGTGCGGAGTTTCGAGGTGCCAGCGCAGCCCGAAGCGATCAACGTGACGCCCGACGGCAAGGAAGTCTGGGTAGGCAGCAACGCCACCGGACGCGTGAGCGTGCTCGATCCGGCAACTGGTGCCTTGACCACCGCGGCGGAGGGTGTCAGCTGGCCGTATCGTGTTCTGTTTACACCCGACGTGAAGACCGTGGTGATTCCCGATTTGCGCAACCATGAGGTGCGGTTCATCGAGCGCAGCACGCGACGCGAGATTTCGCGGTTGTCGTTACCGGGGGCCGGCCCGCAGGGGATCGCGATGACGCCCGATGCGCGGTACGTGTTGCTGTCCCTCAGTACGCAGGCCAGAGTCGCGATCATCGACATGAGAACGCGCACCGTCGTGGGCCACGTCACAGCGGGTGAGACGCCGGACGGTGTGGTGTACACAACCCGGGTTATGGGACCACCGCATCGCGAATGACGAGGACTGTGTAGGGGCGGCGGAATGGTCGCCCTCGCCGACCACGGAGCGCCGACGCGGTTGCGCCGGCGCTCCGTTACCCACTACATCGCCGGCGTCCGCAGATCCTGCAATGCCTTCTTCAACAGGTCGATCTTGTTCGGATCGCAGCTGCGATTCCCATCGAGATCCGTCACCAGCTTGCCCAGCGCCGCATTGCGCGCCGTGCCGGTGCCCTTTTCCGCATTGGCAATCTGCGAACGAATGTCGCCGATTTTCGACGCGCTCACGCACCCTTTGCGCTCCAACTGGTCAGTGTACGCCTTGGCCAGCGAGAAGCTGGGCGGCCACACGATTTTCGGTTGCCCCTGCGCGTTGAGGTAATCCCACTTCACCGTATTCGCGGCATCGATTTCGTTTTGCGAGATGAACTCGCTTGGCACCAACTGAGCCACGTCCATGCCACGGGCGATTTCGGAGCTCACGATGCTGCCGTTGTACCAGTACACCGACCACGAGCCGCCCATCTCCATGCGCGTGCCGTCAACAGGGCCACGATCAAAGCTCGCGATTTCTTTGGGGTGTGCCGCATCGGTCCAGTCGAATACGGAAATGCCGCCTTGGTACCACGCCTGCACCATTACGTCGCGCCCCGGAATCGGAATCAGCGAGCCGTTGTGCGCCACGCAGTTTTCGTTCGACGTTTGATAGGTGGGGATCTTGTAGTAGCTCTTGAACACCAGCTTCTTGTTCACGATCTCGAAGATCGCGTTCGCTCCCCACTCGGGCTTGTCGAGCGGACGACACTTCGGTGAGCCGCCACCACCCCATTCATCGGAGAAGAGCAATTTCGTGCCGTCGTTGTTGAACGTCGCCGAGTGCCAGTAGGCGAAGTTGGAGTCAGCCACGGCATCAAGGCGCACCGGATTCACCGGATTGCTGATATCGAGCAGCAGGCCGTGTCCTTCGCAGGCACCACCAGCCAATCCGAGTGACGGATACACGGTAATGTCGTGGCACTGCGACCCCTCGCTGATGGCCGTGCTCTTCGCGGCCGGAGCGGCCATGCCCTGCGCCGCAATCATGCGCTGCACCGCGGCGTTGACGATCGGTCGTGCGGCCGCCGTATCGGCCGCGTTCGGCGTGGTGGCATTGCGGGCTTTCATGATGCTGTCAATCACCGGCTTTACGAGCTGACTTGGGAGGATGACCTCCTCGTTCATGGCGGGAATCATGATCGTGAACGCACCCTTGGCTTTGGCGGCGTCCAGTTCGGCCTTGTCAGCGGCCGACGCACCGTGGCTGGTGGGCGCGCCCAATCCGGCAAAGATGTTGGCACGTCCAACCACGGCGGCCTTTGACGGATTGGCCAGCGGCACCTTGATGATTTCGATGCGCAGACGCGACGAATTGGCTTCAGTGCTTGGGGCGGCCACGCACTCGGCCAATTCACCCGCCGGACGAATGCCCGACGAACCCGACACGTAGATGTACACGTTGTCGCGGTCTTTCGGATCTTCGAGCACGGTGTGCGTGTGCGAGCCACGGCACGTCTGTACGCTGGCCACGAGCTTGGGTTCACGGATGTTGCTGATGTCAAAAATGCGCACCCCGCGTATGCGCTCCTTGCTCACGACTTCTTTCACGCCACCCGGTTTGCAATCAACGCGGCCGTTCATCGATTCCGCCGACATGAACATCAGGTTCTTGTACACCGACACGTCGTTCTGCGACGCCGGGCACTCGTAGGCCACCACCAGCTTGGGCTGCGACGGGTTGCTGATGTCCCACACCACCGGGCCGTTGTAGTTGCCCTGAATGACGTAGTTGCCCGTGAAGGCGAGGTCGGAATTGGTTTCGCCGAGGAAGCCCTTCGGGGACACGGCCTTGGCCACCACCTTGAGATTCGACGTGAATTCGCCGGCGTCGAACAGACCTGCTTTCAGGTTGTTGCGAGGGTCAGCTGCCGGCGTGGGCGCGGGGTTGGGTTTCGTTGCAGACGAGCAGGCGGCGAGCGACACTGCCGTGGCAAATGTCAGCGCCGTGCGCAGGGGGAGGACATGCATTGGAATCGGTGTTGAGGGAAGGGTGATGGGCTTTGACAGATAGCCTGCGACCTGCCGTACGGCGGGCTGCTTCGAGCGTTTCGACGTCATGAAACCTAAGGTGTCTGGCGTCCTATTTGTGTCGAGCCAGCGCTTCGTCAAGCATCTTGATGAGCGTTTCGCGATCATACGTGAAGGGATGTCCTTGATTCAACTGGACCAGCTCGTCGATGGTCTTGCGGATAGTGACCTCTCCTTGTCGCGCCACCGGGACCACCATGTAGCGCATTTTCGGATTCGGATCGAACAGCGCATGCACGGCCGCATTGGCGACCTCGGTTGGCTCGGGATAGTTGTCGTATTGACCCATGGCCGTGACCATGTTGCGCATTTGCGGCTGATACGGCGAGTCCGGTCGCGCAGCCACGGCGCGTTCGATTTGGGCGATGGTGTTCTTGCCAATCTCCGATCGATAGTTACCGGGCTCGATCAAGCTCACCTTGACGCCGAAGCGCGCGAGTTCTGCCGAGAGGGCGTCGCCATACGCCTCCACGGCATGCTTACTCATACTGTAGGCCCCGAGCAACGGCCCCGAGAGAATGCCCGAGATCGAACTGATGTTCACAACGCGACCCTTCGACTCGATCAACATGGGCGCGAATGCCTTGGTGATACGAAAGGGTCCGAACACGTTCACATCGAACAGTGACGTGAGTTCGCGCTCCTCCATCTCGATCAACGGCGCAATTGCCGCCACGCCGGCGTTGTTGACCACGCCATGCAACCCGCGACCCGCTCGGCGAATGGTCGCAACGGCTGCGGCGATATCGGCGGGCACCGTCACGTCCAACTTCACGGCCTGCACGTTCGCGATCGCGTTGAGCGCTTGCAGGTCCTCAGGCTTTCGCGCGCCGGCATATACGTGATACCCGCGCGATGCGAGGGTTTCAGTGATTGTGCGCCCGATGCCACTGCTGGCACCGGTCACCAGGACGGCAGGTTTGGCAGCCAAGGCCGACTGGCCCGACAGCAGCATCACGGGGACGCCGAGCCCGACGCAGGCGACGAGCAGTGCGCTGGTGAGGTGAAGCGGCGAGAGTAGGCGCTGGAGCGTCATGAGCAGTGTCGTGAGGGGTGAACGGCAGCCAATCGCCGCCAAGAGTATTACGCGCCCGCGCTGCGGCGATCGTCGAGTCACGCGACGGCAATAGCCTCCTACTACGGATCGCGTCGTTCCATGGTCACCATCCGGCGCTGAACGTGCGCTGCAATGTGGTCTCCCCAGGCGTCGGCACCGCCGGCGTGTCGAGTGGTCCCAGTGCGAACGCGGGTGGAAGGATCGACAGGTTGGAGTTCATGAGGTCATCCCACGAGATCGACTGTCCGGTATACGCCGCCTCACGACCAAGGATGGCGGTGAGGTTGCTTTCCACCACCTGCCGTCCTTCATTGAGCGGTTTCCCGGCACGAATGCTGGCGACGAGATTGCGATGTTCCTCAACATACGGGTTCATCGCGTCAAGGCGCGCGTGTTTCCACGCCTTGCGGCCTTCAATCGTGTCGTAGGCGTTGCTGCGGCCGAGCGTGCCTTGGAATGCCTCGCCCACGTTGCTGGCAGTGCCGTCCTGCTGGCGGCACATCGACAGAATGTGTCGGCCATCGCTGTATTCGAAATCCACCGCGAAGTGGTCGAATCCGTGTCCGTACAGGGGATCGGTGCGCGTTTGCCGGCCGCCCATCGCTACGGCGCGCACCGGATGACCACGCATCACCCAATTGGCGACGTCAATATTGTGCACGTGCTGTTCAACAATATGGTCGCCCGACGCCCAGGCGTAGTACAACCAGTTGCGCAGCTGAAACTCCGTGTCGCTCCATTCCGGCTTGCGCGCGTGACTCCAGAGTCCGCCTTGGTTCCAGTACACCTGTCCGCCGAGCACGTCGCCAATCGCCCCGTCGTGAATGCGACGAATGGTTTCGACGTACCGCGGATCGTGACGACGCTGCGTGCCCGCCACGATGCCGAGTCCCTTCGCCTTCGCCATGTCGGCGGCAGCGATCGCGGCGAGTGCCGTCTTCACATCGACGGCCACCGGTTTCTCGGTGAAGATGTGT
>JANMRE010000815.1:0-10965 GCA_031370885.1 Gemmatimonadaceae bacterium
CAGGTCGATCACCCGCTGGCTGACATCGTAGCCAATCACGCGAAACCCCGCCCGCGCAAACTCCATCGCCAACGGCAGCCCCACGTAGCCGAGTCCGACCACGCCGATCACGGCGGACCGATCGTGAATCTTCGCGAGCAGTTGTGCTTTCATCACAGTCATCTTCGCCGTCGTGAGGCGCTCAGCGCCCGTAGAATGTGCGCACGGCGGCGACGACTTCATCGCGCTGCTCCGTGCTGAGTTCAGGAAATACCGGAAGGGAAATCACTTCGCGCGTCGCGCGCTCGCTTTCCGGGCACTGCCCTTCCCGATACCCCAGGTAGGCGAAGCACGGTTGCAGATGAAGCGCCAGCGGATAGTACACCGCGTGGCCGATGCCAAGCGTCTTGAGATGCACTTGCAGGGCGTCCCGACGGTCGGCGCGCAGGGTGTACTGATTGTAGATCGACGTATTGGCGGGATCGACGTACGGCGTGGTGACCTCGCCCACATCAGCGAACGCCGCGTCGTAAAAGGCCGCGTTTCGCCGACGCGCCTCGCTCCACGTCGCCAAGTGTGGCAACTTGGCCAGCAACACCGCCGCCTGCAGTGTATCGAGTCGACTGTTATATCCGACGATCTCGTGATAGTAGGTTTTCCGACTGCCGTGGGTGCGCAACTTCATGAGGGTGTCGTACAACACCTCGTCCTGCGTGACCATCATGCCGCCATCGCCGTATCCGCCCAGGTTTTTTGATGGGAAAAAACTGAACGTGCCGATCGCAGCGCACTCACCCGCCATGACCGTCTTGCCATTGATGGTGCGACTGGCCCCAATGGACTGCGCCGCATCCTCGATGACCGGGCGACCCGACGCGGCGGCAGTGATCTGCTCAATCGGCGCCATCTGACCGAACAGATCGACGACGATCACGGCTTTGGTGCGGCTTCCGACGGCCGCCCGCACCGCCTCCGGCGCGATGTTGAACGTGCGCGGGTCGATGTCCACAAACACCGGACGTGCGCCGACGTTGTGCACCATCCCGCCGGTCGCGAAAAACGTGAACGGCGTGGTGATTACTTCGTCCTCACGGCCCACGTTCAGCGCACGCAATGCCAGTATGAGCGCGTCGGAGCCGTTGGCGCAGCCGACGGCATACGTGGTGTGCGACAGTCCCGCCACCTGACATTCCAACTGTCCTACCGGTTCGCCGAGGATGAACGTCTGGTGATCGACGACATCCATGAGTGCGGCGACCACATCCGCCTTGATCGTCGCGTGTTGCGCCTTGAGATCGAGCAATGGAACGGCCATGCGTTCAGTTCCGCCCGTGCGATGAGGAGGTGAACATCAGGTGCCGACACGCAGCGGAAGCGGAACGTCACACCCCGTTCTGGCCGACTCGTAAATGCCGAGGATCAGTTCCAGCGACTTGCGACCGGCTCGGCCATCGGTATCCGCGACCGCCTCACCGCGCAACACCGCCACCACGTTGCGGTAGTACGCCTCGTGTCCAAATCCATACACGGACGGCGGGTTGGTGTTCGCCTGTTCGACCAGCTTGTCGTCATCGTCATACTCGGCAAACATCCAGTGTTCAACCTTGTTCACGGCGGTGCCGCCGATCTTCACCGAGCCCTTCTCGCCGAGGATCGTGATTGAGCCTTCGAGGTTCCGCGGGAACGTCAACATCGTCACTTCGATGGTGCCAATGGCCCCCGACCGAAACTTCAATACCGCAACGCCCGAGTCCTCCGCTTCAATCCGGCGCGCCATCGTGGCCGTTTTCGCCATCACACTCTCGACTGGACCCACCAGCCACTGAATGAGGTCGACATAGTGCGACGCCTGATTCATGAAGGCTCCACCATCGAGCGCCCACGTCCCGCGCCACGGAGCCTGATCGTAGTATTCCTGAGGCCGCGTCCAACGCACGGTGCAGTTCGCCATGTAGATGCGCCCAAACCGTCCGCGGTCGACGGCGCGCTTCAGCAACTGAATGGGCGGATTGAGCCGATTCTGCTTGACGACAAACAACTGCACGCCGTGATCGTCGCACTCCTGGACCAGCGCGTCGGCGGCGGCCAGCGAGATCGCCATGGGTTTCTCGGAAATCACGTGGCGCCCAGCACGCGCCGCCAGAATCCCGTGCTGCGGATGCAATCCCGAGGGAGTCGCAATCACCACGGCATCGCTGGCCACCTGTTCCAACATCTGCTCGTAGCCCGTGAACCACGGCACACCCTGCGCCTCACCGGCCTCCCGGGCGCGCACGTCCACACTGTCGCACACCGCCACCAGTTCGAGCGCGTCGAGCTTGGCAATGGCCTCGAAGTGATTGCGGCTGATGCGCCCACAACCCACCAGCGCAAGGCGAATCGGTCGGTTTCCCGGAATGGAGCGCGCGGTCACGCGGGCCTCGACGGGTGTGCGGCAATCGGCGTCACCACACTTCCGCTGCGCTCGTACAGCGCGCCTGTCCCTGGACAACGCAGCCGCTCCAGCGTCCCATCATTGGCCACGAGACCCAGCGACTCCAGACGAAAACCGGCGTCGGACATCCAGCCGATCCGCCGTCCCGGCACTCCCGTCATCAACGCGTAGTCAGGGACATCGCGATTGATCACCGCCCCGGCGCCGATAAACGCATAGCGACCGATCACCACGCCGCACACGATGGTCGCGTTGGCACCGATGCTGGCGCCCTGGCGCACCAGTGTGCGTCGATACTCGTCCTTGCGAGACACTGCACTGCGCGGATTGTACACGTTGGTGAACACCATCGATGGTCCGCAGAACACATCCGCTTCCAACTCGACCCCTTCATACAGCGACACGTTGTTCTGAATCTTTGCGTTATCGCCGATGCGGACGGCATTCATCACCACGACGTTTTGTCCGAGTGAACAGCGAGCGCCAACCACCGCGCCGCCAAGCACGTGGGCAAAGTGCCAAATGCGTGTGCCGTCACCGATGACGGCTCCGTCGTCCACGTACGCCGACTCATGCACCAGTGCACCGGCGCCCAGCGTGACTCGGCTCCCCACATGCCCGCGACCGGGGCGATCGATCATCTCCGTCACGCGACGGTCACCGGCAATCGCTCGTGCCATTCCTGGAGCGACCGCACCGTCGGCTCGCGCGACTGTCGGGCCGCAATGGCTTCGGCCGCCGCGCTGGCCGCCGACAGCGTTGTTGTGTACGGCACCCGATTGCTGATGGCGGCCTGGCGCAATCGCTCGTCATCGACCTGCGCGTGCTTGCCGAGTGGCGTGTTCACCAGCAACTGCACATCGCCGTTCAGGATCAAGTCGACACCATGCGGCCGACCTTCGTGCACCTTCAGCACCGACTCGACTTCAACACCGTGGGCACGCAGATACGTGGCCGTGCCACTGGTGGCAAAGAGGCGGAATCCCAGTGCACTGAAGCGACGGGCCAGCGGCACGGCGTTGGGCTTGTCCGAGTCGTTGAGCGTGAGGAACACCGCACCCTCGCGCGGCAACGCGTTATCGGCCGCCAGTTGCGACTTGAGAAATGCGGTGCCGAAGTCGTCATCGATGCCCATCACTTCGCCGGTGGAACGCATTTCCGGACCGAGGACCGGATCGAACTCGCGGAATTTGTTGAAAGGGAAGACGGCTTCCTTCACACTCACGAACGGCGGAATGATCTCCCGTGTGAAGCCAACCTGGGCCAGCGTTTCGCCCAGCATGAGCCGTGCCGCCACCGAGGGCAACGACACCCCGATGGCCTTGGACACAAACGGGGCCGTGCGCGACGCGCGCGGGTTCACTTCGATCACGTACACCACGCCATC
Organism: Gemmatimonadaceae bacterium; assembly: GCA_031370885.1. Classification (GTDB taxonomy): domain Bacteria; phylum Gemmatimonadota; class Gemmatimonadetes; order Gemmatimonadales; family Gemmatimonadaceae; genus Gemmatimonas. The sequence goes on from JANMRE010000815.1 coordinate 3,801, forward strand.
CTTGTAGGCATACTGGACGTTGATCAGTCCCACGACGCCGAGCGCCCTCGCGAAGGCCACGGTATGCGCCTTCATCTGTTCGACTGCGTCGTGCGGAATGAGATAGGGTGGCAGTACGCACGCCGAATCGCCCGAGTGAATACCCGCGCTTTCGATGTGCTCCATCACCGCACCAATCACCACATCGGTCCCATCGCTCAGCGCATCCACGTCGGCTTCGAACGCATCTTCGAGAAACCGATCAACCAGTACCGGGCGATCCTCACTCACCCGCGCTGCCCGTTCGAAATAGTCGCGCAGCGACAACGCATCGTGCACGATTTCCATCGCGCGGCCACCCAATACGTACGACGGGCGCACCAATACCGGATAGCCAATTCGGTCGGCGATCGTCACGGCCTCGTCAACGCTGGTGGCCGTCCCATTGGCCGGTTGCGCGATACCCAACTCCCGAGTGAGCTTCTCAAACCGCCGACGATCCTCGGCAATATCAATCGAGTCGGGCGACGTGCCCAGAATGCGAACCCCGGCCGCTTCGAGGGCGCGCGTGAGCTTGAGCGGAGTCTGTCCACCGAGTTGTACAATGACGCCCAGCGGTTTTTCGCGCTCGACAATTTCCAGCACATCTTCGAGAGTGAGGGGTTCGAAGAACAACTTGTCGGAGATGTCGAAGTCGGTGGAGACCGTTTCGGGATTGGAGTTGACCATGATCGCCTCGTACCCCTGTTCCCGGAGCGCCAATACCGCGCGCACGCAGCAATAGTCGAACTCCACGCCCTGTCCGATGCGGTTGGGGCCGGAGCCGAGAATCACCACTTTCGGGCGTTCCCCGGTGACGGCTTCGCTCTCTTCGTCGTAGCAGCCGTACAGGTACGGCGTACTGGAGGGAAACTCACCAGCGCAGGTGTCGATCATTTTGTACGCCGGTCGAACGCCAAAGGCCCATCGACGCGCACGCGTGTCGTGCTCGGACTCCTGTCGCAACGCGCCCAATTGCCGGTCGGAAAAGCCCATGCGTTTCATCGACCGCATGGCGTCGGCATTTATTACGGGCAGCGCGCGATACCACCCTTCGGCCTCCAGCAGTTCCTGCAACTGATCGAGGAACCATGGATCGATACCCGTAATGGCGTGCAGCTCGGCGGTGCCCATCCCCAACTGCATGGCCCGCTTCAGCTGAAAGATCCGTTCAGGCGTTGGACGACTGAGTGCACCGCGCAGCGCTTCTTTCGATTCCTCCGTCAAGCGATCATCGATGAGTCGCTCACCCACCGACCATCCCGGTCGGCCGGTTTCGAGTGCGCGCAGCGCTTTCTGGAATGCTTCTTTGAATGTGCGCCCGATGGCCATCGACTCACCCACCGACTTCATCTGCGTGGTGAGTCCGGGGTCGGCGGAAACGAATTTTTCGAAGGCGAAGCGTGGACACTTCACGATCACGTAGTCCAGTACGGGCTCAAAGCTGGCCGGCGTGGTTTTGGTGATGTCGTTCGGCACTTCATCCAGACGAAAGCCAACGGCCAGCTTGGCGCCAATACGCGCGATCGGGAATCCCGTGGCTTTTGAAGCAAGCGCCGATGAGCGCGACACCCGCGGATTCATTTCGATCACGATCAATTCACCGTTCACCGGACTGACGGCAAACTGAATGTTGCAGCCTCCGGCATCCACGCCGATCTCGCGGATGATCGCGACGGCGGCATCGCGCATTGCCTGATATTCGCGGTCGGTGAGCGTCATGGCGGGTGCCACAGTGATCGAGTCGCCGGTATGCACGCCCATCGGGTCGAGATTTTCGATCGAACACACGATCACCACGTTGTCGGCGCAATCGCGCATCACTTCGAGCTCGAACTCCTTCCACCCGAGCAGGGAGCGCTCGACCAGCACGGACGTGACGGGAGACAGATCGAGACCACGGCGCACAATGCTTTCGAACTCCTCGCGGTTATACGCGATACCGCCGCCGGTGCCGCCGAGGGTGAACGACGGACGAATGATCGATGGGAAACCCGTGTGTTCGACGGCCACCAGCGCCTCCTCCAACGAGGTCACCGTGCGACCGGTCGGGCATTTGAGACCAATCTTTTGCATCGCTTCGGCGAACAGCTTGCGATCTTCGGCGACGCGAATGGCGCGCGCGTTGGCCCCAATCAGTTCGCACCCGTAACGCGCCAACACACCCGTGTCGTACAACGCCAGCGCCACGTTGAGCGCCGTCTGACCGCCCATCGTTGGCAGCACCGCGTCGGGGCGTTCGCGTGCGATCACCATCTCGACGAATTCCGGCGTCACCGGCTCGATGTAGGTCCGGTCGGCGAACTCGGGATCCGTCATGATGGTGGCCGGATTGGAATTCACGAGGACAACCTCGTACCCTTCCTCCCGCAGCGCCTTGATGGCTTGCGTGCCGGAGTAGTCGAACTCGGCGGCCTGCCCGATCACGATCGGCCCGGAGCCAATCACCAGAATGCGGTGCAGGTCAGTGCGTCGCGGCATGAATCAGATCGTCGATGATATCGTCAAAAGTGCGCGACGCGCGCCAGCCGGTCGCTTCCTGGAGTTTGCGTGGATCGCCCACCAGCGCGGGAACGTCAATGGGGCGCACCAGCGTTGGATCCGTGACGACGGGCGCGTTGACGCCCGCGCGCACGAGCACGCGTTCCACAATGTCGTGCACTGACCGCCCCGTGCCACTGGCCACGTTGTACGCGTGACCGGGCGTTCCGCGTCGCAGCAGGGAAATATATGCCGCGACCACATCACTCACATGAAGGAAATCACGGATCGGCGTGGTATTGCCAACGCGCAGCGGTGTGCCAATCGCTGCGTCGCGCAGCGCGAGTGCGCGCGCCACGAGCGCCGGCAGCAGAAAGCGCGGATCCTGTCCGCGTCCGCTGTGGTTGAAACTGCGCGCCACGATCACCCGCAGTCCGTTGGCGCGCCAGCATTGCAGCGCCATGACCTCCTGCGCCGCTTTGGTGGCCGCGTAGACCGTGCGCGGCGCCTGCGGTGTATCCTCGGACAAGGCGCGCACCTCCCCCTCTTGTCGCCCATACTGCTCCGCACTGCCCACCAGCAACACCACCGGATCGACGGCGCCCGCGGCGCGCAACTGATCCACGCGCTGCAGCAGACGCGCCGTAGCGGTCACGTTGATGTCCCATGCCAACGCGGGATCGGCCTCGGCCGTGGGGACATGCGAAATGGCCGCCAGATGCACCACCAAGTCGGGTTGTGCGGCCCGTACGGCGTCGGTCACGAACGGCCCGTCGCGCAAATCCCCCCCGCACCAATGCAGCGGCGGTCGTACGGTGGCACCGGCACCCTCGGCCACGGCGTCGCGCACGGCGTGTGACGTTGATTCGTCATCCAACGCGATGCCCCACACCTCGATGCCGTCGTCGCGCAGCGCGCGGGTGATCCATCGACCGACAAATCCTGCTGCGCCGGTGACTAACGCACGCATGGACGTCCGCGCCTCAGACAGGTTGGACCCGTGGGATGAATCACCGCGCGGCAGCGTACCGCGCGAGGTCGGCGTCAACCATCATCTGCACCAACTGGGCGAAGGTGACGGTTGGCGACCACCCCAATTGCGTCTTCGCTTTCGATGGATCGGCCACCAACAGATCCACTTCGGCGGGGCGGAAGAACTTTTCGTCCTGCACCACGAACTCGCGATAGTCCAGCCCAACTGTTTCAAACGCCGCCTGACAGAAATCCCGCACGGAGAATGTGGCGCCCGTGCCAATCACAAAGTCGTCAGGGGTATCCTGCTGCAGCATGCGCCACATCGCGTCGACGTAGTCGCCGGCGAACCCCCAGTCGCGGCGCGCGTCGAGGTTGCCCAACCGCAGATCGCGCTGGAGTCCCATCTTGATGCGCGCCACGGCATCGGAAATCTTGCGCGTGACAAACTCAAGACCGCGCCGCGGCGATTCATGGTTGAACAGGATGCCCGAGACGGCGAAGAGGTTGAAGCTTTCCCGATAGTTCACGGTAATCCAGTGGCCGTACACTTTGGCAACGCCATAGGGCGATCGCGGATAAAAGGGCGTGGATTCCCGCTGTGGGGTTTCCACGACCTTTCCGAACTGCTCGCTGGAACTGGCCTGATACAGCCGCGCGCGTGGCGCGGCCTTGCGCATGGCTTCGAGCATCCGCGTAACGCCCAGCGCCGTAAACTCACCGGTCAGGACGGGCTGCTGCCAGGAGGTCTGCACAAAACTCTGAGCCGCGAGATTGTAGATCTCGTCGGGTCTGGTGGCCTCCACCACATCGGTGAGCGACGTCTGGTCGAGCAGATCCGCCGACGCCAATTCGATCCGATCGACGAGATGCGCAATCCGCTCATACGGCGTAGTCGAGGAGCGTCGGACAACCCCCACGACCCGATACCCTTTGGCGAGCAGAAACTCGGCGAGGTACGAACCATCCTGGCCGGTGATCCCGGTGATGAGGGCGGATTTCATCAGAGAGTAGGAAGTCGGCAGTAGGAAGTCGGCAGTACTTGAACTGAGTACGGAGTACTTTCAACTGAGTACGGAGTACGTTCAACTGAGTACGAAGTCCTTGCGGATATGCGAAGGCGGGAAGCCCGATGGAAATGAGCTCCCCGCCTGGCGATGGTCACGACGGGTTCAGGCGACGGCGAGCTGACCGCGCGGCGCGCGCTTGATCTTGCCGGCTGCGAGACACCGCGTGCACACCTTCACCTTGATAATAGTGCCGTCGTGCAGCGTCCGCACGACCTGCAGGTTTGGTCTCCACGTACGACGCGTCTTGTTGTTGGCGTGCGAAACGCTGTTCCCGAACGCAACGCCTTTGTCGCAGCAGAAGCAGCGATGACGATTGATGGCCATGAGGATGCGTCCTGTCAGCTGAGGATCAATTCGATCCGCGCCATCTCCGCGCCGTCACCCTTGCGGTGGCCGGTCTTGAGAATGCGCGTGTAGCCGCCCGGTCGCGTGGCGAACTGCGGACCAATCTCCTGAAAGAGCTTGTCCGCTGCCTCCCGCTTCTGAACGTGCCGGCCTGCGAGGCGACGCGCGTGGAGCGTGCCGCTGCGGGCTTTGGTGATGAGTTTTTCGACGAACGGGCGGAGTTCCTTGGCCTTGGCTTCCGTCGTTTCGATCGCGCCCGACTCGATTAACGAGGTGGCGAGGTTGCGAAGCAGCGCGAGGCGCTGTTCACTGGTTCGCCGCAGTTGGCGATTGGCCTTGCGATGTCGCATGGAACGTTACTCCTCGTCGTCGTCGTCGTCATCGGGCGCATTTTCGGCGGCGCGGCTGGGCGCCGTGCCCATGTCGAGAATGCGGACACCGTCCGTGCTCTCTTCATAGCGCATTCCGAAATTGAGCCCTTCCTTCTCGAGCAGTGCGGCGATTTCCTGCAGGGACTTCTTGCCGAAGTTCTTGACCTGGAGGATTTGCGCCTCGGTCTGGCGAACCAGATCACCGAGCGAGCGAATGTTGGAATTCTTGAGTGAGTTGACCGATCGAACCGACAGTTCGAGGTCGTCGATGGGCGTGCGAAACAGTTCGGCGAGACGCAACGCGTCACTGTTCGCGGCATCGCCGGCGGCGCCGGGCTGCGCCGACGCCGACGAACCAAAGCCCACGAAGTACTGGAAGTGCGTTTGGGCCAGCGCCGCGGCATAACTCACCGCTTCCTCGGGCGACATCGTGCCGTTGGTTTCGACGGTGAGCGTGAGACGATCGTAGTCCGTCCGCTGTCCCACACGCGTTTCCGCCACAGTGAAATTGGCCCGACGCACCGGATTGTAGATGGCGTCGATCCGCACGACATCCACCGACAGGTTTTTGTCAGCCGGATGCTGGTCGCTCTCCACGTAGCCCCGCCCCTTGTTCACGTAGAGCTCAACATTGAAGTCGCGCTCGTCGGTGATCGTGAACAGGTGATGCGACGGGTCGATCACGCGCACGCCGCCAACGGCCTGCACCTGAATGTCCGCCGCGGTTACCACCCCGGGACCCGACTTGCTGATGCGGAGCACCGTTTGCTCGACTTCGTCGGGCAAGGCCAAGGTCAGTGTTTTCAGGTTGCCGATGATCTGGTGCACGTCCTCGACCACACCGCCGATGGTCTGGTGCTCATGCACCACGCCGTCAATGCGGAATGCCCACACGGCCGAACCCCGCAGCGACGACAGCAGCAGTCGACGCATCGCGTTGCCCAACGTGTGACCAAAGCCGCGCTCCAGCGGCTGCAGCCGGAATTCGGCCAGGTTCGGCGTGTCCTCGCGCTTCGTTGCTTCAACCAGCTGCGGACGAACCAGTCCGCTGAGATCGATCGTGTTCGCCATGAGTGTTGTTGTCGTTAAGTGATCACGCCGATTCGAAGTGAATCCGCGACGCTCTGCCTCGCCCCGACGCGTGGCAGACCCGTAAGGGAGTTCGGGTCCCGATCTTGACTGAGTCGGAAGTCGGAAGTCGGTAGTCGGTAGTACTCTCTACTGAGTACCAAGTACCTACTCCCGACTCTTTTCCCGACTCCCTACTGCCGTTCAACGTACTGCCGACTTCCGGCTTCCTACTGCCTACTTATTTGGAGTACAACTCCACTACCAACTGCTCCTGCGCCGCCAACGGAATGGCCGTCCGCGCCGGTTTCTCGAGCACGCGACCGCTGAACGACTCTTTGTCGACCGCAATCCAAGACAGCGACGACCCGCGACCGCTCTGTTCCAGCGCGGCCATCACCAGGGCGAGTTCACGCGACGACTGCTTGACGCGCACTTCTTCACCGGGGCGGACCTGATACGACGGCACATCGAGGATACGCTGCTTCACTTCGATGTGGCGATGCCGGATGAGTTGACGCGCGGCCTTGCGGCTGGGCGCAAATCCCATGCGGTAAATCACGTTGTCGAGACGCGTTTCGAGCGCCGCCAGCAGATTGTGGCCGGTGATACCCGGGAACGATGCCACGCGCTCAAACGTGTTGCGGAACTGCTTTTCGCTGATGCCGTACATGCGCTTGATCTTCTGCTTCTCACGCAACTGCTTGGCATATTCGGACATCTTTTTGCGGCGCGCTGTCGACTGACCATGTTGGCCAGGCGCGTACGGGCGGCGTTCAACGGGGCACTTCTCCGTGAAGCACTTGGTGCCCTTGAGAAACAGCTTTTGTCCTTCGCGGC
>JANMRE010000817.1:0-2751 GCA_031370885.1 Gemmatimonadaceae bacterium
GCGCATCGAGGCCCGCCTTTTTCGCGTGTCCGACTTCGGCCATCGACGCCCGATGTCCGCGCGGTGTGCGCTCACCCTTCTTGTTCTCGCGTGCGACGCGTTGCGCGCCAAATCCAAGCTCCACCGCCGCGAAGCCGCCATGCGCCACCGTGGTCACTTTCGTAACCGGGTTGGGCGTGGCCTCCACCACAGTGCAGGGCACTTGCTGCCCCTGCTCGTTAAACACCTGGGTCATGCCCAGTTTCTTGCCGATGATGCCGATCATGTGGGTCCTGTTCCTGTAACAAGTCGCAGTGGATCCGGAGATCCTCACCGTTGGACTGTCGAACGCTTCGCCGGGTGCAAAGGGTTCGTTGTTTTAAGACGGGAGATTGGAGACGGGAGACTGGAGACTGTCGGAATGCAGCGTCTCCCGTCTCCCTTCTTCCGTCTCCCTTCTCGCCTATTCCACCTTGATCTCCACATCAACGCCAGCCGGCAAATCCAGCTTCGTCAGCGCGTCCACCGTGCCCGGACGGGAATCCAGGATGTCAATCAGGCGTTTGTGCGTTTTCAGTTCAAACTGCTCGCGCGACTTCTTGTCCACGTGCGGCGAGCGCAGCACTGTCCACCGCTGCGTTTTCGTGGGCAACGGAATCGGTCCCGACACCTGCGCGCCCGTCTTTTCAGCGGTGCGTACGATATCGGCCGACGCCTGGTCGATCACAGCGTGGTCAAATGCTTTGAGGCGAATGCGGATGCGGCCAGCCATCTGGAGACTCTCGGTATAAGGAACTGCTGAGGGGTGCGTCGTCAGGACGACACACCCCTCAGTGGCTATCAGACAAGGATCTTGGTTACGACACCAGCGCCCACCGTGCGTCCACCCTCACGAATGGCGAAGCGCAGCGCTTCCTCCATCGCGATCGGGATGATCAGCTCGATCGTCATCTGGATGTTGTCGCCCGGCATCACCATCTCCATCCCCTCGGGGAGCTCGATCGTGCCCGTGACGTCGGTGGTGCGGAAGTAGAACTGCGGACGGTAGCCCTTGAAGAACGGCGTGTGACGGCCACCCTCTTCCTTCGTAAGCACGTACACTTCGGCCAGAAACTTCGAATGCGGCTTGATGGAGTTCATCTTCGCGAGGCACATGCCACGTTCAATGTCCTTCTTGTCCACACCGCGAAGCAGGAGACCGACGTTGTCACCGGCGCGTCCTTCGTCCAGCAACTTGCGGAACATCTCGACGCCCGTGACCACCGTCTTTTTCTCGGAATTGTAGCCGACGAGCTGCACTTCCTCGCCCACCTTGACAATGCCGCGCTCGATACGACCCGTGGCTACCGTGCCGCGACCGGTGATCGAGAACACGTCCTCGACCGGCAGCAGGAACGGCTTGTCGATCTCGCGCACCGGCTCCGGAATGTACGAATCCAGCGCGTCGTACAGCTTCATGAATTCCGCCACCCACTTCGGATCGCCGTTGATGGCGCCGATGGCCGAACCACGAATCACCGGTGCGTCGTCGCCCGGATAGTTGTACTTCGACAGCAACTCGCGGACTTCCAGCTCGACCAGATCGAGCAGCTCTTCGTCTTCCACCAGATCGCACTTGTTCAGGAACACCATCACTGACGGCACGTTCACCTGGCGCGCCAACAGGATGTGCTCACGCGTTTGCGGCATCGGACCGTCGACAGCGGACACAACCAGGATGGCGCCGTCCATCTGCGCCGCACCCGTGATCATGTTCTTCACGTAGTCGGCGTGGCCCGGGCAATCCACGTGCGCGTAGTGACGATTCGCCGTCTCGTACTCGACGTGCGACGTGGCGATCGTCAGGATCTTCGTGGAGTCACGGCGACCCTGCGACTCCGACGCCTTGGCGACTTCGTCGTAGGCGATGTACTTCGTGCCGTACCCCTTCTCCGCCGAGATTTTCGTGAGAGCGGCCGTTGTGGTCGTTTTGCCGTGGTCGACGTGGCCGATCGTTCCCACGTTCACGTGCGGCTTGTTCCGCTCGAACTTTACCTTGCCCATGGTTCGATTTGTGTTGGTAGTGAATGAGTGGGTGAGGCTTACGCCTTCACCTTCGAAATGATCTCTTCGGCCTTCGACTTCGGCACTTCTTCGTAGTGCGAAAACTCCATCGAGTAGACCGCTCGCCCCTGCGACATGCTGCGCAGTTTGGTCGAGTAACCGAACATCTCGCCGAGCGGCACCGTCGCCGAGATCACCTGCGCTTCACCTCGCTGCATCATCCCGCCAATCTTGCCGCGCCGCGAGGAGAGATCGCCGAGGACATCGCCCATGTACGCTTCGGGGCTCACGACCTCGACCTTCATCACCGGTTCGAGCAGGCAAGGATTGGCCTGTCGGGCCGCCTCCTTGAATGCCATCGAGCCAGCAATCTTGAACGCCATTTCCGATGAGTCAACGTCGTGGTACGAGCCGTAGATGAGCTGCACCTTGACGTCCACCACCGGGTAGCCGGCCAGCACGCCGGTTTCCAGCGCTTCCTTGATACCCTGCTCCACCGGTCCGATGTATTCACGCGGAATCACCCCGCCAACCACCTTGTCCTCGAACACAAAACCCTGACCCTGCTCGCTGGGCTCCATGTTGATGACCACGTGGCCATACTGACCCTTGCCGCCAGACTGGCGGATGAACTTTCCCTCGATCTTCTCGACGCGCTTGCGGATCGTCTCGCGATAGGCGACCTGCGGGCGGCCGACGTTGGCGTCGACCTTGAACTCGCGCATCATC
>JANMRE010000819.1:0-2016 GCA_031370885.1 Gemmatimonadaceae bacterium
CGGTCGCTGTGGTACACGACGTACAATCGGGACAACCTGCGAGTGGAGTTCGCAGGCGCCACACCGTTTTTCCGTGCCGCGTATGCCACGGACATTCCGGCCATGAAGATGCTGCTCGCGGCCGGTGCCGATCCCGCCATCGGCACGATCAAGCCGGTCGCGCGCTCGCGCCGCGGTGCTGGCAGCACCGCGGAAATGCGACCCGACGCGTCTGGCCTGCCACCGGTTCCCGACGGCGGACCGGGGGTGCTGCCGATTCATGCGGCGAGCGGTGTTGGATACGGTCAGGGATTCGCGGGAAACGATCACCGCCACGTGTTGGACGGTTGGATACCGACCGTGAAATTCCTCGTCGAAGAATTGCATGCCGACGTGAACGCGCGCGACTATGGCGGCTACACGCCGCTGCATCATGCGGCGGGTCGCGGTGACAACGAGATGATCAAATATCTGGTATCCAGGGGCGCCGATGTGAAGGCCGTGGCGCGCAACGGACAAACCACGGCCGACATGGCCAACGGCCCGGTGCAGCGCATCTCGCCGTTCCTTGAGACCGTCAAGTTGCTCGAGGAGTTGGGCTCGAAGAACAACCACAAGTGCATTTCCTGCTGACAGCGCTTACGGCACGGCTTTGAGCATTCGGTACTGCTCGATGGCAAAGTTGACCTTTTGATCCACCGCAATCTTGCCGATCGCTGCCGTGGCCTTGGTGGGATCACCACTCACACCCGAGTCGGGTCCGCCACCACCGGGCAGCAATCGGTCGAGTCGAATCCCGTCGCCAAATACGTACAACAGCTGCGACGTGTCGCTGGTGCCGGCATGCGAACCCACCGTCGCCGCATCCCAGCCAAACGTTTTTTGCAGGTAATCGCGAATCGCGATCCGACCCTTCTGGTAGTAGTCCACCAGTGCATACACGCGAACACCGGTGCCCGCCCACTCCGCGTTGAGTGTGTTCGCGACGTTCGTTAGGCCCGCTTGATTGCCTCCGCTGTCGCCAATAAGCAGAATGTCGATGAATCCGTGCACCCGAAGCGATCGCACCGCGGCATCAAGAAGCCGATCGTAGCTGGGTGATGGCAGCGAGATCACGCCGGGTTTGTCGCCAAAACCTGCGCGTGTGTAGTCACCCTCCGGCACATACTGCACCGTGGGAGCGACCAACGCATTGCCCAGTTTATTGGCCAACTGACCCGCGGCAAACGTCACGATGTAATTGTGCTTTCCCAACACCATGTGCGGACCATTCTGTTCGGTGCCGCCGGTGGGAATGATCACGGCCTTCTTCCCGCCGGCAATGGCATCGCGAATCTCTGTCCACGTCATAGCCTCGAGATACGGCGGACCCAGCAGATTCGGACGCTCCTGCGCGTACAGTGTGGCACCACACAGTGCGGCGACGGCAAGCACCACGGCGGTTGTTGTGAACAGTGAACGCATCAGTTGCGTCCTCCGGCAGCAAGGCCGGCGCGAATCTGCGCCACCGCGTTATCAATCTTGATTTGCACCAGCATCTTCCCCAACTCGGCCGTGGCCTTGGTGGGATCACCATTCACACCACTGTCGGCCGATCCACCACTGGGTGCAAGTCGATCACGACGCACCAGCGAGGGATTCACAAACAGCAGTTCGGAGGTATCCACCATCCCCGCGTGACTGCCGATCGATTCCATCGGATACCCAAGCCCGCCCAGGTATACACGAATGTCGGCCGTGGATTTGGTGTAATAGTCGCCAATGAACAGCGCGCGTCCACCGGCGTCCTTGAACGCGACATTCAACTGGTCAGCCGCGGCTTTCATCCCCGATTGATTGCCACCCGAATCGCCGATCAGAATCACAGTCGTGAACCCCCCGGCCCGCAGACTCTTCCCGGCGTGCACCAGCAGTTCAATGAACCGATCTTCCGGAAGCGTTATCGAACCGGCCTTGGCCATGTGGCCACGCAACGGTGCCTCCCAACTGCCTTCGGGCACATCGGTGATACTGGGCGCCACGAGCGCAGCACCACGG
>JANMRE010000024.1:0-5814 GCA_031370885.1 Gemmatimonadaceae bacterium
TGCGCGGGCGAGATATGAACGCACGCGCGCCTTCATGGTGCGGCAACTGGTACCGGCGTTTCGAAAAGCTGGCGTGCGACTGCTGGCCGGATCGGATGCGCCGATCCCGTCGCTCGTTCCCGGCTTTGCGCTGCTTGACGAACTGGATCTCCTGGTGGCGTCCGGACTGACACCGTTTGAAGTGTTGCAGACAACAACGACGAACGCCGCGGAGTTCCTTGGTGTCGAGCGACGGCTGGGACCACTGGCGGTCGGCCGTGCAGCCGACTTGTTGCTGGTAGACGGAAACCCGCTGCTGAATCTCGCGGCCGTGCGCAAACGTCAGGGTGTCGTGGTTGGCGGGAGATGGCTGAACCAGTCAGGATTGCGTGCGCGCCTTGATTCACTGGCCTCGCGCTATCGCCAGATGTAGTGGTGGCGCACTACTTTCGACCAACATGACGTCCACCCAGCCAACGCGAACACGTCGGGTACTGTACCTGCTGCGAGCGCTGAGATCGCACGCGTTGTCCGTTGCGTTGCTCCTCGGCACGCTGGCGCTCGTGACCACGGCCAGCGTCATGGCGAACCGCGCGGCACGTCGATACCGTGAGTTTTCCACGCGGGCGCTCACGGAGTTCGCGGCCATGGGTGCATGGAATTTCTCCATCCGCGCGTTCGCGGGGCTTGAGAACATCGGCGCCACGTACTCTCGGTTTGGTGGATTCGATACGCCGTCGCGCGGGCCCGATATCAATCGCATCACGCGCGCCGTGGACTCGCTGGTGCGCTGTCGTTGTGGCGCGTACATCGCCGCGTGGGGGTACGCCACCGGACAATGGGGGGACACGAACTCGGTGATCTATCGGTCCATCACGGAAACGCCGGAGATTCCGGGCGACCGCGAAATGGCCTCCAAGTTGGCCGCGATTCGCCTGGTGGCGGCACGCGCGAAAGGGGCGGAATGGCCCGTCGTCATTCGGTTCGGTGAGCGCTCGTCAACACCGTGGATGCTGCTGATAGCGCCGATCGAGCCCACGGCGGGCGCACGCGCCGGATTTCTCGCGATCGATGTGCGCGTGGAAGACTGGCGCGAGCGCATCCTGCATAACCTGCATGCCGAGCGGTCGTCTATTCTGTCGTCGTCACTGGTTGGCGGCGTGCAGAACAAGGACATCGCCCGCTTTCGCGTGTACAACCGGGAACATGGCACCGTTTTTGAACGACCCACGTCGGCACGCTCAGGGATCGAGGCCAGTGTGCCACTGGATCGCGACAGCATACTGTTTGTCGGAATAGAACTCAGTCAGGCGGTCACAGAACGCATTGTGCGCGGTGCGATGCCGCGGGCAAGTCTGGCGCTCGAGGTGGCCTTGCCCTTCTTTGCGGTCCTGCTGGTGCTGGCCATCGCGCTCACGATGTTGCGGGCGGAACGACTGGCGAATGCCCGCACCCGGTTTGCCGCGTCAGTGTCACACGAACTGCGCACGCCGCTCACGCACATTTTACTCAACGCGGAAACACTGCACTATGGCCGCGAACGCGACGCCACAGATCGCGAAGTGACGGCAGGGATTATCGCCCGTGAGGCCAGACGACTGGTGTACCTCGTGGAAAACGTGCTGCATTTCGCCAAGGCCGAGCACGAGGTGGTGCATGTGCGTCCACGGCCGGTGCGCATTGACCTTCTGGTGTCGGAGTTGGCAGACAACTGGTGTGCGTTGGTGGAAGACGCGGGCGCCACGCTGGACGTGGCCGCGCACGAGGCGGTCTGGGCGCTGGCCGATCCGGCTGGACTGCAATTGGTGTTGACCAATCTGCTCGACAACGCGCTGCACCATGCGCCGGGCAGCGCGATCCGCGTGATGGTCGAACGGCAGGACCACGGAGTTGCCATCACGGTCGACGACGAAGGTCCGGGCATCTCGGTGAACGAGCGTTCACGGCTTGTCCAACCGTTCCAGCGATCGGTGCGCGCGAATGCGCAACATCCAACCGGGGCAGGCATTGGACTCGCCGTTGTGGTACAACTCATGGGGGCGATGAACGGCACCATGCGCATGGAAAATCTGCCCACAGGTGGCCTGCGCGTGGCGTTGCACCTGCCGCTCGCTGCCGCCGCAGTCCGCGAGGTCGTGTCATGACCGCGCGCGTGCTGATTGTGGAAGATCAGTTGGATATTGCCCGTTCGCTCCGGGCCAATCTCGAACTGGAAGGCCATACGGTCGCGATCGTGGGAACTGGCGAAGACGGTGTCTCGTGGTGCCAAAGTTGGCTGCCCGACCTGGTGATTCTGGACCTGATGCTGCCAGGTATGAGCGGCTTGGAGGTGCTCCGCACCATTCGCCGACGGCAACCGTATGTGCCCGTCTTGATTCTCTCGGCGCGCACCGCCGAAATTGAGAAAGTGGAAGGGTTTCGACTGGGGGCCGACGACTACGTCACGAAGCCGTTCGGCCTCATGGAAGTGCTGGCGCGTATCGACGCGCTGTTGCGGCGACGCGCGCGCGAGATATCACCCCGTGCACCGGTGATCCCGGAGTTGTTGTCGTTCGGTCAGGTGGTGATCGACGTGGGGGCCCGCACGGTCCGCAAGGGTGACAGGGACGTCACGCTGCGGCCTCGGGAGTTCGATTTGTTGGTGGCGCTGGTGCGCCACGCAGGGCGCGTCGTGTCGCGCGGGCGCCTGTTGGCGGAAGTGTGGGGATACGATGCGGCGGTCGTGTCGCGTACCGTCGATACGCACATGCTGGAGTTGCGACGGCGTCTGGAAGACGATCCCGCCCATCCGAAGCACCTGCTCACGTTGCGCGGAACGGGCTACCGGTTGGTGACGTAGCGATGGAAGGGCCCACCTATGATCTCGGCCGCTGACGCTATGGCGCCGCCGGTTTTCCGCGGCGCAGCGTCGGAGCGTTTCGGCGTGTGCAACCGCGAGCGTCGTATGCGGTGGTTTCGCGGTGATCGCCCACATGAGAGCGTACCGCGTCGAACGCGTCTCATTTGGGGGCGCAGACATTGAGATCGCGGCCTGGGTCTATGTCCCTCGTGGGGTCGGGTCTCATGCCGCAGTGGTGGTGGTGCCAGGCAGCGCTCCGCTCAAGGCGGGTTTCTACGATGTCTGGGCCGACCGCATCGCCCGTCGCGGACTCATCGTCGTTGTTCCTGACAAGCGCGGCATCGGCGGCACAGGGGGACTGTTCGAGCGCGACAACAACGGTTCGCTCAAGAATCTGACCCTGCTGGCAACCGATGTGGTTGCCGCTGTCCGATACGCGGCACGAAGAACCGATGTCCACCAAGCTCGCGTTGGAATCGTCGGCTTCAGTCAGGCGGGGTGGGTGGGTCCCATTGCTGCCGTTCAGGCTCCGGAAATCGCGTTCATGGCGTACGTCACCGCTCCCACGGTAAGTGGACGCGAAGAACACATCTGGAGTGATCTGCGCGGTGATGACCGAGGCAATGGCACGGCAACTCGCGCGCAGGCTGAGCAGGTCCTCGATACGGTGCGGGCCGGAGGTGTCGATGCCCGTTCGCGTCTTGCGCAGCTCGGGATCCCGGGGTTCTGGCAATTCGGCTCTGAGGACAACAGCATCCCCACCCGTCGGAGCGTGATGGTGCTCGATTCACTTCAACAGCAGGGACACCCGTTCGAGTATGACATCGTGCCCGGCGCTGGTCATCTGATTGTCAGTCGAGGCCGGAGAACATTGATACCGTCGATTGTGCCCGAATCGTGGGCCCCCCTCCTGACGTGGCTTTCGGCGCGCGCTACGTCATGAAACGGTCGTTGACGTGACGGTCGAAAGGGCGCAGTTTCGAGTCGGCGCTCGATCTGACCTCAGGAGCACGCGGCGAATCGACGCGCGCCCCTCCGCGCGAGACTGGTCGTCGCTCGCACCGTCGTGATCCGCCGCATCAGGCACGGCGAGATCTCTTCGAGGCCCCTGAACAATGACATCCTCTGAGACTCCTTGACCGGTAGCAACCGCAGCCGCGCGTGAGGCTGCGCCAGTGTCCGAAGTCCGGCTTCGAGTCCCTCTTTCTCCTCGCTTCCTTGTGTGTCGACGCGAAGCCATCAATTGGTTCAGCGCTACGTCCATAGGCAAGGCGATGTAAGGGGGCGGCTGAAAGAGCGCAAGCAAAACGGTCTTTGCGCCAGGTCAGTGATCAGTCCGCAATCGCCCAGTTGGAGCGCACCGCGAGCAGCCTGCCGAGTGCACGAGCCGTATGGCTACCGACCAACGTTGAGCCGCAGCCCCACATGTATCTCAACCATTGGTGACCACGTCGTTCGTCTTCGCGTGGCAGTTCCATTTGGCAGGATCACTTCGGACCGCAGGCGCGACCAACCCCACGATCCCGACAGAAGCACTGTCCGGAAAAGCACCAATGAACCCTGCAGTCGAGCGTTTGGAACGACCACTCGAGAGGTCATGCCGACGCGCTCGTAGCCGCGACGACCGGTGTGCATACCAGCGAGGGCAGCGGCCTCGAGCTCCAGGATGCTCTTCCTGACGCGTGTACCAACGCCGAGTCCCACGCGCGTCCCGTTCTCGAGTCGGAGCCCTCCCACGAAGACGCCAAGGTCGGACGGGAAGACGCAGCCTGTGCCACCTGGGAGCGGGCCAAGGAAGCGGTCGAGTGAAAGCTGAGGAAAGACGCGGCGGTTCCCCTGCACATCGAGACCTACCCCGAGCGAACCTTGTCCGCATTCCGAATGATACTCGAAGGACGGGTCTGCTACACCCAACCGAGCAGAGAGTCGCAGTCCATGCGTTTGCGCGCGCAACGGCGGCGAGGCAATCGCGAACAGCACGAGGGCTGCGCGTGCACAGCAAAGCATACGAGGTGATCCGGCAGCGCGCATGTTCGACTCCTCCCAAGGTGAGACTGAGCTGAGCTAAGGATCCATGGGATACTCAGCCAAGCACGTTCGTGTTGGTATCCTGAGTGTTGCAGGCGCGTGCAGCAGCCTGTGCCCGATTCCGCAAATAGTCGTTGATCTGGGCTGCTGCGCGCCTGCACATTGAAACGCACTGCTCGCTAGTACGGATTGCCAGGCGGTGTGCCGTAACACTCGTTGTTTGAGGTCTCTGCCTGCACGGAAGTTGTCAATGCAGACTGCGCACCGAGAGCGTCCGTCACCGTGACCGACACCCAGTGTGGGCCTGACAAGGGGAAGGTCAGCGTCAGCGAATTCATGCCGGAGCCGACAACGGTGCCATCGGTGGTCATCGCCGAGAACGTGTACGCACCGGTCCCGCCAGCAGCGTGAGCGGTGTACACCAGCTGGCAAGACGCGGACGTGAGTACGTCAGACCACCCCCAGATTATCGCCTGCAGCGGCTGGACTGGCGGTGGGCCAAGGATTTCCCACGTGCCGCCAAGATCGTTCATGATCCGTTCGATTCGGCTGAAGTACTTGCTGTTTCCAAACGCCTCGTGACTCGAGTGAATGCCAAGCAGCGCGCCCTGTACACCGCCCTCGGTTGGTGAGTACGGAAGCCAGAGAAACACCGGCGAGCCGCTGTCACCTCCCTCCGCCGAGTAGAGCGTCTGGTCGGCGCATGCGATCCTGTATACCCAGTTTTGGAACAACTGCGATATCATTGCCGTAACGCACGTCTGCGTAACGCCGCCGCTTGTCCATCCGGTCTTCTGGCCGACCTTTTCCACGGTCATCCCTGCGACCGCGACACCCGTCTGCGCAATCCGAACATACGGGTCGCTCGGTGAGACGGTGAGGACGCCGGTGTTCCTGCTGATCGGCTTCGCGATCGACCCGATGCGGAAGGGCACGACACCGTTTGATTGGATGAACGCGGCGTCTGC
>JANMRE010000077.1:0-3719 GCA_031370885.1 Gemmatimonadaceae bacterium
TGTTCGAACCGGGCAGGCATCTCGTCGGCGACGCCGGCGTGCTGTCCGATCCGAGCGGGTCTCCGCGACGTATGTCGCCCCAACCAAAAGGGTCGGCATCGAATGCGGTCGCATCGTGCGCCTTGATGATGGGCGAGTCGCGGCGATCGACGTGAGTCTCAAGCAGTTCGTCTTTGCGGCGCAGTTCAACGCGAACGAGTCGCTTTCCCTCCTCTCGGTGAAGATCTCCGTGTGTCGGCCCGTGAGCCGTGCGGCCGGCGTCACGTACCCGATGGAACTGTGCAGCCGGACGGTGTTGTAGTACACCACGTAGGTCCCCACGAGCTGCTTCGCATCGTCCAAGGTGAGCGGCACGCCGGGTCGGATACATTCTTCCTTGATCGTCTTGTTCACGCGCTCCAACTTGCCGTTCGACTGCGGGTAGTAGGGCGACGTCCGGACGTGGGTCATGCCTGAGAGCCGGATAGTACTCCTTGAATTCCCGCGCGATGAACTGGGGCCCGTTGTCGGAGATCATGCGCGGTCGCGCCGAAGGAAACTGCTCCTTCGCTCGTTCGAGCACGATCTCCACATCGCATTCGGTCATCGTGGTGCGGATGTCCCAGGCCACGATATACCGGCTCGCCCCATCCAGCACCACCAGCATGTAGTAGAACGTGCCGGAGATATTCACGTACGACATGTCGATGTGCCAGTGTTCGTGAGCCAGCAGGGGCTGGTGGAATCCGGTGCCCTTCTTCGACGCCTTCCCATTCCACTGCCGGAGCAACCCGGCCCCTCGCAGAATTCTCCACGTGGTCGAGGGGCTCACAGCGACGAGGTTCTCGTCCAGCATCATAAACGTGAGACGCCGGTACCCGTCGCGCGAATGCGTGTGGTAGTACGCGATGATCCGCTCTCGTTCCCACGGCTGCAGCCAGAAATCCCGCGGCTGCAACTCGTTTGCGTATTCTGGTCAAAGCGGCCACCTGTTCCGATTCAATTCGGCCATCCAGTCCGGTCCAATTCGGCCAGGCATTCCGGGCCAATTCGGCCACCGTATGGCGCGTGAGGGAGTGGGTGTGATGCGGGGCGCAGAATCGGTTAGTGTTGCTCCGTGATGGGGGCGGACTCGGCGGGGTGAGCGCCGAGTTTTCTGAGAGATCCTCCGGTGAGCGTAATGCGGTGCGCGTGGTGGACCAAACGATCCAAGATCGCGTCGCCGAAAGTGGCATCCCCCACGCATTCGTGCCAGTGCTCGACGGGGACTTGACTGGTGAGGAGGGTCGCGCGTCGCCCGGTGCGATCCTCAATCATCTCCAGCAAATCCCGGCGTTCCCGATCGCCGATCGGCGCGAGTCCCCAGTCGTCCAGGATCAGGAGGTCGGCTTTGCCGAGTTGCGTGAGCAGTTTGCCGTATGTGCCATCGCTGCGGGCGATGATCAAGTCTGGCAGGAGTCGCGGCAAGCGCAGATAGCGGACGGTGTACCCGTGTCGACACGCACTTTGTCCAAGCGCACAGGCGAGCCAGCTTTTTCCTGTCCCCGTCGGACCGGTAATGAGCAGTACCCCGTGTTGCTGAATCCACTCGCCGGTCGCGAGGCGCAAGAGTTGCGATTTGTCGAGGCCCCGTTTCGCGCGAAAATTCACATCTTCAATCGACGCCGCGTGCCGCAGTCGCGCGAGTTGCAGGAGGCGCGTGAGTCGCCGATTCTCGCGCGCGCACTGTTCGCGCTCGAGGAGCAGCGCGAGGCGATCTTCGAAATCGAGCGAGACGACATCGGGCGTCCGCCGTTGCTCGTCGAGGGCGTCGGCCATGGCGGGGAGTTTCAAGCGATGCAGCAAGTCGGTGGTTTGTTGGGCGAGCACTATGCGTCTCCGGCGATGAGTGAGAGTTGCGGGGAGTCGTGCGGGGAGTCGTGCGGGGAGTCGTGGACGGAGTCGGCCTGCGTGTCGGCGTAGTACGTCGCACCGCGCACGTTGTCATGCGTGGCGGGCAAGCGCGTCTCGGGCGCGATCGGTTCGGGCGGCGCGTGATCCAGCCCGAGTTTGAGCATCGAGTGGATCGAGCGATAGGTCATCGTGCCGACGCGCTGCGCGCGCGACGCAGCCGCTTCCAATCGCTCCCGACTATAGCGTTTGCCGAGCGAGAGCAGGCCGAGGCACGCGCGATAGCCCTGTTCCGGGTGCGGCCGAGACGCAAGAATGTGCTCGACCACCGCGCCGGTGGCGACGCCGATCGATTGCCCCCAGCGCACGAGACGCGACGGCGTCCATTCGAGATGTTGTTGGTGCGACTTCGGCCGATGCGCGGGATCGGTCGAGTATCCGCCGGGCTTGTGGCCGCGCACATGGGCCGCGACGCGTTTGCCGCGATGCAGCACTTCAATCATCGCCCCCGTTTTGCGCACCATGACCGT
Organism: Gemmatimonadaceae bacterium; assembly: GCA_031370885.1. Lineage (GTDB taxonomy): Bacteria > Gemmatimonadota > Gemmatimonadetes > Gemmatimonadales > Gemmatimonadaceae > Gemmatimonas. Next base: position 2,400 of record JANMRE010000077.1, read on the forward strand.
TTCCCGCACGAGGGCGTACGGCACACTGTAGAAATGTTTCTCCACCGCGATGTGGTAGTCGATGCTCACTTTGGCGTGGCACCAGTCCGCATACTCGTACCGTTCGGCGGGCAGCGGCCGGAGCGCGGGGCGATCGGTCTCCGCAAAAAGCGTCGCGCGCGTGCCCGCAAGCTTTTGAAACGGCCGCGTGTTCAGCCGGTCTAGGCGCTCGCGGATCGCGTCATTGAGTTCCGCCAGCGACGTGAAGCACTGATGCCGCATCGGCGCGAGGACCTCGCGTTCGATGATTTGTACCGCGGTCTCGACTTTGGCTTTGTCGCGTGGGCGCACGACGCGCGTCGGGAGAATGGCCGTACCATAATGCGCCGCAAACTCGGCGTACGTCGCATTGATTTCCGGTTCATAGTACGACGCGTACGTGACGCCCGACCGCAAGTTGTCCGGGATAATCAGCGCCGTGACGCCGCCAAAGTACTCCAACATCCGCACGTGCGACGCGATCCAATCCGGCAGCTGCTGCGTCCATGTCGCTTCCGCATACGTGTAGTTGCTCGCCCCGAGCGCGCCGACGAAGACCTGCGCCTCGCGCACCTCGCCCGTGGTCGGATCGATCACCTCGACCGTCACGCCCGCATAGTCGACGAACGTGCGCTCGCCGGCGCGGTACTCCTGACGCATCACGGGATCGAGCGTCGTGCGCCAGCCCCGATAGTGCACGGCGAATTGGCTGTAACTGTACCCCGTCGGCTCCGTGCTTCGATATTCCTGCCACAACAACTGCAGGGTCACGCCTTTGCGCTTTTTCTCTCGCGCGACGGTGGCCCAGTCCGGCAGCGGACGACGCGCGGCGGGAAGCGCGCCGTCGCGCGGGAACAGTGCGCGCTCCAGCGCCGCGTCGTCCATCGCGTCGACGAGTGGCCACACCAATCCACTCGCGCGAAAGCGCACGAGGTAGTCCTGCACGGTGCTGCGTGGCACGCCGAGACTGCAGGCGGTTTTGCGTTCGCTCAGCCCGGCATCAAGCCGCAGCCGCAAAGCATCCAGTATCGTTCGCATAGGTATCCTGTCTCGTGGCACAATGGCTCCGGTTTGAGTGTGCCGGAATGACGCCACTGCCTCACGACATGGGACCCTGCGCCCTGCACTTCATCACTCCGATGCCCCCTGGCCGGAATCCTCCGGAATGGGTGGCCGGAATCAGCCGGAACAGGTGGCCGGATTCAATCGGAACAGGTGGCCGGATTCAACCAGAATGCCTGGCCGGAATCAGCCGGAATACGCATACCACTCACGAGCAGAAAGACGCGTTGCGCACCAAAC
>JANMRE010000100.1:0-7839 GCA_031370885.1 Gemmatimonadaceae bacterium
GTGCTCACACATCTGGAGTTCGTCACCATCCACCCGTTCCTCGACGGGAACGGCCGCCTGGGGCGCCTGCTGATGAACTACGCGCTCCTCAGCCCGGGCTACCCGTGGATGACCATCCGATCAGACGAGAAGCAGCCGTACTTTCAAGCGCTCGAGCGCGCGCAGGTCGACGGTGAGATAGAGACACTTGGAGAGTTCCTCGCTTTGCACATCAGACAAGCAGTGAACACCTCGAAGACCAGCGGACCGACCGCCGGCCGTCGTCGATAGACGCGAGCGCATCTGCTGTTAGGCGCAGGTGCGGCGTTGCCGTGAGACATTTCGGAATTCTAGCTGGGCACGCAGATTACGAAGGGCGCTGCACCAGAACTCTGGGCGATAGGTCGCTCCGAACCCACATCTACGCGACCGACCGCATGGCACTCACTAGCGTGCTTGCAGCTGTTATTGAGCGGGATGGCAACTATCTCGTCTGCCAAAGACCACCACACAAGCGCCATGGCAGTTTGTGGGAGTTTCCTGGTGGCAAGGTGGAAGTGGGAGAATCTCAATTCGAGACGGTGAGCCGTGAACTCGCCGAAGAACTCGGAGTCCGTGTGCTGTCAGTTGGCTTAACCGTCCTCTCGATTGTCGATCCTGGATCGGAATTCGTGATCGAGTTCGTGCCCACAACGATCCAGGGTGATCCACAGTGTCTCGAGCACGCGAGCATGAGTTGGATCTCTCTATCCGAACTGCCATCGCTGGAACTGGCGCCAAGTGATCGCCGATTTGTCGATTTCCTTCGTTCGTCGAAGTAAGAAGCAATGCCTTCGCTCGCCCAGGGACTTTATGAGCTTCTCGTTACGCAGCTCCTCGAGGAGCAGCTGCGCGATCCGCAACTCCAGGGCACTCCGGATGTCGATGAGCTTCGGAACGCCGAAGCTGCGGATCGCATCGCGCTGCATGTAGCAAGGGTCGTCGAGACAGCCATTGAGGAGGTCCCCGCAGAGGACCGAAGCGTCGAGGGAGTGAAACTCGCCAGACTGCTCATCGAGCTCATAGCGAAACACGTGGGTGCTGATCGGTTATCTGCAATGCAACTGGCAGATCCTGCAACCGTCCTGCGAGCGATCCGACGCCAACTCCCTGACGGCCGCCCGCGGGACATCCCGAAGCCGTTGATTCCGCTGCTCGACACGACCTTGCTGACGAATGCACCGGGTGAGCCGAGAGTAGGGCATCAGATTCTGCAGGAGATTGCGTCGGCCGACCGAATCGATCTGGTGATGGCATTCATCCGGCGAACGGGCATCAACCCGTTGATGGATGCTCTGCGTCGACATATTGACGACGGGAAACCGCTGCGCGTTCTCACAACCGTCTTTACTGGCTCAACGGAAGCCGAAGCGATCGCAGCCCTTCTCAAGATCGGTGGGCAGGTACGTGTGTCCTATGACACGACCAGTACCAGGCTTCACGCCAAGGCGTGGCTGTTTCACCGCGACTCGGGATACTCCACTGCCTACGTCGGGTCATCGAACTTGACCCACTCAGCTCAGGTCAGCGGCTTGGAGTGGAATGTCCGCGTGTCTGGAGCGAGAAACCGCCCCGTGATCGATAAGATCGCAGCCGTCTTTGAGAGCTACTGGCAGCAGGATGATTTCGAGGAATATGAGCAGGTCCGCTTCCTGGCCACGCGCGACACGCGTCGAGAGGCACTTTCAATCTCGCTCAGTCCGGTCGAGATCAGGCTTGAGCCTTTCCAGGAAAGGTTGCTTGAACAAATCGAGCTGTCTCGACAAAGCGGCCACCACCGCAATCTGCTCGCCTCGGCGACCGGTACCGGCAAGACGGTGATGGCCGCGGTGGACTACGCTCGGCTGAGCGCGCGGCTCCCCCGATCGCGGTTGCTGTTCGTCGCACACCGCGAAGAGATTCTCGCCCAGAGCCGCGCGACATTCTCTCACGCAATGCGCGATGGCAGCTTCGGCGAATTCTGGGTAGGCGGCGATCGGCCCACAGTTTTTGACCACGTCTTCGCATCGATTCAATCCCTCAACGCCAGCGGAGTCGAGGCGATCGACCCCTCGCATTTTGACGTGGTTGTTGTGGACGAATTTCACCACGCCGCAGCGGCTTCTTACGAGCGGCTGCTGACCCGGTTGCAACCTGTGGAGTTGCTTGGGCTGACCGCCACGCCGGAACGCAGCGACGGGATGCCCGTGCTGCACTGGTTCGGTGATCGCATCGCCGCCGAATTTCGTCTCTGGGATGCTATCGACCAGCACCGACTTGTTCCTTTTTCGTATTTCGGAATCGCGGACAATCTTGATTTGCGCGTTATCCCGTGGCGGCGTGGGCACGGCTACGATGTTGAAAAGCTCACGAACGTCATCACCGCCACTGACGTTTGGGCGCGCGCCGTCGTGAAACAGTTCCAGGAGCGCTTAGTGAGCTCAGAAGGCACTCGAGCGCTCGGCTTCTGTGTAAGTGTCGACCACGCCAAATACATGGCGCGCGTGTTCAGCGACTCCGGCATTCCTGCGACGGCTGTTTGGGCAGATACGCCCGCCCAGGAGCGGCTTCGGGCCCTGACTGATCTCGCAGCTGGCCGAGTGAACGTTGTGTTCTCTGTTGACCTGTTCAATGAGGGGGTTGACGTGCCTTCGGTGAACTCCGTCATGATGCTTCGTCCGACCGAAAGCCCGTTGCTTTTTCTGCAGCAGCTTGGTCGTGGCTTACGCAAGGCGCCCAACAAGGCACTGTGTACTGTCCTGGATTTTGTCGGCCAGCACCGCAAAGAGTTTCGCTACGATCGACGTTTCCGGGCTCTGCTGGGAGGAAGCCGGTCGCACGTGGCGCGACAGGTGTCAGAAGGTTTCCCGTTTTTGCCATCTGGCTGCAGTATGCAGCTCGATCGTGTCGCGACAGAACGAGTGTTGGAAAGCATCAAGAATGCGATCCCGTCCAGATGGCCTGAGAAGGTCAACGAATTGCGAAGTCTCGCGATCGAGCGGAAGGCCATAGGCCTCCGCGACTTTCTGGCAGAATCGGGCCTCGAACTGGAAGACGTCTACACCGGGAACCATTGTTGGTCTGAATTGCGCGAAGCGTCGGGTTTGCCAAACGGCTCCAGTGGTCCGCACGAGAAGAGGCTTCGCCGAGCCGTAGGTCGACTCCTTCATGTCGACGATCCCGAACGTTTGCGGACCTGGAGCGACTGGATGGGTCGCACAGCACCGCCGGAGGTCGCCACGCTCTCTGCGAGGGAACAGCGCCTGATGCGCATGTTGCTCGTTCAGATGCTTGATAGCGTTGAAGGAAAGATGACGCTGGGCGCTGGCGCGGACCTACTATGGCAGCACGAGCAAGTTCGGTCTGAAATGCGGGAGCTATTCGACCTGCTTTTTGATCGCATCGAACATGTTACGGTTCCTCTCCAAGAGCCCGCTGATGTGCCGCTGGCGGTGCACGCCCGGTACACGCGTCTCGAGATTCTTGCGGCTGCGCAGAGCGACGACCGCGTGCAGGTTCGGCGTTGGAACGAAGGAACGCACTACGATGACACGCTGCGGGCCGACTTCTTTGCCTTCACGTTGGACAAGACTTCGGGACAATTTTCGCCTACAACGCGTTATCGCGACTACGCCATCAATCGCGAGCTGATTCACTGGGAGAGCCAATCCACTACGACAGCAGGTAGTCCCACAGGCCGACGGTTTCAGCATCACGCGTCAACAGGTAATCACATGCTTCTCTTCGGGCGCCTGAACGTCGACGAGCGCGCGTCTGTGTTCCTTGGACCTGGCACATATGTAAGCCATGTTGGGGAGCGGCCAATGGCGATCACGTGGCGGCTGCGTCACCCGTTGCCCGGAGATCTGTTTCAGCGCTTTGCGGCCGCTGTTGCCTGATGGTACGGTTTGTAGCAACAGTGGCGAATCGGAATCTCCGCGGCAAAACGGTGTTGAGCACTTCATCCGCGCACCACGACGCACACCAACCGAGGCCGTGCGCCTGGCACGGCGCGGTCAAGTCCATTTCTAGATGCCATCCGACACCTTATCCCAACCAGCGGCGCTCGCCAGAAGACGAATCTCCATCAGGGACACGCGGCGAGCTACTTGGCAATGAGGTCGGCTAGTCTGGCTATTTCATTCGCGTCAATTCCGCCGTTGGGCAAGTCTCTGCTCGTGATGAGTGTCCCGGACGGACCACCACCTTCATCGAGCGGCCATATGCCGGATGCGCGATAGGCGTTCGCCTTCCTCTCCCATCGGTCGCGATAGCGTGCATCGGCGAGCATACCGAGGTGCTCCCAGTAGTAGGTCACGCCAGAATCTGCATCCGAAATTGTGAAATCAGGAAGCCTTATGCGTCCGTCTTGAAGTCGTTGGTTTTGAGCTGCAGTATCGGCAGTTGGTCGCAGATTGCGTCGGTCGCGACGTGCAATTGCTTGATCTGCCGTGGCTCATTCATGTGAAGCGCGCAGCCGGACGACCGAAAGACCTCGAGGTTATTGCCGAACTCGAAGCGTTGCACGAAGAAATCGCGCGAGCTCGCGACCAAGAGTAGAATCCCCGCGGACGCTGCGCCGTCCGCGGCGCAACGTCCGCGGGGTCGACGCGCTACGGCACCACCGGGCGACCGGTCGCGGATTTCGCATCCAGGATCGTCTCGATACGGTGCAGTGCCGCGCGCAGGTGCAGCTCGGTCGCCTTATCGCCGGCCTTACGAATGGCCCGCTCCACTTCGTCCTTGAGCGCCGTGAGTTGGCCGCGCAGGTGCGACTTCGCGTCTTCAGACAGCGGAGCGGCAGGCGGCCCACCAAATCCGCCACCACCACCGCCGCCACCCTGTCCCGCTACCGGCGCGGGCGGATTCATCTTGCTGTTGATCATCGAGATGTGATCGTTCTGCAGTTCTCGACGGAACACGTTGATGACCGTGCTCGCTGCGAACAGCTCATCCCATATGCCTTTGCGCACATCGTCGAGCATCGTGTTCAACGTGTAGACCTTGCTCTTGTCCGCCGTCGTTCCCTCTTGTTCGAGGAGGCGATTCATGCGCGCGTCCTGCATGAGCGTGCCGAGGATGCGCTGCTGCGGCCCGTTGATGCGGGGAACGATACCACCAGCTTCGACTCGCTCGCTGATATCGGGACGGATCAGGTACGCGGGGGCCTTGAACACGTTCTCATTCAGGAACTTCACGGCCTCGGCCTGCTTCTCGCGGCTGATGGGTGTGTACACCGAGCCAGCCTGGCCGCCGGACTTGTACTGCACCGTCGCGCCGGAAACCATCGTCGCGACATGATTGGCTTCGTTGCTCCACTGGCCCACCGTCCGGTTGCAAAAGCTCCAGCAGGTCGGCGTTGTCGTCGAGCGGGCTTGTCGCGGCATCCTTCAGGTAGCCCATCACGCGCTCGATGTTCTTGAAGCCGAGCGTCGTGGCCTTCACCGGATCGGCGTCACCGACGGCTTCGCTCTGTGTGCCCGTCGCGCCGTTGGCGTTGTTGGCCGAGAAGCGGTACCACGGAATCGAGTCCTGCATGCGCGACCACTGTTCGAGTGTCGCACGCTCGGCGTCGGGCGACTTCGCGTTCGCGATGGGCTTGTAGCCCCACATGATCGCGTACTTGTCGTACGGACCGACAGTGGGCAGGAGATGCTGCACCGGGATGTTGTCTTCCGGCTGCGCCACATAGTTGAAGCGCGAGTAGTCCATGATGCTCGGGCTGTGACCCATCTTCGCCAGCCACGTCTTGCTGCGAAGGCTGTCGACTGGATAGGTGGAACTGCCGATCTGGTCGTGTTGCAGCCCCAACGTATGACCGATTTCATGAGCGACCACGAACTGTACCAGCCGACCCATGAGCGAGTCTGGCATCGGCAGCTTGCGCGCGCGCGGGTCGAGCGGTGACACCTGCGTGAAGTACCACGACCGCTGCAAGTTCATGATGTTGTGGAACATGCGCACCGATCCGTTGAGGATCTCGCCGGTGCGCGGGTCGCCCACGTGCGGGCCAACCGCGTTTTCCGTGGTGGACGGCAGCCAGCGGATCATCGTGTGTCGACGATGCCGGCGCGCACGTACTTCTTGAGCCACTCGGGTGTGTCGCGATCCACGTAGTAGACGATTGGCTTCTTCGGATAACAGAGATTGCCGCTGCGTCGATCGCTGCACTCAAGACGATATCTCGCGATGAAGTGACGGGACGCGGATCGATGTTCGTTGGGGCCGAAGTCGGTGGTCTGCGTGGAGAAGAAACCGAAGCGTTCGTCGAAGCGACGCGGCATCATCGGGGCTTCCGGAAGACGCACAATGCTGTAGTGCGCCATGACGCTCCTTGGCGGACGCGCAGGGTCCGCGCAGGATGACGCGATTTCCCATCACCTCCCAGCGGAGCGTGCGTTCGGCGAACTGTCGCCCGCGTACTGCGTGTTGCCGCCACCGCGTCCACCTTCTGGTGCGGCCGCGCGAAGCGACCAATCAGCAACTGGTCCTTCTTGATCTCACGGCGCGGGATCTCGAAGAAGAGCCGGTCACCGATCCGGTGCACGTTCATCAGCCCACGCTTGGTCTTCGCGTCGGCCGTGATGACGCGATGGCACGGGCGACCGTGCGAAATTCGCCATCGCACCTGCGGCCGACAAGATGCAGACTCTCAGATCATCGACCGCCTCCCCGCGCCTCGATCCGCCGCATCGATTCGCGGCTCACGAATACCTTCATCGGAAACCGGTCACCCCAGCCGAGTGGCGTGACGTCGGGGTAGTCGCGCAGCGGCCCACCGCCGTGCCCTTCTTCGAGGCGGTGGCGCAGTGACGCGCGCGCGTTCGGGTTGGCGCCGCGATCGAGCAACAGTGTCGTGAAACGCGCGTCGTCCGGCTGTCCCTTCCCGTAGTTCACCCAGAAGTTGTGCTGCGACACGACGGTCGAGAAGAGCGCGGTGTAGCCACCGATACCGTCGCGATTCACTGCAGCCGGAGCATCAGGATTCATGCCGTGATCGAGGAGCCACTCCCCGATCTCGAACTCGTCGAAGTAGACCGCCATGTGCAGCAGTGTCGTTCCGTCGAGCGGCGTTCCCTGCGCGCTGTACGGCGTCGAATGGCAGGCGGGCGCGAGATGGAAAATCTCCTCCAGGGTGAACGTGCGGGTAAGCAGCGTGGGATCTTCGTCCAGATGCTGCTGCAGCAGATCCATGCGGCCACGGTGTAGCGCCATCGCGGGAGTGTTCGGTGGTTCAAACCCGTGTTCCTCGTACATCTCGAGAATGCGATGCTTGGCGGCCGGGTTGCGGCTGTCGGTGCCCAGCAGGTGCTCCATGGCGTTGACGTCCAGTCCACGTGGACCGATGATGCGCCCGCCGATCGATAGCGCGAATGCCGTTCCCGAGACACTCAGCGTATACGCCGGACCGGCGAGCGCACCGTCGGGCGGTTCGGGACTCCCCTGCATTTCGTGCAGCATGCGCGCGGTGGCGATTTTCCCTTGCAACACGGCGCGCCCCAACGCCCATTCGGTGTCGCGCGCGCCGAGCGTGTGCAGCATGCGGATGATTCGATCGCGACCGAGATTCGCCGCATACGTCATTGGCGGTCCCCAGTTGTTCTCGCGAATCCTCGCGTGCTCATGGAGCATGTCGGGATGCGCGACAACGAGATTCATGGCGGCATCGACATCGTCACGCCAAATCGCGTCGATCAGCTCGCACGCATGGACGAGGCGCGCCCAACTGGATGCCTGATAGCTGCGCGCGAGAACATGCTGTGCGTCAGCAAGCGTCGCGGCCGCGCGATCGGTGCGAGGGCTGTGCTCGCGGAGCTCGGCCAAGGCCTCCGGATCGGCGCG
>JANMRE010000116.1:0-23869 GCA_031370885.1 Gemmatimonadaceae bacterium
GTGGGGAACAGCATCAGGTGGAGTTCGGCAAGTCGGGCGGGGAAGTATTTATGGGGACCTGCCCGGACTGTGGGAGTCAGCTGGAGTTTGCTGAGGGGTGCGTGAAGTGTCACGTGTGCGGGTTCAGTGAGTGCGGGTGACAAGCTGACGCTGTCGAGTAGGCTAGTCGGGGCGAAGCTGTCGCTTCGCCCCGACTAGATTCAGATGGCCAGAGTTTGGGACAATCCATCCCGCTGCGCGAGACATTCTCGCAAGAAATGCCTCAAGCTCATTCCCGGTCAGGTACGTTCGTCAGCATGTACATTGGCGTTGAGGGATGCAACGGTCAGTGGTGAGCCTCGTTATCGTTGGCTCTTGTTCATCCGAATCGAGCACGGTGAATGAACGCCCAATCCGATGATGCCGATTCTGAAGTTGGCGGCTTAACGCCCGTGGCCGCCGACATGACCACGCGAGTATCCACGCCCGCCTCGACAGGCGGCGCGGGCACGACGTTCGAGCAACATGTCGGCGCCTACTGGTTGGCGCAGCTGCTGGTGGGCGCAATACCGCCCATCTTGATCCTCACTACAGTCGCTGAGGTCAGCTTCCAGACCGAGCGCCTGGGCTGGCAGACCGACGATTTCTTAGTGGTCTGCAAGTCCGGTGACATGTCTCGCAACCTCGCAGGCCAGGTGAAGCGCAGCTTCACCGTCAGCGCTTCCAACAACGAGTGCGTGCAGGCCGTCACCGCTTTCTGGAAGGACTTTAACGCCACGCGATTTTCGAAGGACCACGACCGCCTTGCGCTCGTGACCCTTCGCGGTACGAATACTCTGCTCGAGCACTTCGTCGGTCTCCTCGATTGTGCGCGTGCAGCGCGTGACGGCGACGAGTTCGAGCAGCGGCTCGCGACTGAAGGCTTCATCTCCGATACTTCGGTCCGCTACTGCGCCGTGCTGCAAGGAATCATCGGCGTCGTCGATGGTCAACCCGTAAGAGCAGCCGACATCTGGCCTTTCCTGCGCGCTCTGCACGTGCTGAGTCTCGACCTTCACACCTCGACGCGACAGACGGAAGCGCAAATCAAGAGCATGCTAGCCCATGCTAGCCCTCGCCGCTATGGACGGAGATCCCGTCGCGAGCGCCGGTGCGTCCTGGAACGAATTACTCGTAGAGGCTAGCACGGCGATAACTGCCAGCCGCGGCCTACGCCGCGATGACCTACCCATCGCCACGCTCGCGCGCCACGGCGTTATCGGCACGAACGAACGCCACGTACTACAGGCGCTTGGCGATCACACCGCACCTGTGCTGCGCGCAATCCGCTCGACGTTGGGGGGCAATCTTCATCTGCCGCGAGCAGCAATTGTGCAGAAGCTCCTCGACGGTCTCGCGAGTGCTCAGGTCGTGCTCGTGACGGGACCGGCCGGCAGCGGTAAATCCGTCGTGGCCAAGGACGCCGTCGGCGTACTCGCCTTGGATCATTTTCGATTTGCCTTCCGTGTCGAGGAATTCGCTCAGGCGCATCTGGACGGCACATTGGCCGCCGCGCAGGTGCCTGCGAACTGGGCGAGACTTCGCCGCATTCTCGGCGCGCAGGATCGCAAGGTCGTCCTCGTCGAGAGTGTCGAACGCCTGCTTGAGAAGACAACGCGCGACGCGTTCGCAGACCTCATGACGCTGGCCGCAGACGACAGTGGCCTGCGCATCGTGCTCACGTGTCGCGACTACTCGGCCGAGCAGGTGCGCGCGAGCTTCCTGCAGCCGTATGGCGTCAACCACACGATCATCCGTGTACCGCCTCTCGATGACGCCGAGCTCATAGCGGTGGAAGTCGCGTATCCGGCGCTCGCTATTCCTCTCAAGAGCCCGGCATTGCGCAACTTTCTGCGCAACCCCTTTGTTCTCGACAAGGCACTCGAGATCTCGTGGTCCACGGAGAAAGCACTTCCGCGCACCGAACGCGAATTCCGTTCGCTCTTCTGGCGTGAAATCGTGCGCAGCGGCCAGCGTGTCGCGCCCGCCAGAGGTCGGCAGCGCGAAGAGGTGCTCCAGATCATCGCAGTGCAACGCGCGCGGGCGCTCTCCCGATATGTTCCTGCGACCGGCCTCGATGCTGCCGTGGTCGAGTCGCTGCGCGGCGACTCACTCATCACGTCGTCCGACGATAATCCGTCGCTCGTGGCGACGGCCCACGACGTCCTCGAGGACTGGGCGATCCTGCAATGGCTCGAGGAGCAGCACCTTTCTGACGTATCGTTCAAGACGCTGTCCGACGCCATCGGAACGCATCCCGCCGTGCGGCGCACTTACCGCAAATGGGTGGCCGAACTCGTCGAGCGCGATGCGGCGGCTGCTGATCGCCTGTTTCACGCGGCCGTGTCGGAAAGCGAAATCAGCGTGCAGTTCCGCGACGACACGCTCGTGTCCTTGCTCAAGGCGCCGTCAGCGCCCGACTTCCTCGCAAGCCACGAGGCGCAAATGCTTGCGAATGACCGCACTCTTCTCAAGCGCGTCATTCATCTGCTGCGGGTGGCGTGCGTGACGACACCAGACTGGCTCACCGGCCTGGTCGGACAGGGATCGATCCTCAACGTGCCAGACGGCTCCGCGTGGCCAGCCGTGCTTAGGCTCGTTCGTCTCAATCTTGCCGTCTTCGCGGACCACGAGCGAGCCCTCCTGCTGGGACTTGTGGAGGATGCGGTGCGCGGCGTGAGTTGGTGGGCGCCCGATCTTGAGAGCGCCGAAGATGTCGCCGACATCGCCTACTGGCTCCTCGATGGCCTGCGTGGCTACGGAGGCGCCGAGCCACGCAAGCGCGCGCTCAACGTCATCGCGAAAATCCCTAGGGCCGACGCCGTGCGTTTCGAGAGGGCGCTGCGCGGCCAAATCGAGGAGGGAGAACGCCGCGACGTTATCGCGGACGACTTGCAGGAGCTCATCTACGCAGGCATCGAAGGTATGCCGGCCGCGCGCGATCTGCCTGACGTCGTCATCTCCGTCGGTGGAGACTATCTGCTCGCCTCGGAGGAGGACATAGGCGACGGGAGCCGCTTCGGGGCCAGTTCCATCGACATCGACTTGTACTTCGGGATCAAGGAAGGATTGCGCCACTACTCTTTCCCGCCGAGCGCGCTACGCGGCCCGTGGGCCCAGTTGCTGCGTTATCACACGGAGAAGGCCCTCGACTTCTACATCAAAGTTTTCAACCACAGCGCAGACTGGTACGCTGACCCACGTCTTGACAACCGTCTCGAGGAAGCCTGGGAAGTGGAACTCACCTTCGCAGACGGCACCACGCGCAAACAGTGGACCAACGGTCGCCTCTGGTGCCTCTACCGCGGCATGACCGTCGGACCGTATCCGCTCGAATCGATGCTGATGGCCCTTGAGACCTCTCTGCTCGAGGTCGGAAAGCAGAAGCCCGAATTGCTGGACGGTATTCTCGTCGACATCCTCCGTCGCAGCGACAACGCCGCGCTCGCAGCTGTCGTCGCCAGCGTGGCGACTGCATATCCGCACGTCGCCGAGGAAGCTCTACTCGTGCTGCTCAGCGTTCGCGATTACATCGAGGTGGACCGCAGCCGGGTGGCGGGCGAGCAGCAGATGTCCGGCATGTTTCCGACGTTGCTCGCCGATCATCAGGTGTATGAGATGGAACGCAAGCGAGCGAACGCTTTGCCGCACCGCCAAAACGATCTCGAAGCGGCGGTCGCCAATCTTCAAGTGGGGCCGTTCGCGCCACGGGTCCAAGCGCTTATCGACCGCCATCTCGCTGCGTTGCCATCTAAGGAGCAACAGGACCAAGACGACCGCTTATGGCGCCTCGCCATCCATCGCATGGATTTACGCCAATATACCGTTTCCGAAACATCGGGGACCGAGATTCCTGATGCAGAAGCAAAGCCGGGCGATCCGCCAAGGCGCTACGTCCGCCTCGATCCGAGGCCACCGGAGGCCGACGTGCAGGCGATGGTCGATGAGGGCGCTTCGCGTCTGGCGGCCATGAAAGCGCGGCTTGGCGTGCTGATGTGGGGCATCCAGACGTGGCGGAACGAAACCGACAAGTACGACCCCTCTCAGTGGGCGGCGAAGATCGCCGAAGCGCAGGCGATGGACCCCGAGGACGGACAGAATGACGGCAGCCGTCAGGCGTCTGGTTTTGTTGCCGCCGTCTGCGTCCGCGACAGATGGGACGACATGAGCCCGACGCAACGAGAGTGGTGCGTCGATACGGTGTGCGTGGAAGTTCTGCGGCACACCGAAGATGCGGATCACATGGAGCGCGTCGGGAACAACTCCATGGCGGCAGACAGAGTCTGCGCCTTAGTGCTGGCGACGCTCCTGCGCAAGCCGCTCGATCCAACGCGCACCGAACGGGTGAGGACCGCCTTTGCCGCCGCCCTCACGCACCCCGTGGAGCAGGTGAAGTCGTATGCGACGTTGAGCATCGACGACATCGTCTGGGTCAGCGATCGCGCGCTCGCGCTGCGTTGCATCAACGCGATTGCCGCCGAAGCCACCATCATCGACAGGGCGCAAGACGCCGAGCGTGAGTTTTCCTATCGTGAGCGCCGGGACCTGCGCGAGATCATGGCGGAAGCCTCTGCGGAGATCCGCGCGCGGTTCTGGGAGGACGGAGCAATTGCCGAGGATGCTCACGTAACGCTCGACATCTCCGATCGCTTCGGCGCGGATGCGCTCAAGCGCATGCTCGTGATCTTGGGACGCGTGCCGCAGGATCCGATCGCGATTACCGCTTTCATTCGCGCGAGCCGTACGCTCGCGGACTGGTGGGCATCCAACGACGACCGCCGTGGCGGGGGCCAGAGGAATTACCATACAGAATCCGAAGTGTCCCAGCGCATTCAAGAATTCCTGATGCGCACGCTACTGGAAGCAGCACAGCAGGTGCTCGCACCGCTGCTCAATGCCGTTGACCGCCACTCCCACGACCTTCAGTCCGTCATGGAGGGATTGACCGGCCTGCAGGACAGCAACCCGAACACGCCGAGGTACTGGTTCCTGTGGAGTCTGATGGCGGATGCCGTCCAGCGTGCGACGTGGGTTTCACGTATGGACACGGACAGGCACCCAGACGGAAAGACCTTGCTGTCGGCGGTCTTTCTGACGTTGAATTGGAAAGAGAACGTTCGGCATTGGCGCCATCTCGATGGACATGCGGATCTCGTACACTCGCTGTTCGACGCACTGCCGCCGACGTCCGTCGTTCTCGACATTTATGCCAGGTTTCTCTATCACATCGGCGAGCGCTCACTGCCGGACGCCTTCGCGCGCATCTCGCTTGCCCTGCAGCGCGGCGAACGTCCGAAGATGCTCGCCAAGTCGGACACCATCTTTACGCTCGAGGTTCTACTACAACGCTTCGTCTATGGACGACCGGTCGAAATAAAGGGCGACGATCGCATCCGAGACGCTGTGCTGTTCGTCCTTGACTGCCTTGTCGAATCCGGATCATCTTCAGCGTTTCGAATGCGGGACGACTTCGTAACGCCGGAGTTCATTGGTCCGAGCTGAGTGCCCACCTCTTGCGGAGTCTCCTGCACCTCGCTGGCCTTGAATTACCTTCAGGTCGGCGCGGCAATCGTGGGAGTTGAAGTTCCCAGTCGCGAGCCGACGTCTTGAACGCGCAGGGATGCGTGTAAGATTGTGCATGACGAATAGCCACTAAATGGCGTCGTCAGTAAATAGCTTTTACATATGACGCTCGTGCAGTTATCATCCCTGCATGAGTTCCGTGCGCGCGCTGCAAGAGAAGATCACCCGCCTGTGGCCGCATCTGGACGAACGGGCGCGCCGATTGTCTGCCGCGAGCGAAGCGCGGCAGCTCGGGCGGGGCGGCGTTTCGGTGGTGAGTCGCGCCTGTGGCTTGTCGCGCGTAACCATCACGAAAGGCCTGCGCGAACCGGAAAACGCAGGAAGGCGCCGATCACCCGGATCGCGACGCGCAATTCAAGTTCATCAACGCGGCGGTCGGCGCGGCGCTCCGGGCGAAGCGGTCGGTTATTTCGTTCGATACCAAGACGAAGGAACTCCTCGGCAATTACCGGAACGCGGGCCAGCAGTGGCGGAAGGCCAAGACGCCAGAGCAGGTCGCCGTGCATGATTTCCCCAGCCCGTCGGTGCCGCGCGCGTATCCGTACGGCATCTACGAAGTGGGGCGCACCACGGGGTTCGCGAATGTGGGGACCGACCACGACACCGGCGCGTTCGCGGTGGCGTCCATCCGCGGATGGTGGCGTGCCGAGGGGCGACTGCTCTATCCCGACGCGCGCAGCCTGTTGATCACGGCGGATGGGGGCGGGAGTAACGGGTACCGCCTCCGCCAATGGAAGATGCGGCTGCAAGCATTGGCGCACGAAGCGCGCCTCACCATTCGCGTGTGCCATTTTCCGCCCGGGACGAGCAAATGGAACAAGGTCGAACACCGCCTCTTCTCCTTCAGCAGTTCGAACTGGCGCGGCGAACCATTGCGCGACTACGAAACGATCGTGCGCTTGATCGCCACAACGACCACGGCGAAAGGGCTCACGGTCACCTGTCGGCTCGATCGACGGCGGTATCCCGTGGGCCACAAGGTCTCGGACGCCGAGATCGCGACCGTGCACCTCACGCCCGACGTCTTTCACGGAGAGTTGAATTATGCGATCCGTCCACGAACACAAGTGTGAACGTTATTTATTGACGAAGCCTTTCAGTCGAATGCTTCGCTCGCGAGTTCGTTTACCAGCAGGAGTTCTCGCGAACTCGCAGCGTCCGCAAGCCGCGCCAACAAGTCGTGCGACAATCTGGTCAGCTGCGGTACCCGAACTCGTCGAAGCGTCTGTGCCTGATACCGCAAACTCCCGCCGCGCATCTGTACCGAATGCGCACGCACCTGTTCCGTGACCATCGAACTCCGCAGTAGCGTCTGCAGCGCCAACAACGGCCATGTCGTCGAGGTAATCCAGTAGAGATTGTGATGAGGATAGAACTCTGCACTGTCGTAGCCGATCACCCCCCCAGCCTGAATGTCCGGAATGAGAAGTTTCGGCTCCGATTGGAGTCGCGGCCAGACACGATCGATGGTGCGGTACCATCCGTTCGGATTTCGCTGACCGACGTGACGCGCGCGCAGAACTTCCTCATGCTGCCGTAGGTACGCAGCGAATCCGGGATGCGACGACAGCGACACCAGAGAGCCGTCGTCCGTGGCGGCGAACGGATTCAGCAGATAGTGCCCTTTCCAGGTAACCATTTCGGGCGAGATACCAGCAGCCATCGCCAGCGGAATCTGGCGATCGGCCTCGATGCTGGGATCAAATGCAGGCAGCACAAACACGCGATCGGCGCCGGTCGCGACGCCGATGCCAACTTTGGTTCCAGGAGCAGATTCCTCCAACGTCGGATGCGAATCGGCGAGCGCGCTGTGGTGTTGCTGACTCTTGCGCGAGGTCGAAATCCACGGTGCGCCGCCCGGATACCAGTCCTCGAAAACCGACACCATCGACGGCACGCCGTCGCTGCTCAGCAGCTCGCCCCGGAGACGATCGATCACCTCACTATCCAGGCTGTCGATGGTCGCGGACTTTGTGGGCTGTCCCTTCGCACGATCGAGGGTGAAGATGGCAGGATAGGCTGACACGTCGCCGATGAACGGCTGCGTGTGCTCGAGATTCACGTAGTGTCGTACGTGATAGTGCTGAGCAATGTGCGCACGCAGCGACTTCCCATAGCTGTTCTTCGTGAATCGATTGGCGCAAATGAACGCGAGCACGCCGCGCTCATTGAGCAACTGCAGGCCTTGCTCGAAGAACGCAACGTACAGATCGGCACGGTCCTTCGTGGTTTCAAAACGCGCACGATACGCGGACAGCACGCGACGCGGGAGATGTTCGATGCGCACGTACGGCGGATTGCCAACAACGAAATCGAATCTCCCTTCGAACTCGGATAGCAGGAAGTCGGACTGCACAATCCACGTGTCGGCGAGCCGACTGGCTCGGTCTTCGCCGCATCCACGATCCGTCAACCACCCCTGCGCCTGCACGCGAGCCGACAGCACGTTCGCGAGGCTGATGTCTACCGCACGGAGAGCAGCGTCAAAGCGCGTGTCATTCCAGTCTATTGGCGTAGTGGCGAGTCCGACGGCCGCAACGAGGCGATCGATAACCTCAAGTAGAAACGCACCATCGCCGCAACTCGGCTCCAAAAGTGTGAAGTCCAACAGCGAGCGATCGGACGTGTAGCCGGCCAAATCGAGGATGAGCCGGACAATCTCGGGCTTGGTAAACACCGCACCAACTGGCTCCGACGTGTCAGCACCATGCCACACGTCGCGCCAATCGACAACGAAGAGATCCATCGCGGACGGGCTAGAGGCAGCCAATGAGGTGTCCGTAAAAGGCTTTGAGAAACGGCTCGATGGCGAGGTCCTTCGACGGCTCAGTGTAGCCACCATCGGTCGCTCGCTTGGACAGAACGAAGGCCGCGGCGTTGTAGTGGCGTTCGAGCACGAGTCGTTGGCACAGGATCTGATAGCGCTCAGCGTACGACGTATCGCGAAATATCGGGTCTGACTCGAACACCGCATTAGGGAGCCCGACGGCTCGGCTCGACTTCAACGCGTCTTCGAGCAGGAAAATGTAGCCAAGCCACGGAGGATGTGCGCCGAGCACCTTCTCCTGGAATGCTCGCCAGAGATCGACAGCGTTCCCCAACGCTTCTTCGGTGCGGTTGTTGAAATTGTTGCCGAAACTGGGTCCTACTTGGCTCTTCAATTCGAGCGCTGCGCACAGCCGACCGTCGCGAACGACGACAAGGTCCCATTTCTTGTTGGGGCGATAGAACCCTGGAATTACCACACCGTCGCTCGTCCGGATCTCGGAGGTATGATATCCCGCGATTCCGGTGAGCTCGACCAGGAGACCAAGGAATCCGTTGAGATGCTGTCCACCGGTCACCTCCGATCGTGAGCCCGTATCCAAGCCTCCGCTCGCAGCTTGGCCCGTACGCATTTGCCAGTAGTGGCCAACGGCGCGGGTAACGCGAATGCAGATGTCGTCGGGCGTCCACGGAAAGCTCGCTGCCATAAATCCGATCTCTTCATACATATGAATGGTGCCGTGCTCTCGGCGGGCGCTCATCAACAGCAGCAGAAAGAAGCCGATACAACGGCCTCCTTGGTAGGGCGACGTGAAAATGGTACCTGCGACTCCGATTCCGAAGCGATCTGTGAGGACAAGCGGCGACGTGAGGCGATTCGGTTCATGACCAATCTCAGACTGCATCGAACACGGAGGCGTTTGGGTTACCTCTGCTGCCCACTTGCAGAATATACACGAACTGGTATAGTGCGCTGAGATGTTCGTGCTGTGTGCTTTCAGAAGAAATCGACACGTGTGACGCACACTCGCCGGCTGCTCCCTCGATGCCGCGTCCCCACGGAAGGAAGTCGTGATGGCGAAGACGCAGCATGCGACCCTGAAGTCGGCCGGCAAGCGCACGTCGATGGCGAAGCACGTCGACGAGGGGTTCGGGGAGATCTCAGGTGGCAACGTCTTCGCCGATCTTGGCTTCGAGAACCCGTCGACCGAGCTGCTCAAGGCGGATCTCGCGATCGCGCTGGGGGCCATCATCAAGCAGAACGGGCTCACGCAAACCGAAGCGGCGGCACATCGTAGTCATGCCGACTGAAAAACCGCTGGCTCGGTAGCATCGAATCACCCCGCCGCGCCGTCCCGCAGCCCCTCGTACAGCCCCGCGTGATTCAGCAAAATGTCCTTGAGCCCACGCTGAACCGCCGCCGAGTTGAGCGCCTGCGTGCTCATCGCCGTATGCGCATCCAGCGCACCCATGATCGCGCGCGTCAACGCGCTTGCCAGATCCGGCGAGTTCGCAAACTGCTCCTTCGTGTTGTTCACGGCCTGCTGTTGCAGCGTCGGGTTCTCCAGCAGCTTCCCTTTGATGACGTTGTTCACGTACACCAGCTTGTCTTGATCCGACAACTCGCCGGTGAACAGATCGTTCACCTTCTCGATGATCTCGGCCAGCATGGCCTTCTCACGCTCCTGCACGCTGCCGCTTCCAGCCTCGGTCACCGGGTCGAGCTTGGGAGTGTCGCCAACTTCCAACGGCATTGCCGCTGTGCCACGAGTCTTAAGTGTGTGATGAGTCAGCACGACGCGGGACAAGTCGATGCCTTCGCGCTCACGCCCGAACTCCAGCAACGGTAACAGCCGCTTGAAAAAGTTCGCGCGCTTCTCGATGTCAGTATTCCCATAGTCAAACACTTGCGACAAGAACGTATACAGCCGCACATACGCGCCCATGTCGCCCTTGAACAGTGTCAGCGCGTCCAACGCGTGCTTGGCTGATTCCTCGGCTGCGGCATCTTTGGCATCGACCGCGGCGCGGAGCGTCGACTGGGCTGACTTGTACCGCTTCATCAGCCGGTCTTCCACGGGCGTCAGTGCGGCGACCAGGTCGCTCTGCTTCGACGCGGGATCGAGCACCACCGCCACCACACGGTTCACCTCGAAGTCGTCGTAGTGACCGGCGGCATCGAGCTTGGCGCGCAGATTGAAGACGAGATTTGGGTCAGTCGTCGCCGAGAGCTCAGCGGTTTTGTGATAGGTCTTGAACGCGGCGAGAACCTCGGCGGGATCATTGACGAAATCGACGACGTACGTGGTGTCCTTGCCGGGAGGCGCGCGATTGAGCCGCGACAGTGTCTGCACGGCCTGAATGCCGGCCAGTCGCTTGTCCACGTACATGGCGCACAACAGCGGCTGATCGAAACCGGTCTGGAACTTGTTCGCGACCAGGAGGATTTGGTATTCGTCACCTTTGAACGCCTCGCGTATGTCGCGGCCCTTCAGGTTGGGATTGAGGGTGACGCTGCCTTCGGTGAAGCCGTTGGGGCCCGACTCGGTGTCGTTCACTTCACCGGAGAAGGCCACCACCGTCCGAATTGTGTAGCCGCGATCGGCGATGTATCGCTCAATCGCAAGCTTCCAGCGCACGGCCTCGACACGACTGCCCACGACGACCATGGCCTTGGCCTTGCCCGCCAAGAGCGGCGCCACGAACGTGCGGAAGTGCTCCACAACCACCTGCACCTTCTGCGCGATGTTATAGGGGTGAAGCCGCACCCACCCCATGATCCCCTTCATCGCCGCGCTGCGCTCGACTTCGCGGTCGTCCATCTCCTTGCCGTCGTTGGCCAGCCTGAAAGCAAGACTGTACGGTGTGTAGTTCTGCAGCACATCGAGAATAAATCCTTCCTCGATGGCCTGCCGCATGGAGTACACATGGAACGGTGCGGGCAAGTTGTCTGGCGCCGGCGTGCGTGATGTGTCGGGGCGCGTACCGAACAACTCCAGCGTCTTGTTCTTGGGCGTCGCAGTGAACGCCACGAACGTGATGCCGCGGTCGTCGGCGCGTGCGGCCATCTGCGCGGCGAGAATGTCTTCGGTGCTCACCTCGCCGCCGTCATTCAGTTCCTGCAACTCCTCGTCGGACAGCACGGCCTTGAGTTGCGACGCGGCCTCGCCCGTCTGAGAACTGTGCGCTTCATCGGCAATGACGGCGAATCGTTTGCCGCTCGTGGCCGCCTGTTTGCGCACTTCCGCCAGCGCGAACGGAAACGTCTGGATGGTGCACACGACGATCTTCTTGTCGCCTTTGAGCGCTGCCGCGAGCTCGCCGCTCTTGCTGCCGTCGGTGCCCTTGATCGTGGCCACGACGCCACTGGTGCGCTGAAAGTCGAACAAGGCGTCCTGCAACTGCGCATCGATCACGTTGCGGTCGGACACTTCGAGCACGGTATCGAACAGCTTCGTACTTGACGCATCGTGCAACTCTGAAAGGAAGTGCGCTGTCCACGCGATGGAGTTGGTTTTGCCCGAGCCCGCCGAGTGCTGCACGAGGTACCTGGCACCCGATCCGTCGGCGAGCACGGCCGCCTGCAGCTTGCGCGTCACATCGAGTTGGTGAAAGCGCGGGAAGATGACGGACGCGATCTGCTTCTTCTCGTCGCGCTGGGCAACGAGATACCGGCCCAGAATCTCGAGCCAACTATCGCGCGCCCACACCTGTTCCCAGAGGTACGCCGTGCGGTGGCCGTCGGCGGGGTTCACCGGATTGCCAGCGGCCCCGTTGTCGCCTTGGTTGAAGGGGAGGAACGTGGAAGCCGCACCGGCCAGCCGGGTGGTCATGTGTACTTCGCGATTGCTCACGGCGAAGTGCACCAGCGCACCGCGCGGGAACGACAACAGCGGCTCGGGTGCCTGTCCCTTGGGATTTGGCACGCGGTCAAAGCGATACTGGTCGATGGCGTCGGTGATGCTCTGCGTGAAGTCGGTCTTGAGTTCCGCCGTGGCCACCGGAATGCCATTCAGGAACAGCACCAAGTCGATGCTGTACTCGTGGTGCAGCGAGTAGTGGACCTGGCGCACCACGCGTAGCCGGTTGTCGGCATAGCGGGCCATGATGTCGGCGTTGAGCGCGAGCGCCGGCTTGAACTGGGCGAGTGTCAGCTTGGACTTGAGGCCTATCAGTTCGATGCCGTGACGCAGCACGTCGAGCGTGCCGCGCTGGTCGAGCTGGTCGCGAAGTCGGTCGAGCAGCGTGTTGACGGCGTTGGCACCGTGGTTCTTGGTAAGAACGTGCCAGGCGTCAGGCTGCGTGGCTTGTACCCACGCCAGAACGTCAGCGGGGAACAGGGCGCGGGTGCGGTCGTAGTCACCAGCCTCGCCCTCGGCGTAGAGCCAGTCGTGGGCGGCCAGATGATCGCAGATCTCGGATTCGAAGGAGATTTCCTTGTGGAGGCTCATTCGGCAGGGTGCGGCATTTTGATTGGCAACATCGATGGATTCACTGCTGCGCGGGAGAGGGCACGGCGATATTCATACAGGGTAGGAAAGCTGCGCATTGGTTTGACAGTCTGTCCAGCGCCCGGAGGCGGCCGACTTTGCGCGCCGAGGGGGGGGGGGGGGCGCCTCGCGTTCAGGAGCACGAAGAGTGTCGAATCGACCACGTTGCGTCATTCTCGCGGGCCCAAACGGTGCGGGGAAATCGACGCACGCTCCCGCGATCATTTCGGGGCTCCATGGCATCGATAGGTACATCAATCCGGACACGATCGCAGCCGGTTTCGGCGACGCGCGGCCGGATACCGTTGCGTTCGATGCCGGTCGCATTGCGCTTCGTGCGATCGACGCGTGCATTGATCATCGATCGGATTTTGCCTTTGAGACGACGCTCTCCGGTCGTCGTTGGTCGCGGCTATTGGACCGCTTGCGCGACGCCGGCTATCAGTGCGCGATTCACTATCTGTGGATCCCTGATGCGAGGGTCTGTGTGGAGCGCGTGCGGCGACGAGTGGCGTCCGGCGGTCATGCGGTGAACGAGGTGGACATTCGCCGCCGCCACGCTTCGAGTCTGGGCAATCTGTTCACCACGTTCTTGCCTCGTGTGTTCGCGTGGCATCTTCACGACGCATCTGCAGATTCCGGGCTGATTCTGGTTGCATCGGGCGGACCTGACGGGCGCGAGCAGATTGCTGATCCGGCGCGCTGGCGACAGCTTACAGAGGTAGTAGCGCCAAGACGAGTGCGTGAGACGGCGCCGTACCTTTACCTCGACGGACGAACCACGGAGCGTGCCTTGGACGACGGCGAACACGGATACCCGACGGGAGCGGGCGAGCGGCGCGACGATGACGAGTGGGTGATGCCCGCACCGGAACTCATGGTGGCCGCGTCGCGTGTTGCGGTCAGGCGCGCGCTCGCGATTCAACGCGCGCTAGGGGTATCGGCGGTGGCAATGCGAGACGGGAAGATGCTGATCATTCCGCCCGAGGAACTGCCGCGGGACATCCACGATGTGGACTGGGCTGATCGCCGGAGTACAGCGCTGGACCTTTGAGGCATTTCGGCCTATATTCGGTATCTGGATCAGACACGCACCTCGCAACCAATGCTACTTCGATACCGTCAGGAGCGTGCGACACAGGCCGCCGCGCATCTTCTCAGGCTGCGCGGTGGTCGTATGTCGTACATGAAGTTGCTGAAACTGTTGTATCTGGCAGATCGGCGCGCGTTGCTCAAGCACGGGAGGCCGATCACGTTCGATCGCTACGTCTCGATGGATCAAGGTCCCGTCTTGAGCCAGACGTACAACTTGATTGTGGCCGAGGAAGCGCCCGACCAACCAGCGAGCTATTGGCGGCAACACATCTCGGAGCCGGATGGATATGAGGTGACATTGCGGGTTGCCGAGCCACCCAATGGCGAGTTGTCGCGTGCACAGACAGTGATTCTTGATGAGGTTTTCGCTGAGTTCGGCAACATGAGCCGGTGGGAACTCGTGCATTTCGTTCACACCCTTCCCGAGTGGGAGGATCCGCACGGTTCTTCCATTCCTATCTCACTGCGCAACGTCCTGCACGCTGGCGGAATGGAAGAGGAAGACATCGAGGCGATCGAGGCGGAGCTGCTTGCCGAGCAAGCGCTCGCGTCGCTGCTCGATTGATTCCGGCCACCTCGCGTGAACTTCATCCGCGCGGGGCGCTCGGTGATCCTGCACGACGCGAAGATGGGTACTCATCTTTGGTTCGTGCTCACCGATCCCGACCCGGTATCGGGGCTCGTCGTGCTCGTCATGCTGGTTTCCGAGCGACCGCATACTGCGCGAACCGTGAGACTCACCGTCGGCGATCACCCGTTCATCAAGCACGATTCGGCTGTCGACTTCGGCACCGCGACGTACGTCCCGGCCTCGAAGCTGATGTCCAGACTCGGGAAGGGGATGGCGAATCTCGATCCCGACATGTCAGCGTCGCTGCTTGAGCGGGTGCGCGCGGGGCTCATCGAGTCTTCGCACACGCCGAACGAAATAGTCAATTATTGTCGCCCGCTGTTTGAAGCGTGAGTCATGCAGCGGACGACGCCGTGAAGTTGCGAACGTCGATCTGGCCGGTGACAGCGGCGGAGATGAGGGCGGTGCGGCGTTCAAGCAACAACTCGATTGCGCGCGAAGCCTGATAACTCAGAGCGTCGAAACGTCGACGTTGTTCCGAAACAAAGGCGAGGATCTCACGTTGCTCACCATCAGGTGGAAGCAAGACCGGAAGCTCCATCAGGTTCGTCGAAGAGATCGACGCGAGATTCGTGCTTTGCTTGGATCTCGTCATGAAGTAGTACTGAGCATAGTCGGAGCCGGTAAGGGCGTTTAGCCAGACCGAAGCGATGAACCGCGGACGAACTGCAAAGACGTGATTTTGCGTGATGCATGGTTCGATCTGACCGTCCCAGACATGACCGCGTCCGAGCTTGTCGAAGTCGCCTCCTTCGTTCATGAGGACATCGCCAGGCCTGAGCGAATAGCGGTCCAAGTCAGTCGCTGGTATCTCAATCGTCGAAACAACATCGAGGTCGAGAAATCCGTCCTGTACGTTTGCTACGCGAAGGTACGGTACGACGATTGTGGCCCTATTGCTGTTGTCCTTCCCCTTTGCAATACCGGTACGAACCTCCGCGACTCGTTTGAGTGCGTTGACTTCCCAGTGCGCCGGCACATCGCCGATCCATTCGACACCAGACGGCTTCATGGGCGCGTCGGGGTTCAGGCCTTTGGTGACGGCGTGGGAGATGACGGCCTGCCGCTTCTCCTTCAGCAGGTCCATCAGTCGCCGCTGTTCCGCGACCAGTGCGTCGATCTTGGCGGTCTCTCGATTAAGGAATGCCGTAATTGCACTCTGTTCGATGAGCGGAGGGATCGGAAGCGGCATCGACGTCCACGCCTCGATTCGGAGGACTTTGGTTCCGTGGCCGGCTTCGTCAATGCGACCGAGAGTCTCACGAGATGAGCCACGAAGCAGCCAGGCGAGAAAATCCGCCGCGAGCCTGTAGCTGGGAGAGAGCGCCTTGAGATCCTGATTGATCGCCGTCGGCACGGCCGTAATCGCAACCGGAAACGTGTGCGCCAGGATCATGCCGCGGACGACGATCAGCACACTGCCAGTGGGCACCAGTTCCGCAGCGCCATCATCGACTGCTCGGTGCGTGATGTGATCCTCAGTGTCAGTGAGCGCCTCGACCTTAATGTCTTTGGATGATGCCCAAGGGATTTCGCCATCCCAGTAGTCGAGATTCGCCTTGCTCGGTGTTCCGCCGCTTCGGAGGCTTACCTCGGATTTCAGCGGCGTGACCTTCCAATGCGCCGGCACCTTTCCCAGCCACGCCACGCCACTGTCCTCGTACGCCGGATATCTCGGAAAGCTCACGCGCCTTCTCCGGCCTTCCCGCCGCGCTTCCCGCGTTTCGGTAGCGCCTTCGCCGCTGCCTCCAGGATACGCATCGCATCATCTTCGCCAACCGACTCTCGCTCCGCCCGAAGTCGCGTCGCGAACTGCTCGTACTCCGCCGCCGCCTTCAGATCCGCCACGTCGCGGCTCACCGTCCCGCCGTCCGTTAGCACAGCGCGCTCGTTAAATCGCAGGAAGTCATCGAGCTTCACCGACCAGTCCTTGAGAAATACCTGCAGACGACGACGCGCCTGATCCTCGGCGTAGTCGAGAAACATCGCCACGATCCGGTTCAGCTCCGTGATCTCCGGCTCGAGCAGGTAGTTCTTGGCCACGGTCACATCGCCTTTCCGAATCGCGTCACCGTGCCACGTGGTGAGTCCCATATTTGGCAGCGCGGCATTGGCTCTGGCGGCGATGAGCTCCGGTGCCGTGAGGCCGGTCACGGTGAAGTGCAGCTTATTCTGGACCGTTTGGAACACCAGCTTGGTGTCCGCGTCAGTGGGCGAATAGTCGGCCGCGAGCGAAAGTATGTCACGCACGCGAAGGTACATCCGCCGCTCGCTGGCGCGGATGTCCCGAATGCGCTCCAACAGCTCATCGAAATAGTCGGGCACTCCGGCGCCCGGCGGGTTCTTCAGGCGTTCGTCGTCCATGACGAAGCCTTTCCGCAGGTACTCCTCCAGCAGCATCGTGGCCCACTGGCGGAACTGGGTGCCCCGCGGGCTCCGCACCCGGAAGCCCACAGCGAGGATAGCTGGAAGACTGTAGTGCAAGACCGGCCGGGACACCCGCCGGGTCCCTTCGGATCGAACCATTAAGTAAGACTTAATAGTTCGAACTTCGGACAATTCACCCTCGGCGTAGATCGCTTTCAGGTGGCTGTTGATATTCGGGACCGTGGTTTGGAACAGCTCGGCCATCAAAACCTGCGACAGCCAGATGGTCTCGTCCTCGAAACGGCACTCGAGACGGGTCTGTCCATCCTCGGACTGGTACAAGACCAGGCCGGAAGTCGGGAGCGCGTCGCCTCTCTCGGTCACGTCGTGAGCCCCGCGATCATCGTGAGAATGCGGTCCGTCACCCCCTTGAGCTCCGCATCGATCTCCGCCAGCGGCCGCGGCGGCTTGAACACGTAAAAGTGTCGGTTGAACGGAATCTCGTACCCGATCTTCGTCTTCTCGTGATCAATCCACGCGTCGGCCGCGTGCGGCAGGACCTCGCATGCGAAGTAGGCGTTTACGTCCTCGCCGAGCGGCACGTTTTCGGTATCGCGCAGGGCGCTGTCGGGAACCGGCTTGCCCTTGGTCTTTCCCTTGGTGGCCAGCACCACGTTGCCGGACGCGTCTCGCTCGGGTCGCTCCACGGTGATGGTGCGGTAGCCGAAGTTTTCGTTACTGAAAATGCGACTGATGGGCACGCCGTTACGCGTGACCTCGTCGAAATTGCCGAAGATGCGCGTGATGTCGTCGATGTGCGCCGCGCTCAGCTCTTTGCGCTTGCTGCCCAGGCTCTTGCGCATTTTCTGCCACATGCCACTGGCATCGATAAGCTGCAGCTTGCCTTTGCGTGCGGCGGGCTTTCGGTTGCTCACGATCCACACGTACGTGCTGATGCCCGTGTTGTAGAACATATCGGTGGGCAGTCCAATGATCGCTTCCACCAGGTCGTTCTCCAGTACGTAGCGGCGAATCTCGCTTTCACCTGAGCCGGCTCCACCGGTGAACAGTGGCGAACCGTTCAACACGATGCCGAAGCGACTGCCGCCGTCTACTGCCGGGCGCATTTTGGAAATGAGGTGCAACAGGAACAGGAGTGAGCCGTCGCTCACACGCGGAAGCCCAGGCCCGAAGCGGCCGTTGTATCCATACTGCTCGGCTTCGCGGCGCACGTCCTTCTCGATCTTTTTCCACTCCACGCCAAACGGTGGATTGGACAGCATGTAGTCGAACTTCCGTGTCTGCAGGCCATCCGCCGAGAGTGTGTTGCCCGGGATGATGTTGGCGATATCCTGCCCCTTGATGAGCATGTCCGCCTTGCAGATGGCGTAGGACTCGTCGTTGAGCTCCTGTCCATACATCACCAGTCGCGCATCGGGGTTGAGTGCCGCCAGATGTTCACCGGCCACGCTCAGCATGCCTCCCGTACCGGCGGTGGGGTCGTAGAGCGAGCGAACCACGCCGGGCTTGGAGAGCGCGTCATCGTCTTCGATGAACAGCAGGTTGACCATGAGCCGAATCACTTCACGCGGTGTGAAATGTTCACCGGCCGTTTCGTTGGACAGTTCGGCAAACTTGCGAATCAATTCCTCGAACACCGCACCCATTTGTGCGTTGCTCACCACGTTAGGGTGGAGATCGATGTTCGCAAACTTCTCGGTCACGAGGTACAACAGGCCGGCCTTGTCGAGGCGGTCGATTTGCGTGTGGAAGTCGAATCGCTCGAAGATGTCGCGAACCGTTGGCGAGAACGCCTGCATGTATGCACGCAGGTTTTCGCCGATATGGTCCTGGTCGCCCATCAGCGTTTTCATGTCGAGCGGCGACGTGTTGTAGAAGAGCTGCGCCGACTCCTTGATGAGAAATTGCTCGGGGTTGATCCCGACCTTCTCTCGCCTGGCCTTTTCACGAAGCACCATGGGCTTGGTGCGTTCGAGCACGAAGTCGAGGCGGCGCAGTACTGTGAACGGCAGGATGACCTTGCCGTAGTCGGATTGCTTGAAGTCGCCGCGTAAGAGATCAGCGACCGACCAGATGAAGGAGGAGAGGTTCGGGTCGGACATGTGGATGACAATAAGGTGGAGCGAGCGGTCTGCCGCTACCGACGGCGCCCCATCGTGCCGGTCCCGCAAGGTTCGTCGTCGCCGTGCCGGCCTTAGGCACCGGCCATGGTCCGCGTAAAAACGCATGCCGCCAGATCGGTCGGCGAAGCGCGGTCATTCGGTAGTGCAATGTGCGGTCAAATGGTACGGTAGAATTTGGTCAAACGGTAACGTGACCATCAGGATGCGCCCATGCACTCTGGCGCCGCACGGATCGTGGCGCTACGGATGCGCCCATTGACACTGAGTGAGCGTGGCATCCGCGCACCCACGGTATGTCTTTGCTCACTGGTATCGGATGAACGCGACGCGATGGCAGGTCACACCACATTTCAACTTAGAGACCACGCACAGGAGATCGTGCGATCGGGGTTTCCCGGACTGCGTGACTCCGCGCTAACTTCTTGCCATGAGACCAATCCTTCTGGCACTCGCCCCGCTGGCGTTCACCCTCGGCTGTCACGCAGCCAAGCGCTCAGCGCTCACTCCTACCAGCAACTCCGGGCGCCCCTTCTGGGCCGAGCATGCCGTTGGTGCCCGGCACACACTGCTTCCGTCGCCCAAGACTGTCGTTTACGGCGGTTACGATCCCGCGTCGATACCGGTGCTGCGCGTTGCATCGGGTGACGAGGTTGAGATCTCGGCGGTGTCGACGTGTGGCGCGCGACTGTTGCAGCCTGGTGTCGACACGGGCACCGTCGAGCCGGCGTACCGGGCAATTGTTGCGGCGGTGCGCGATTCGACACTGCGACGCGGACCTGGTGGACACATTCTCACGGGGCCGGTCTATGTGAATGACGCGGAGCCCGGTGACGTGCTGGAGGTGCGCATCAAAGCAGTGGACCTGACCATTCCATTCGCGTGCAACTCGTTCGGACCGCGCAGCGGATTCTTGCCGGAAGCGTTTCCGGGCGTGTCAAAGAGCCGCATCGTGCCGCTCGATGCCAAGCGCATGATTGGGCACTTCTCCGATTCACTCGGGATCGAGATACCGCTGCGTCCGTTTTTTGGCAGCATGGGTGTGGCGCCGCCACCGGCGCGTGGGCGCGTGAACAGTGCACCTCCGGACATCCACGCGGGCAATCTCGACAACAAGGAGCTTGTGGCGGGCACCATTCTCTACATCCCGGTGCATGTACGCGGTGCGCTATTTCAGGCAGGCGATGGTCATGCTGCGCAGGGCGACGGCGAAGTGGACATCACCGCGCTTGAGACGGCACTCCGCGGACACTTTCAGTTCATTGTGCGCAAGGACATGAAGCTCACGTGGCCGCGCGGTGAGACAGCCACGCACTGGATTGCGATGGGAACCGACACCAGTCTCACCGTTGCCGCCAAGGTGGCGGTGCGGGAGGCGATTGCGTTGCTGGCTGATGTGAAGGGGATGACGCGCGAGGATGCGTACATGCTGGTGAGCACGGCCTGCGATGTGCGCATTACGCAGCTTGTTGACGGCACGATGGGCGTGCACGTGATGATTCCGAAGCAGTTGTTCGTTTCGCGATAAGGCGATCATTCAATATGTTACAATGGTAGTGTAATGAGAGATAATATGGTAGTGTACCACGTGTTATTGGTGGAGCCTTCTTAGCGCGAGGACGGTCGCGTATTATGCGGTAAAATGGTACACTATTCGCTGTTAAAATGGTAGCGTTTAGAAACTGAATCCGGTAATGTCCGGAGTCAGATGTGAACGCATCCGATGTGTGTTTGACAGACCGCAGCTCATGAGAACCTACCAGCTTCGAGTCGTGGACGCAGAGCTCGATGAACTCCTCCTATCACTGCCGGCAATCGTGATTGAGGGGCCGAAGTGGGTGGGGAAGACCCTGTCTGCCGAACAACGAGCGCGCTCCGTGATCCGACTGGATGACCGCGAGCAACGGGAGATTGTTGCCGCCGATCCCGCGTTGGCGCTCGTTCGCCTCAGGCCGACGCTCATTGATGAGTGGCAGCGTCTCCCGGAGATCTGGGATGTGATCAGGCGGGCAGTCGATACCGACAACACGGCCGGGCAGTATCTGCTTACGGGCTCAGCAACTCCCAACCAGCCGCCAACCCATTCAGGCGCTGGTCGAATTGTGTCGGTTCGCATGCGACCCATGACGCTGGCGGAACGCGGTGTTGGTACGCCGATGGTGAGTCTGGGAAGCCTGCTTCAGGGCGATCGACCAGCCCTCAATGGGAGATCGAGCGTAACACTGGCCGACTATGCGCGCGAGGTGATGGCATCAGGATTTCCGGGACTGCGGGCGCATCAGGGTCGCGCCTTGCGCGCACAGCTCGATGGGTATCTGACGCACATCGTCGATCGCGACTTTTCCGAACTCGGTCGGCCGGTGCGTCGCCCACACTTGTTGCATCGCTGGATGAACGCATACGCGGCGGCCACGTCCACCACCGCCTCATTGGAGACCATCCGCGATGCGGCTACCGGCGGAGAAAATGAGAAGCCCGCGAAGACCACCACCATTCAGTATCGCGAGATTCTCGAACGACTGTGGATTGTCGAACCGGTTCCGGCATGGCTTCCTACGCGCAATCCAATTTCGCCGCTGATGCAGTCGCCAAAGCATCAGATGGCCGATCCTGCGTTGGCGGCACGACTACTGGGCATCACCGAGCGTTCGCTGCTTGGTGGCACGACGCCTTTGCGCGTGGCCGATCGCACGGGACCTTATGGTGCCACACACCGTGACGGTTCGATGTTTGGCCGCTTGTTTGAATCACTGGTCACGCTCGACATACGCGTGTACGCCCAGGCCGCCGAGTCGACGGTTCGCCACCTACGCACGTTCAACGGCCGGCATGAGGTCGACCTGATTGTCGTGCGCGGAGACCATCGCGTGTTCGCTGTTGAGGTGAAGCTTGGCGCGGTGGTGACTGATACAGACGTGAAGCATCTGCGGTGGTTGCAGCGCGAGATCGGAGCGGATCTCATTGATGCGATTGTTATTACCACCGGGACAGAGGCATATCGTCGTGCAGACGGAATCGGTATTGTCCCGGCGGCACTGCTGGGGCCGTAGCCGCGCGCGACCATGAATGACACGCGGCCTCGGCCCCCGCCCCGACGGAGCTGCGCGTGTCCGGTCGCGGTCTCACGTCAGCAGTGAAATCATCATTCGGGCCAAGGCGTGACGCTTCACTACTCACTGTAGTGAACGCCACGCCGTCAGTGTCCGGCCATCGTCCCACGTTCTCGTGCAATCGCCTCCTTGGGCGTGAGCCCTCCGCAATTCGCATTCGGTGCGGCTGCCCACTCCCGCTGCCGCTTCACCACAAACGCGAACACCTTGGGTGTCGCCGAGATTCCCGAACGCACCGCATCATCACGCCACGCCAACCATAAACGGAGTGACTCGCGATTGAGCCGAAGCTCCACGTCGCCCATGGTCTCGCTCCATACCAGGCCGCCCTGCAAATCATCTACCGGCACGAGCATTCGGGTGACGAGGTCAAACGTGTTCTGCGCCCGCCAGATCTGCACACGCTCGTCCCAGAAGGACCCGCCAGGGTAGCTCTTCCATCGCTCAGTGAATGTGAGGGTGTCAGCAATGATGGGCCATGCCCAGCGACACCGTATGCCTTCGTGATTTTCCAGAAACTCAAAGAACCGGCGAATCGATACGAGCATGGATCGAGCCGCGCGCTCGGTGCTTCGCACCTTGCACGGATACCAATCATAGAGAAACACTCGCAAATCGTACTCGTTGAGGGCGCTGACGGGCCGGAGACTGGCATAGGCGCACAGCTCAATGAAGTGCTTGGCGATGTCCATGTGCTTTCCCACCGTCGTTGCCGCAGGCGGTTTGCGCTTTGTCGAGGTTTGCAACCACGCGCGATAGCTTGTCAGTGTGCGGTTAACGCTGTGCGCCGCGCTGGACTCGTCAAGTGCGTCGAGTGGTCTCGCACCGAAGCCCTCGGGCCCAGAGGGATAGAGCACCAACAGCGCCCCCGGAAAATCCTGGTAAGACTCGCCTTTGAGTTCTATTCGACACGTCACGCCGGTTTCAGGATCGGTCCACACGATCTCCGATTCGTCCGGCTGTTCGCCCGTAAAGACTGGCGCATGTGCCGCGATAAATCGCGGCACGCTCACGAGTGCCGCAAGGAGATCCTCGAAGTGCTGCTGCCGGATACCGCCACCCGGAGTGTTCATCACCAGCAGGGTGGGGTACGCGTCTGGCCCCGCGATATCCCATCTGCCGAGTTTGATTTCCTGGCGCATGGGACGGGGAATCTCAGCGCGCGTGTTGAACAGCAGCGACAGGATCTCACTACTTATTCCGTCGAACGCGGTGGCTGGAGCGCGGTCATCGCGCGTCGCCATGCGCTCGAGGTCGGCCGGGTCATGATAGAATGTCAGTCCCGTCTGGTTACCGGCCGCGCCGAGTATCACCGCCGTCCATTCATGCCCGCCGGAACGCGAGACCAGAATAGGCAGCTCGTTGGTGGACAGTGACCACGGCGTTGCCCGATGAAATGCAGCAGCGGCGCGGAACATCTGCGCCACCCGCTCGCGAGGTATTCCCCATCCGGCCCACGTTTCCGGCTGCGATCGCAGGAGATGGGGCGGTACGATCGCTCCAAAAACATGCGCCAGCATGCTCTGGATCACGTCAGCCACGCCTGGCAACTCGTCCTCCAACATCACACGAATGCCACGGGGACTGAGCGCCTTCGCGATGGGCTCTACGAGCGTCGAGTGGCGGATCGAAACATGCGTGGGTGTGACGCCGGCGTTTTCAACAGCG
>JANMRE010000184.1:0-5077 GCA_031370885.1 Gemmatimonadaceae bacterium
CGATCCCGAGCGCGTAACGAAGATGTTCAACGACGCGAAACAGATGGCGCGGGCGTCGGCGATGGCGACATTTACCGAGCTCGACACGGCGTTGGTGATTGGCTCTGCCTGGCGGCCGCATTTCAACAAACCCATTGCCACAGCAATGCACGCGAATGCCACGCGCGTCGGCATGCCGGCGTGGGACGAGAAGGACCAGACACTGGCCAAAGCCGTGCAGCGCCTGGTCAGCCGGCCCGACAGCGGACTGCACACGACAGTGGCGCCACTGCGCACACCCGAGGAAGCGGCGAAGGCGAGCACCGGCACCGGTAGCGATGACATTGGTGACATCACCTGGAGTGTGCCGTCGGTCACGCTATACTATCCGGCAAACATCCCGGGCACGCCGGGCCACAATTGGGCCGATGGCATTGCGATGGCCACGCCGATTGCCCACAAGGGCGTGGTGGCTGGTGCAAAGGTGCAAGCCATGACACTGCTTGACCTGATGATGCAGCCACAACTCGTCAGTGACGCCAAATCGTACTTCACCGACGTGCAGACCAAGACGGTGAAATACTATCCGTTGATGGCGACCAGTGACCAGCCGGCCATCTGGCTGAACGCCGAAAAGATGGCCAGGTACCGCGACGAGATGCGGAAGTTCTATTACGACCCGGTGAAGTTCAACACGTATCTCGAGCAGTTGGGCATCACGTACCCGAAGGTGCCCGGAGTCGCCCCGAAAATAGTGCCGTAGGCGTCAATTTCGGCGCCGTGATCGTTCCGCCTCTCTACCGTTCTCCCATTCGCCAGACAAGATCCTTGAGTCCATCCCGTTTTGCGCATCGCACACATCCACTCGCCTACGGCACGCGCCGCGTCGCGATTGGCGCAACCCTCGCGCTGCTCGCCTGTGCCGGGACAGACACCACGGCCACGGCCGGAGGTGGCGAGCCGTTCTCGCAAGCCAGCATATTTGCCACCACCTATTGTGCCGACGGTCGGTTCCCGGCGCAGTGGATATGGAATCCCGCCACCACGCGCAACAGTCCACCGCAACCGGCAACATCGGCTGACGGACAACCCCTCATCAAGCAAACACGCGCCGGCCGTGTCATTGCCACGTATACATCCTTCGGCGGAACGGGCGCAACCACCGATGAAGACAACACCGACGCGCATGATGTCAGTGGCGGCGCATTTCATCGGACACCGTACGCCAACTGGCAAGATGGCGATGTCTTTGAAGTGTACCCGGCCGTGTACGAAGGTACGAAGCAGCAGCCGTGGATCGGGCCGCTCCCGACGAACTTCCGCAACTACAACGCCGGACAGTTCGCGGTACCTCGCAACATCATCATCCGCGGTGTGACCGTGAACGGCAAACGGCCGGTCCTGCGCAATTCACCCGACGGTGGCTCCAATAACACCCTCGGCCAGGGGCTCGTGTATCTCGACCAATCCGAGAACATCACGATCGAAAACCTCGAAATCCAGGACGTGCCCAATGCCGGTGGACTCGGCAAGGCCGCCGTGTATGTGAATGGTGCAAAGAACCTCACCCTTCGGGATGTAAAGATTGTCGGCTTCAAGCTGCACGACACCAACGGAATCTTCGGCACGTCCAACAACAGTGGAACGCTGCGTCTGGAACGCGTTGAACTGGACGGCAATGGCGGTGGCGGTGGACCGGAGCACAACCTGTACGTGAATGCCAGCAGTACTGACCCAAACTTCACCGTGTACATGACCGGCTCATGGAGCCATGGTGCGTACTACGGCCATCTGTTCAAATCGCGCGCGCAAGTGAGCATCCTGGAGGGCAACTACCTGATGGGCGCGCGCTGGGACGGTATCACGCAAGCCGAAAACTACCTGGCAGATTTCCCCAACGGTGGTCGGGTAACGCTGCGCAACAACATCTTTGTGAAGAACCGCTCGGGCGACAACTCGAACGCCATGTCCGTGACGTACGCGATGGAGGGTATCGAAGATGCCCGCACCAACAGTGTCACAATCGAGCACAATACGTTTGTCGCACTCGACCGCACCTATGATGGCAGCCATCCGATCTATCCCATGCAGTTCTTCTATCCGGCGCGTGTGCCGGGCGAGACCGGTTTCCCCGTGGCGAACGTGACCGTCGCCCACAACGCGTTCGTGGGGTACTGCAAACAGTCGAACGCGTTCATGGACTACCGCGGAGGCAACGCCATGGAGCTTGACTTCAACCAGATCGATCAGGGTTTTCGTATTCGCGATACCACGCTGCTCGGCAATTCCGCGATTCGCGGAACCGTCGCATATGTGCATCCGCTCACAACGGTCACGCGCACCACGGCCCGTAAAGGCGCGAGGGACTAGCAGAACACGCGAGTCGGCTAGCGTCCCAGCCCCTTCAACGCATTCAGATTGTCCGGCGACACCGCCAGCACCGCCTCGAAGAACGGTCGCGCGTCGGCAGTACGACCCTGTTTGAGCAGCGCCCAACCAAGTCCGGTCTTGAAATCGAGATCGGACGGATACCCCTCAATGAGCTTGCGGTAACTCGCGGTCGCATCCGCGAAGTTGCCGCTGTTGTACTGCGCGATCGCCAGCCGGGACAGCGCGCTCACGTTCTGCGCGTCGAGCGCCAGTGCCTCACGACACGTGCGTTCGAGTTCGCGCCAGTTGCCGACGGCCAGCAGCGGCAACGTGCGCCCCAACTTCGGTTCAATGGCCTTGGGTTCAGCGGCCACGGCGTCGGCGTAACCGGCAGCCGACGACACAAAGTCACCGGCAAGATACGACAGCCAGCCCATGCGCAGACTCGCGAAGTACGCATTGCTGCCCGCCAGCTTCGCCTCGCGCACCTTGGCGAGAGCGGCGGGATACTCGCGTTTTGCTTCCAGTGCGTACGACTCGCGATAGAGTGACGCGGCGCGATCGCCCTGCGCCCTTGCCGGATGCAACGCGAATGTCAACAGGACAAAGACTCCGAGCGCGACCCGCGGTGATACGATGCTGTTCATGACGTTCTCTCCAATGGTAGGTCCTCACGCCAAACTGATTACCGGCGAATCCCGTCTTTCGGAACGAAGCGCATGCCGATCGCGATGCTGCGATACCAGCCGTCACCCAACGCCGTCGACACGATGCGCTCCATCTGCCACTGGACGCTGAGAGTGGCGCCTGAGGCAAACGGCACCGACCCGGTCACAATCCCGCCGCTCGACGTCTGTGCGAGAAACGACAGAATGGTTGGACCGGCCAGATCGAGCGCCCACCGCTCTGTCCCGGCGTGTACACGCACATCGACGTCCGCCTGTCGTCCATGCCAGTCAGCCCCGAGCAGACCGCTCACTCCGGTCAGCGCCGAGTCACTCGTCACACGCGCGCCAACTGAGAGACGCACCGATGGTCGCACCCATCGATACACCGTTGGCGCGACCTGGATATTCGATCCGCCTGTCTTCTGTATCACCGATGCCATCATCGTTGCTCCCACGCGTCCACCAACACGAAGACTCACCGCCGAGCCGTTGCTGGACGACAGATCATTGGTCAGTCGGAATCCGACCACTTCGGCTCCGCCCCGACCATGTTCCACCTGAACGCCGCCGAACATCTCTCGCTGTGATCCGAAAAACGGCACGGTATTGAGCGCCGCCGACGGTGTGCCAACAGCGCGAAACGCCCCACGCAGTGTAAGCCAGGGATTTACGCGCACCGGAAGGGCCGCGTACAACACATTCGTTGACGACGAGTTCTGCGAGGCACTGATGTGGCCGACCCATATCTCGGGCGCAATCTCGTCGGAACGCCCGACGAGCGTCAGCCCCTGCTTCGCGCCCGCGATCAACGGCTCGTGCACCAGCGCTTCCTCCCACGACCGTCGCGCCGTCGGGTAGTCGCCGCGATCCAACGCCCGATACCCCACTCTCGTGAGCGCCAGCGCCAGACCGCTGGCCGCTTCTGTCCGCGAGTCGTCCAACGCCCGCGCGCGCCGATACAGCGCGATCGCTTCTGTCACATCGCCGAGTTGCAGGTGCAGCCAGGCCAATCGGACGCAGGGCGCGTACTCCGCGGGACGCGCACCATAGCGATTGACCAGCACGGCCCGGGCGCCGCGTACATCACCGGCGGTTTCGAACGCCAGCGAAAGATCCCAGGCATATGGCGATGCGAGCACGCTGGCAGTCACCGACAGCGGTCCGGGCGGAGATGCCGCGGGCGCGCTCTGCGCCGACACGCGCGTCATGACGCCCATCGCCAGCCCGATCGCGATACCGATCCGCTTCATGCTGAACGCTCCGCTGTTGTCGTCGACAGGGGATGAAAGATCACAGTGCGCAGCAACTCGTCGCGCAGATTGCGCACTTCGATCTGGTGCGGGGCGTCGCCGAGCGACACGACTGTGCGCGTGCGATATCGACTGGTGGTGCCTTCGACTACAACCGCGCCTTCACGACGACGGGCCTGATAGCGGATCTCGTAGTCGGTCCAACCCGGGGCCACGACGGCCAGCAACTCCACAAAGGGGCTGGCCCAGGCAGACATCAAATGACGCGGCACACGGTCGCGCCATGTAATCGAAGCCTCTTGGTCGAATGGCATACGCGCCAGGGCCAGCGGGAGACTGCGCATGAGCGACTGTCGCGATCCGTCGAACGCGATGACAACCAGGCCCGTGTCGTACACCTCCAGGACCAGTCGCGCGGAATTGGATTCCAGAACGAGTCGACTGTACAGATCGACCTCAACACGCGCGTGCTCCTCTCGTCCAGTTTGAGGATCTGTGAACAGCCACTCGGAGCCCGCCGGAAACGCCAAGGCGCGTGCCAGCACGTCATCGCGCACGATGGGCCGCACGGTGTCGCCCTCGAGTGGGATCACGCGATGGGCCATCGTTGCGGTGTTCATTTGCCGCGTGATGACATCGCCGAAGTCCGCCGGCACGGTCTCACCGCCCAATACGGCACCCCGCTGCACCTGAAAGTGCAAATGCGGCGTGAGGGAGCGACCGGAATTGCCACAGCGTCCAAGTTCCACGCCGGCCTTCACGCGGTCACCGACCTTCACGCGAATCGATCCGGAGCGCAGATGAGCGTAC
>JANMRE010000186.1:0-17034 GCA_031370885.1 Gemmatimonadaceae bacterium
CCGGGGACGCAGAAGGGCGGCGGCCGAACGCCGTCGCCCACCTGAGAAAATATACGAGGCGCGCAGGCCGAAGTCAATAAACCGCATGGACTTCGGCCAGCCGATCGCGCCTGCCGTGTGAGGCGTTTGCCCTACTTCACCGGCGCATAACGATACGCCACGATTTTCGGACCATCGACCTTGAGCGAGAACGCCGCTGAGGCTCCCGCGTCCACCGGACCCACCGCTATATCCTTCGTCGTCACCACCGCGCCTGCCTCATCCAACAGCTCGAACTTCAGGGTGAACGACCCCTGTTTCTCGCTTTCGTTGCTCAGATTTCCCTGAACCTGATAGCTGTTGCCGACTTTTGCCGCCAGAAAAATCGTCAGCTTTGGATTGACCCCATCGCGCTGCTTGATCGCGGCAATGGTAGAATCGCCATACGCCTTCTTTTTGGCGGCATCCGTTTCGTTCCGTTGACGAAGCTGCCAGTATCCGGCATGCATTCGCCAGGTGTCGGGGTTGTTCGGCTCGATCTGAATGAGCCGCTCCGTCACCGCTCGCATGCGCCCGGTGTCTTTCATCTGGAACAGCACGTTGGACAAGTTGAGCAGTGCCAGACGATGGTTCGGGTTCTTTTTGAGGCCATTCTCGAACATCAGCACGGCGTCCGCATCCCGCGCCGCCGCCGCCGCGTTTGACGCGGCCTCGAACAGCTGATCAGCCGTGAATCTCTCGGGGCTCTTCAGCATGTCGGCGAACACCGACGCCACGGCTGCCGTGTCGCCGGCCAGTCGCATGGCCCGACCCAGCGCCTGCGTGGCCGCCGCCTCACCAGGCGAATCCTTCAGGAACGCCTCCAGCAACGCCCGGGCCGTCTTGATCTCCCGATCCTTCTCGGCGCCCTTTGCCTGCTCGGCATACTGGAGATTGATCACCGCGAGGTTGAAACGGCTTTGCTGCTTCACCTTTTTGTACGTAGTGTCATCGCCTGCCAACGCGATCACCTTTTCCATCGCCAACATCGCGCTGTCCATCTTGTTCTGCTTCTGGTACACGGCCGAAAGCACGTTCCACGGGCGCGGATCGGTACTGGCCATCTGAAAGGCCAGCTTCGCATAGTACACCGACGAGTCATTCTGATCGGCGTTCATCGCGGCCACCGACTTGTTGTAGATGTCATTTGAGAACTGATCGCGATACGGGCGCACCGTATTGCGGCATTCCGGCAGCATGCGTTCCACGCTGGTCACCGCCGAATCAAGTGCCAGAAGCAGATTCTGATCACCCTCTTTGTTGGAAGAGAAGCCAAGCGCGCCGCGCTTCATGACGTAGGCCGCACCATCGCGCTTCAACCACTGCGCGTACGTGCGGACCAGCATGTATTGACGCCCTGCTTCGTTGCCGATTTTTTCCGGATTGTCGGTCAACACGCGGATGGCATTGTTGAGATGCTTGGGCACCTCATCATCCTTTCGCGAGCTGGCGGCCATGGTCACATATTGCTTGGCCCCATTCACCTGGAATGGGCTGCTGTCGTTGATCTTGCAGGCAACGGCCTGCGCCCCCATCGACGACGAGAGCGTCAACAGCAGTGCCGACGGGCCAATCGTTATCCGATTCCACTTCGTAGCCTTCATGGCCGCTCCCTGTTGAGTTCTCGTCATGGTCGTTCCCTGCTCCGTCGTTTGTTTCGTTGCCAATTTACGCGCGTTGCTACTCGCGGTACGAGGCGCCACTTCCCGTATTAAACACCACGACCTCCGCGTTGATCGAAATCGTGCCCTGCGTCACTGAATCGCGAAGCACCGACAGCGCACACCCCCCTTCGGGCGCCGCGTCGATCCCGGTGGCCGTGGCCAATCGCAATGTCCAGTCCCGGATCGAATCCTCACTGGCCGATCCGGCGACCCCTCCGGTTTCGCGCAGCACCCGCAGCAGGAGTCGGTCTCCCAACGGGGATGGAACGCGCAGTCCGGCCGCGTAGGTCACAGGATCAACCCAGGGCTCGGCTTTCTGAGCGCCAGCGGCGAACGCTCTCACGATCGGCGCGCAACCTGCCGCCTGAGCCACCACATAGCGCGGCTGCGCTGGCTGCGCCGGAAGCCAACCGGCGGCCACCATCTCGTTGATGGCTTTCCAGATGCCGATCGTGCCCTCTCCGCCGCCCGTTGGATAGACCACCACGTCGGGCACACGCCAACCCAGTTGTTCGGCCATTTCGAACCCCATGGTCTTCATACCTTCCACCCGGTAAGGCTCACGGAGCGTCGAGACATTGAAGAAGCCATGCTCGGCGGCGTAGGCCAGCGCCAGTTTCCCCGCATCGCCGATGTGACCGTCAATCCGGACGAGCGTGGCACCCATCGCTTCGATCGTATCCAGAATCGGGCGTGGGGTGGTCCGAGGGGCGAACACCCGCACAGGAAGTCCGGCGGCAGCCCCGTACGCAGCGAGCGCCGCGCCGGCGTTTCCGGCAGTCGGTACGACCAGTCCTGGCACACCCGACCCGCGCGCACGGGTGACGGCCGCCGTCATCCCGCGAGCCTTGAAAGAACCGGTGGGGTTCTGACCTTCGTCCTTCACCCAAAGCCGCCGCACACCGACCGCAGCGGCCAGTGCCGGCGACTCAATGAGCGGGGTGAGCCCTTCACCAAGCGAGGTGGGCGCTTCGCCTTCGAGGAGTGGCAGCAGGGCCTGATAGCGCCACGCATCCCAGCGCGGAGCCAGTATTCGATCGATCGCCGATGGGTAGCGAGCGAACAGCGGCTGACCACAATCGGCGCATACGGACGCCCCAACAAGTGGCGCCGCGCGTTCGCAGGCCGAGCACGAGAGCACCCACGAGGCGGTGTGTTGAGTCAATGCGTTCATGATTCTTCTGGAGTTGAGGCGATGTCCGCGGCAGCGTGTGCGGCAAGCACGCCCAGGGACGTCAGAATCCGTCGGGCCGAGTCACGTCCAAACCCCGGTACGGCCGCAATGTCGTCGAGCGATGCGGCCTTCACCCCTTGCAGACTTCCAAAGGCGTGCAGGAGGGCGCGGCGCTTTGTCGGACCCACACCCGGAATGTTCAGCAACTCGGACGTAAGGGTACGCGCGGCTCGCTTCGCGCGCTGAAAGGTGATGGCGAACCGGTGCGCTTCGTCGCGCGCCTGCTGCAGCATGCGCAGCGCGGGAGATCGTCGCGGCAGACGCACGGAATCACTGCGTCCCGGCAGGAAAATCTCCTCCTCACGCTTGGCCAGACTGATCACGGCGACCTGCGCAATGCCGAGTGCATCGAGTGCGGCGCGGGCCGCGTTCAATTGACCCGTCCCGCCATCGATGACGGCAAGGTCGGGCAACGGTTTGGTTTCGGCAATTCGCCGACTGAAATATCGCGTGACCACCTCATGCATGGAGCGGAAGTCGTCGTTGCCATCGGCGACCGCAATTTTGAACTTCCGGTATTCCGCGCGCCTGGGTCGTGCGTTCTCGAACCACACCGCAC
Source organism: Gemmatimonadaceae bacterium (assembly GCA_031370885.1). GTDB lineage: Bacteria > Gemmatimonadota > Gemmatimonadetes > Gemmatimonadales > Gemmatimonadaceae > Gemmatimonas. Next base: position 3,476 of record JANMRE010000186.1, read on the forward strand.
TGGCCACGACGTCGGTGCCTTGCGCATGCGAGATATCGAAGCAGACCAGTGCGCGCGGCACGTGCGGCAATCCAAGCTCGCGTTGCAATTCGTAGACCGGATCCGACGCCCGTTCGTCCGCCTCGAGCGAGGCCAGCTTGAACTCTTCGAGCAGGTGCCGCGCATTCTGATCGGCGAGATCGACCAGGGCGCGAGCGGGGCCACGCTGCGGAACACGAATCTGCGTTCCGCCCAGGGACGTTTCCAGCCATTCACGGTCCTCGAACTCGAACGGCACAAGCAGGCTTGCCGCACGCGCATCTGCCGTGCGATACCACTGCGCGAGACTCGCACTCAGCACCGCGCCGTCCTCTTCATCCTCCGCATGTTCCAGCAGTCGATGATCACGCGCCAGCAACTTGCCGCCGCGCACCCGCATGACCACCACGCAGGCATCCTCGCCATCACGGGCGTACCCGACCACATCCCGATCGCCCCCCTCCACATCGAGCACCACCGTCGGTTCTTCCATTCGTTCGAGATGATGCAACGCGTCGCGCAACTCGCGCGCGCGCTCGAAATCCATTCGCTCCGACGCCTCGAACATGCGCGCACGAACATGACGCACCACCTCACCGGTCCGGCCTTCCAGGAACCACACCACATCCTCGATCATCTGACGATAGTCCGTCTCCGACTGATAGCCGACGCAGGGTGCCTGGCATCGCTTGATGAAGTAATCGAGGCACGGGCGCTCGGGCGCTTCGCGCGGCAGCGCGTAGTGGCAGGAGCGGACTGTAAAGATGCGTTTCACGACGTTCAACGCGCGACGCATGGCGCCTACGTCGGTATACGGGCCGAAATAGCGCGCACCATCCTCAAGCAGGCGGCGAGTCACCAGCACGCGGGGAAATGGCTCCTGCACCGACACCTTGATATACGGGTACGACTTGTCGTCCCGCAGTGCGACGTTGAATCGCGGATGATGCTCCTTGATCAGCGTCGCCTCAAGAATCAGCGCGTGCGCTTCACTGGGAACGACAATGGTCTCGAGTTCATGTGCCTTGCGCAGCAACCCGCGGGTTTTGGGACTGGCCTCGTGCTCCTGACTCCAGTAACTGCGCACGCGCGATCGCAGACGTTTGGCCTTGCCGACATAGAGGACGACACCATCGGCGGCCTTCCAGAGATACACCCCGGGCGAGTCCGGCAGATGCGGCAACTTCATGGCGATGGCCACCGGCATTCCCCGTTCGACAGCCTGTCGCGTCCACTCGTCGTCGGGCAGCGGCAGCGACGACAGGAGTTGCTCCTGCGGTTCGGGTGATGCACGTGCCGGGAGCCGGTCGCTCGGACTCGGTGGTGAAGGGTTTGACATCTCAATCAGGCGCGTGGCGCCAATCGGAGCAGTCGCGATGCTTCGCGCGACCCCATCCACCACGCCGCAAGGAGATACGCTACACCAAACACGGCGAGGGTCGGTGGACCGCTGATAACCGGATGTCGGTCACCCAGCCACCAGCGCATCGGCAGCGCAACCAGCACCGCCAGCAGCGCGGCCACCACGATGCGCCGTGAGCCAAGCCACATTGCGTTTGTATACAGCGGGCCAAGACGCGCCCGCAGACCACGCACCAGTACAGCCAGATTCACGAACGAACCGAGTGCGGACCCCACGGTGATGGCCGCGGCACCCCACGCGGCGTGTCGGAATGGGTAGGCCAGCGTCACCGACGCCACGGCGGACACGATGAGACTTCCCACCGAGGCACGCAATGGCGTTCGGTAGTCCTGTAACGCGTAGTAGACCGACGCCAGCAGCTTGACCGAGGAAAAACTGACGAGACCAATCGCCGAGCCGGCCAACACGAGTCGAACCACCTGCTGTTCCGCGACGCCGAATCGGCCGTTCCGCAAGAGCAGCCCCACACACAGGTCGCCGTACACCAGAAACACCACGGTGCATGGGATGATGTAGAACAGGATGCGCTGCCAGCCGCCCCGCAGCCGCTCCAGCAATGCCCCCTCGCGTGCATTCGCCGAATCGCGCGAGAACTCAGGCAAGGACGATGCCGCGACGGACACACCAAACAATGAAACGGGGAGCAGCGCAATCAAACTCGCGTAGCTGATGCTCGAGATCGCGCCGGGTGGCAGAAACGATGCAATCTGCAAGTCAATCAATGAGGAAATCTGCACGACGCCGAGCGCGATGATCACGGGCCCGATGTTGCGCAACGTCTGCGTCAGTCCGTCGGTTGCGCGATCAAGCGTGGGCCGAAGCACCCCCACCAGTTTAACCACTTCAGGCACTTGTGCGCCGACCTGGAGGACGGACCCGACGAGCGTTGCCCAGGCCAGCCACCAGGCGAGTTGCGCCAACGAGCTGGCCGCGCGGCCCCACCACAGCAGCAAAACAATCTGCGCCACCGACCACAACGCCGCGCTGGCATACGACCAAAAGAAGCGACGATGCGAGTTCTGAATTCCGAGACACCAACCACTGACCACCATCAATCCCGTCATCGGGAAGAGCACGCGTGTCAACCGGGTGGTGAGCTCGGCGCGTGCCGCGTCGAATCCCGGCGCAAACACGGCGGTGAGCAGCGGCGCAGCAACGATGCCGATCAGCGTGAGTACCGAAACGCCCGCCAGCAGGAAGCCGAGCACGGCGGCCGCAAGGGCTTTCGCGCCTGCGTTGTCCGATCGCGCGAGCAGTCGTGAGTACACCGGGACAAACGACGCCGACAGCGTGCCTTCGCCCAACAGGTTGCGGACGGCATTCGGAATCTTGAACGCCGCATTGAACGCGTCCGCGTACGGCCCATTGCCGAAGTAGCGCGCAAACAGCGTGATCCGCACCAGTCCGAGCAACCGGCTGATCAGGATCCCCGAGAAAACGACCGAGGCACTGCGCGAACCGGACGTCTCCGCTGAAGTCTCAGACGCCGTGGACAAGCCGTTCCGCGTAGGCGACTGCATCCACCCGCATCGCCTCAAAGATAGAGGGACCGAAGCGCGCAATCAGGGGCACCAGATTGAGCTTGCGTTCGGGTGACTGTCCGCCCGGACGGAGCGCAGCGCGCACGAATGCGACCTCTCGCATAAGCGCCCCTTCACGACGCTTCACACCCGCCGTCACGCGACGCTCAAAGCGATCCATACGCAATAACATGTCCTTCGCAAGGCCCGCCACCACGTCTGGGGCGACGACCGGCTGCTCCAGGCGTGCCATCGCTTCGCCGACCGCCCGCGCCTGCGTCTCGACCGCCAGTCGCAATCGTTCGACCGCGTCCTGGACTTCCGGTTCGACGGCGCGGCGTGCGACGTGTGATTCGGCGGCATGCGGATCGCGCAGTGCCGCATCATCGAGTCCAAGCGCTTCGCGTAACCGATCGGCATGCGCGTCGATGATCTCGCCCGACCAGCGTGGAAGCGCCACCGGAATGTCGACACCAAGCGCGGTGGCAATTGGCGCAATCTGCGCGAAGTACGCGTACTCGCCAGGTCCCGCGAGATAGGCGACGGTGGGCAGCAGTGCCCGTTCCACCACCGGACGCAGCAAGACGTTCGCACCCAACGAACCGACATCGGCCTCGCGCGCGGCGCGTGCGGCCTCGGCAACCGGCACCCGCGTGCGAACACGATCGCGCTCGTGTCCGGAACCACCGATCGGCGACCGAAACACCAGCGACAAATTGTCGAGGACGTCAACTTGCGGCGCAAACCCGGCGGCAACAATCGCCCGGCTTCGTGTGGCGAGCGCGTCGGATACCACCGTCGCACCCTGCAGCGCCCGCCGCAAAAGCGGGTCTGCCGCCTCTCGCACCGCCGCATGTGATGCGTCGAGGACGGCAACGCCGAGCGGCTCGAGCATGGCGCGAAGCAGTTGGACATACGCCGCGCCAACGGTCGCGTGCGGCACATACGCGTGCGCAATGACGCGAAGAATTGAGTCGAAGGCGGCGGAGCCACTGGCGACGCGCAGCGACTGAAGTGCCGCGTCAATCGATCCGATCGGCACATCGGCCATGGCCACGCCCTCGGTCGCCGGGCCTTCCAGTGTGAGCGTTTCCAGCCCGCGAGTTGTTGCCAGATGCGTCACCGCAGCCTCAACCCAATCGGCATCGTCGGTCGCGGCCCAAAATACCGGTGCCACCGGTACGCCGGTTGCTTCCTCGAGCACATCGGCCATCGCCAGCGCGCTGAGCGCTTTGCTCCACGTGTACGCGGGTCCCCCGAACAGGCCAGGCTGTTGCCCGGTGGTCACCACAACACCGGACGCAGCCGCTCGACCGAGTCGTTCGGCCGCCCGTCCTGTCGCGGCAATCGCCGGCGTCAAGGGCGTCAGCCAATCATGTTTCAATGCGTCGGTGCGGACACGGTGCACATGCGCGCGCCACGCCTCGATGGAGTGCGGTCGCGCGGCCAGCCAGCCATGCAATGCCGGATCCTGCTGAAGCGCTTGCGAGAGCGGTGTGCCGCCAAGCGACACGCGACGCAGAAACCAGCCGTCCGCCGGTGTCACACGCGCCATCGATGACTCATCGGGCGTCGGCATCACTTGTGGTACGGTTCACCGCGCACGATCGTGCCGGCGCGATAGAGTTGTTCACTCAGCACCAGCCGGGCCAGTTCATGCGGTAAGGTCCACGGGGCGAGCGAGAGGCGACGGGTCGCCCGCCCTCGCACGGCAGCACCCAATCCATAGGCCCCGCCGATCACGAACGACACACTGTGTGCGCCGTCACGGAGCGACGACAACCATTGCGCAAACGCGGTGGAATCGAGCGTATCACCACCGGGGTCGCACACCACCACCCGCGCATCCGGCGCAAGGTGTTCCACGAGGCGCTCCGCCTCGCGCGTTCGTACATGCTCCGGCGTTGCTCCACGGGCAGATTCCTCCTTCACCTCGATGATGTTCAGCGGCCAGTACCGGGCCGCACGCGTTTCGTAGTCGCGGATCGCCTCGGTCAACCCCGATTGTCGCGGGCGACCGACGGCGAGCAACACCACACGCACGGCGGCGGCGAATCAGGCGTAAATGCCGCGCAAACGATGCACGGTTGCGACGCGGCTGATGGACAGCATGTACGCCGCCGTCCGCATGTTCACGCGATGCTGCTTGGCCATTTGCAGGACCTCTTGAAAGCTGCGCGTCATGATCCCTTCCAAACGCTCGTTCACATCGGCTTCCGACCAGAAGTAGCCCATCCGATCCTGCACCCATTCGAAGTACGATACGGTGACGCCGCCCGCATTCGCCAGAATGTCTGGCACCACAAAGATGCCCTTCTCATCCAGAATGGGATCGGCGGCCGCCGTCGTTGGACCGTTGGCGCCTTCGCAGATCATCTTCGCGCGAATTCGCGGCGCGTTCTTGGTGGTGATCACGTTCTCCAGCGCCGCCGGCACGAGCACGTCGACGTCAAGGGTCAGCAACTCGTCGGCGCTGATCACATCCCCGCCCGTGAAGCCTTCGAGCGAGCGGTGCTTCTGCACGTAGGCAACCGCCAGGTTGACGTCGATGCCCTTGGCACTGTAGAACGCGCCGGCGCGATCGCTGATGGCCACCACGGCGCACCCTTCCTTCGCCATCAGTTGCGCCGTGACCGACCCCACGTTGCCAAACCCTTGCACCGCGATCGTCGCCCCCTGCATGGGGAGGCCCAGATGGCTGAGCGCTTCGCGCGTGCAGAACATGACGCCACGGCCGGTGGCTTCCCGACGTCCGAGTGATCCTCCCATCTCGACCGGCTTGCCTGTCACCACCGCATTCTCGGTCCGCCCCACATGCATCGAATACGTATCCATCACCCACGCCATGACGCGCTCATTCGTATTGACGTCAGGTGCGGGGACATCGGTGTCCGGTCCCAACAGCGAGATGATCCCTTTCGTGTACCGACGTGTCACACGCTCCAACTCCCCGACACTCATGCTGAGCGGATCACACACCACACCGCCTTTGGCCCCACCGAACGGCAGATTGACCACGGCGCACTTCCAGGTCATCCATGCCGCGAGGGCCTTCACTTCCTCGAGCGTCACCCGCATGTCGAAACGAATGCCGCCCTTTGCCGGACCGCGCGAGGTGTTGTACAGCACACGGTACCCGGTGAACACGTCAACATCCCCATTGTCCATCAATACGGGTACCGAGACGATCAACTGCTTTTCGGGGTTTCGGAGGATCTTGTAAATGCCTGGCTCGAGGTCGAGCAGTTCAGCCGCACGATCGAAACGCGACATCATTCCCTCGAACGGATTTTCCTCGTTCAGAAAGATGTCTTTGTCTGGACGGACGATGCTGTCGGTCGGAAGGCGAAGCAGGTCGATAGCCATGTCGACGGGGTTCTATTGGGGCCAGACTGAGCCGGCAGTGGGAGAGGTGGCTGCGCGCGCCGCCAGAAGTCGAGCCAATGCTCTATCCATCGCTTCGGCGCCACGCTCAACCACAACCGATTGCGAAAGATACCAGAGGGGCGGCGCTTCGCGAGGCCAGCATGTTGCAAGCTTCACGGCATCCTTGAGGGTGCACACCACCCCTGATGAGCCAACCGCTGCGGTGGCGATCCGCTGCGCGTCGGCCGCAGTGAAGTCGTGGTGATCCGTAAACCGCCACACTTGCCGAACCACCGCACCCAACCCGCGAATTTGCGCCTCGAACGCGGCCGGGTCGCCAATCGCACTCACGACGCAGATCTCGCGGTGCGCAAGCCACTCTGGCGCGTGGGTGAACGCGTCCCGTGGGGGGACGCCCGGAACCGTTGCGCGCGTCGCCTGAGGCGCCATCGAGGGCGATGTGGGACCGGCATTCGACAGCACCAGCGTCACCGCGAGCGTGAGCGGCCCGGGGGTGAGACGTACCACCGCTTGCGCGACACCAGGTGCTGCCGTTCGTACCGCCGCCATGACGTCGTCCACCTGAGTTGCGGAGGCCGCTTTCACCGTGATCACCACCACGTGAGCGCGCCGCAGCGAAGCCAGCGGTTCGCGAAATGGTCCTGCCGGCAGCAGTCTGGCAGCGCCGGTCCATCGATCGGCACTGAGTAACACGACATCAGCAACCCGCGCCGCACGTCGGTGCTGGAACGCGTCGTCGAGCACAGCACAGTCGGCGCCGCGCGTGCGCGCGACCACCAGTCCCACACCACGATCGGGCGACACAATCACGGGAATGCCGGAATTCAGCACGCCATGGACACGCCACTCATCATCACCCACGCCGCGCATGACGATGGCCGGATGGGCGCCGCGCATCCGCAGCTGCTGCACGCACCATGCGGCAAACGGCGTTTTGCCCGTGCCACCAACGGTCAGGTTGCCAACGGAGAGCGCCGGCAATCCTGAAGACGCGATGACGACCGCGTCGTATCGCGCATTACGCCGCGCCACCACCACACCGAACGCCCAGGCCAGAGGTGCCAGCAACGCGCGCGTGACGCGCGCCGTCACCGACTCGTGCTCCCAGACCGCCTCGGCGACGTCCGACCACCGCATGCGATCAGGACTCCATCGCCAACGCCGCGGCCCGGGTCGCGACTGCAGTCATCGCGTGTTCAAACTCGACGGTGCGCGCGGTCGCGGCACGCATGTCCGCGCCCTCCACCCGTTGCGGCGTGCCATAGACCACCGTCACCCGCGCGAATGGTTTCGGAATCTCGAACTGATCCCAGCTCCGCAGTCGCCACGCGCGATCGACATGAACGCCGACCGGTACGATGGACGTTTGCGCGCGATACGCCACCACCAACGCGCCCGGCGCAAAACTGTGACGCGGCCCGCGCGGACCATCCGGCGTGATGGCAACATCGGCTCCCGATCGCAACACCTTGGCGCACTCCAGCAGCGCGCGCGCTCCCCCACGGGATGATGACCCGCGAATGCTGGCGATGCCGAGCATGCCCACGATGTGCGCCATCATCTCTCCATCACGATGCTCACTGATCATCGCCCGGGTCGGCTGGCGTTGCACCCACGACACGGGCAGCATCTGGCCGTGCCACAGCGTGACCACCACGCGAGCATCGTGCGCTCGGCGAGACAGGAGCGCCTGTCGACCGTACACGCGCACGCGCCACGTGCGCCCCAGCGCGAACACCAGCCAGCCGACAACGCGCACCACCAGCCGTCGCCGGACATCAAGCGTCCGCGTGTCGGCCTCTGCTCCGGGAATGCTGCGCGCCTCACGCGGCGGTGTTCCCGTTTCCGGTCGTTCGGTTTCGAACGCGTCGCTCACCGCGCTCTCATGCGATCATGTCGAGCACGATGGCCGCCACCCGCGCCGACGCGCCCGGCGTGCCAAGCTGTCCTCGCACGTCGGCCAATCCGGCCAGCGCCGACGCACGCTCCACACTCTGCCGGTCAAGCAGCGGCTCGAGTGCATCGGCTACACGCGATGGCTGGAATGCGTCCTGCACGAACTCGCGCGACACTTCGCGGCCAGCGACCACATTGACGAGACCGATGTGCGGAATCTTCACCAGGCGTCGTGCAATGCCATAGGTGATGGCACTCGTTCGATATCCAATGACGTGCGGCAGATCTGCGACCGCGGCCTCGAGCGTCGTCGTGCCGCTTTTGAGCAACCCGGCGGTCGCCGCACGCAGCACGGTGAACGACTGTCCGTGAACCATCGGAAACGGACACTGGATGGCATCAATGCGCACGGTCGGTGCGACGCTGACGACAACCTGCAATCCTGGACGCCGCCGTTGCAGTTCCTGGGCTGTGGCGATGAAGGGCGCAAGATGTCGGACCAGCTCGGCGCGTCGGCTTCCGGGGAACACGGCGAGCACCTCCCCGTGAGGAGACAGACCGAGGGCACTTCGCGCGTCGGCCGCAGATGGCAACGCACCGGCGCGATCGAGCAGCGGATGGCCCACGAACGTGGCATCAATGCCGTGCTGCCGAAGCAACGACTCCTCGAACGGCAGGATCGTGGCGGCGCGCGTCACGAGCCTCGCCAGCGTGGGCAGTCGCCCGGCGCCCCACGCCCAGACTTGCGGCGTGATGTAGTACAGCACTGGAACGTTGGCTCGACGCGCCGCTTCCGCCACTTTGAGGTTGAAACCTGGATAGTCAATGAGCACCACCAATCCCACGCGTCCGCTGTCGAGACGCGACCGCACCGTGCGCAGCAACTGCCAGTGTCTGGGGAGATGGGCCAGGACCTCCACAAACCCCATCACGGCCAAACGCTCGATTGGTTCGATGATCGAGACGCCAGCGGCTCGCATGTAGTCCCCGCCGATACCTGCCATCGGCAGATCAGCACGAATCGCGCGAATGGCTTCGGCGACCTTTCCCGCGTGCAGATCGCCGGAGGCCTCGCCTGCGACGAACAAAATCTCACGCACGCGATGTCGGACTGCTGCCGGCCGTAGCGGCCGCGTTGTTGAGCATCGTCACGTGCGCGACTTCAATCGCCGTCACGATTCGCAGCGCGGCCTCAAGCGCTTCGCGTCCCGCCGCGCCGGTCACGGCGACCGGTTGAACACCCATCGCCGCGCCGAGAAACTGCGCCAGCTCGAGCGCCAGCGGTTCGCCGTCCGGCGCATTGAGCACGAGCCGTTCCACGAAGTCCTCGAGCACCCGCGGAGCCCGGGCCAACTGGCTCGGGTCGAAGTCGGGTCGCAGACGAAAGAATTCCCCCGTGCCCGCCGCCAGATCAAGTGACAGATATCCGCTCTGCTGGAAGATGCGCAATTTTCGAATGCGCTCGCGCGATACACGACTGGCGGTAATGTTCGCCACGGCGCCATTGGCGAAAGTGAGCCGCGCATTGGCGATGTCGAGTTGTGGTGTGAGCACCGGGATGCCCATGGCCTGCACGTCCACGACCGGCGACCCAACCAGCGTATGGATCAGATCCAAATCGTGGATCATCAAGTCGAGTACCACTGCGACGTCGGATCCGCGCGGATTGAAGGGCGCCAGTCGATCGCTCTCGATGAAGCGGGGCCCGTCGACGAATGGCATCGCCGCCCGGACCGCGCGGTTGAATCGCTCGACGTGCCCCACCTGCAACACGACCCCGGCCGCCAACGCCTGCGCGATCAGATCATCGGCCTCCGCCAGCGTCACGGTAAACGGCTTCTCGATGAAGACATGCTTTCCCGCACGCAGGGCGGCCGATGCCACGCGGTGATGCGCCGTGGTCGGCACGACTACGGACACCGCGTCCACGTCGGCGAGGAGCGCGTCGAGGGTCGACAGCGCCCGCACGCCCAACTGGGCGGCAACCTCGAACGCCCGCGCCGGATTCTCATCCACGAACCCGACGAATCGATCGCCCGCCAGATCGCGCAAAATGCGCACGTGGTGCACCCCCAGCCCCCCCGCTCCGACCACCCCAACGCGCGGCGCGGAGGGGCCGCTGTACGCTCGGCGATCCGTCGCGACGTTCATCAGAAACCGACCCCCCGTTGGCTTGCTTCGATAAAGGCGAGAAAGTGCCGGACGTCAGGACCATCCGCGATCTCGGCCCGCGCCCGTTCAACGCCCTGCGACAAATTCAAGTCGGAGCGAAAGCAATAGCGGTACGCCCGTTTGAGTTCGGCCACGATCGTCGCGTCGAACCCGCTGCGCTGCAGTCCCACCGAGTTGAGGCCGAACAGCTTGATCGGGTTGCCCGCCGCGCGCACGAATGGCGGCACGTCCTGCATCACGCGTGAACAGCCTCCTATGAACGCGTGACGGCCCACGCGCGCGAACTGATGCACGGCACACAGTCCCGAGATCGTCGCGCGATCTTCGATCGTCACATGCCCCGCCAGTTGGGTGCCATTCGAGATGATCACCTGATCACCCAGATGGCAGTCATGCGCGACGTGCGAGTAGCTCATCAGAAAGCACTGCTTCCCCACCGTGGTGGTAATCGAATGCGCGGTCCCTCGATTGACGGTAGCGTACTCGCGCACGGCCGTGTCATCGCCGATATCGACCCATGTTTCCTCGCCGCGATACTTGAGATCCTGCGGATCACCGCCCACAATTGCACCGCCGCCCACATGGACGCGCCGACCCAGGCGCACATTCTGCTCCAACGTCGCGCGCGCCGCGATCGTGCAGCCGTCGCCAATCACGCAGCGCGGTCCGATGATCGCAAAAGGGCCAACATTCACGTCGGCACCGAACTGCGCCGTAGCATCGACCAGCGCCGTCGGATGAATGCGCGCGCTCATCGGTCGCGAACGACGGCCGCCATCTCCGCTTCCGCGACAACCTGACCATCCACCGTGGCTTCGCCACGCATGCGGCACGTCATGCCGCGCCGTTGCACCAATTCGAGTTCCAGTCGCAACTGATCACCGGGCCGCACAGGTCGCCGGAACTTGATGTTGTCGAGCGACATGAAATACACCACCTTGCTGGCCGGATCGCCGATGGTCCCCATGAGCAGCATGCCGCCCACCTGGGCCATGGATTCCACGATCAGCACACCCGGCATAATTGGATGACCGGGGAAGTGTCCCTGAAAGAACGGCTCGTTGATCGTGACGTTCTTGATGCCCACGATCCGCTTCCCTTCCACGATCTCCAGAATGCGATCGACCAGCAGGAATGGATACCGGTGCGGCAGCACCTGCATGATGTCTTCGATGGTATACACGGCGGGCTCCCGGACGGCGTGTTGCAGGAGGGCGCGCACCAGTGCGATCGTCCCTCGGTGACTCGGTTTCTCGGCGATCACGTGCGCCCGCAAACGACCACCGGCGAGCACCAGGTCGCCAACGCAGTCCATCGCTTTATGACGCACGAATTCATCGGGCCAGCGCAGCGTCGCATCCACAACGCCAGTGTCATCAAGGACCAGCGCATTCGCGGTGGAGGCGCCGCGCGCGAGTCCTTTCGAATGCAGCCATTCAATCTCTCGCAAGAACCCGAACGTGCGCGCCGGAGCAAGCTCCGCCGCAAAACGCTCGGGGGTGATGCGAAATGAGCCGGTTTGTTTGCCGATCAGCGGATGGGGGAAATCGATCGACACGTCAAGCGTCAGGTCGTTGCTGGGGCCGGCTTCATACACTGAGTCGCCATCAACGACCCGGATCGTCTTGCGCAGCACGAGCCAGTCAGGCCGTCCACCGTTTGGCACGATCCCGGCGCCCTGCAATGCCTCGAGGAACGGCGTGGCGCTCCCGTCCATGATAGGCGGCTCCGGACCATCCATGACAATGCTGAGATCATCAATGGCGAGCGCCCCCACGGCGGCCAGCACATGCTCCACCGTATGGAGAGACGTCTCGCCTTGGCCGAGCTGCGTCCGACGTTCGGCATCGACCGCGACCTCGACGAGCGCCGGGATTGGCAACGCGTCGGGTCGATCCCCACGACGAAACACAATGCCGGTTCCGGTCGGTGCAGGCGCGAACACCAGCGTGCACGGTTGACCGAGATGCAGTCCGATGCCCTGCACCGTTGCCTCACGCGCGATGGTGCGACGTGCACCAGACAGCGGCGCGCGTGGCGTCGGTGCAGGCGCCGGACTCATCACGGGTCGAGATCCCGCGACAGCAACTGCTCCAGAGGGCGCATCAAGCGCGTGAGTCGCAGCACGGCGGCTTGCGCACGCAATTGTTGCCGATGCGGCCGCGCCGGATATCCCGACCACACCTCACCGGCGGGCACGTCGCCATACACGCCGGCGCGTCCGGCCAGTGACGCGCCTGCGCCAATCGTGATGTGACCACCGATCCCGACCTGTCCACCCAACTGCACGCCGTCGCCGATCCGCGTGGAGCCGGCGATGCCAACCTGTGAGGCCAGGAAGCACATGCGGCCAATGCGCACGTTGTGCGCCACCTGCACGAGATTGTCGATCTTTGTGCCCGCGCCGATAATCGTATCGTCGACACTGCCTCGATCGACGCAACTGTTTGCACCGATTTCCACGTCCGACTCAAGCACACAGCGCCCCACGTGCGGAATGCGCACCGGACCCGTCGGGCCAGGAATGAATCCGAATCCTTCACGCCCAACGCGCGCGCCCGCGTGCAGGACCACGCGGTCGCCAACCTCGACGTACGGATACAGCACGGCGCCGGGGTGAAGCCGTACGTCAATCCCCAACACGCATCCGGCACCAACAACGGCGGTGGCTCCGATCCAGCTGCCATCACCAACAATCACGCCATCCTGCACGACGGCGTACGCCTCGATGGTGACGCCGGACCCCAGTTGCGCCGTGGTTGACACCACGGCTGTTGGATGCACGCCTGCAGCGCGCGGTTCAGCGCGATGAAACAGCGCCAGCAGCGACACCATGGCGTCGGCAGGTCGGTCCACGACAACTCGAGCTCCCGGTGTTCCGGGGAGATCCGCCAGCGCCGGAGACACCAGTACGATACCGGCACGCGTCTTCTGGAACCACGCCGCGTACCGCGCGTGCGTCAGGAAGCTGAGCTCATGCGGCTCGGCGCGATCGAGCGGCGCGACCCCACAGACCACAACGGCGGGGTCGCCAACCAGGTGCCCCCCGAGTTGCGCTGCAACGGCAGCGGCGGTGGTTGGGCGCGGCCCCAAAACCCCCGGTGTTGGAGCGGGCGCCAACAACCGGGGCACACCGGTGGCGG
>JANMRE010000246.1:0-5129 GCA_031370885.1 Gemmatimonadaceae bacterium
GTGCTATTTATATATTAACCAGAACTATGGTGCTTGACTATTCCCAGATGTTGATCGACGCATAGTTCTGTTTAGCGATTTAAGGGAACTATGCGAAACCACTATTCCCAGATGTAGGTCAGTCGGCGCGAGGCGGGAAACGTGCGTCGAGGATTGCGGAGACACTCGCGGCGCTTCGGGGTGTTCCGAGGCGCTGCCGCAGCGCGCCAAAAGGGCGCAGCTTTGAAACCAAGAAGATTGCACCCGACCGTTCTGGCCGTTCCCGCCCGCCGACTCCGACCCATCAGTCATGCGCCGCACTCATCTGGCCGTTTTCATCACTGTGGCGATGGCGCTCTATGCGCCCAGTGCGATATCGCAAACCGCCGCCGACATCGCGAAACTGCGCCCCGCCGCCAATCGCATTATTGCGGCGGCACTGGTCGACTCGATGCCGTATGACCGACTTGGTAAGCTGGTAGATGGCTTTGGCCATCGCTTGAGTGGCTCGGCGTCGCTGGAGCGCGCGATTGACTGGATCCTGGGCGAAATGAAGCGCGATGGTTTTGCGAATGTGCGTGGCGAGCCGGTGATGGTGCCGCATTGGGTGCGCGGCGCAGAGTCGGCCTCACTGATGCTGCCGCGTGACGCGTCGCTGCACATGCTGGGGCTGGGCGGCAGCGTGGGCACGCCGGCCACCGGGATCACGGCCGATGTGCTGGTGGTGCATTCGTTCGACGAATTGACTCGACGCAAGTCAGAAGCTGTTGGCAAGATTGTGTTGTTCAATGTGCCATTTCCCCCGGACTCCACACCCTTTGCTGGATACGACGCGGCCGTGCAATACCGCGGCCGTGGGGCAACGGAAGCAGCCAAGGCTGGTGCCGTGGCGTCGCTTGTTCGGTCTGTCGCAACGTTCTCCATGCAGACGCCGCATACGGGTGGCATGCGCTACGACTCGACCACGAAAAAGATTCCTGCGGCCGCGGTGAGCGTGGAACACGCGGAGATGCTCGATCGCATGCAGCGTCGCGGGGAGCGTGTGCGCGTGAAGCTCGTGATGAACGCGAAGACATTGCCGGACGCACGATCACGCAACGTGGTAGCGGAGTTGCGCGGGCGCGATCTCGCCGACGAAATCGTGGTGGTGGGCGGACATATCGATTCGTGGGATGTGGGGCAGGGCGCGATGGATGATGCCGGCGGCAGCGTGGCGGCGTGGGAAGCGGTGAAGCTGTTGAAAACGCTTGGACTCACACCGCGCCGCACGGTGCGCGTAGTGTTGTGGACCAATGAGGAAAACGGCGGGCGTGGTGGCATGGCGTATCGCGATGCGCACAAGAGTGAACTGCCGAAACATTTCGCCGCTATCGAAAGCGACAACGGGATATTCGCGCCAACCGGATTTCGCTTTCAGGGCACAGTGGACGGCGCGCGCCGCGCGGCGTTGATCGCCGAATTGACGAAGCTGTCCGGCGCAGCCACAATTGCCCCTGGCGAGGGCGAAGCAGATGTGGGACCGCTCCTCAAGGAAGGTGTTCCGGGGTTTGCACTCGATGTCGATCAGTCCGTGTACTTCTGGTATCACCACACGCAGGCGGACATGCTGAACGTGGTGAACGAGATGGATCTGCGACGCAGTATCGCAGCGATGGCGATTCTGATTTACGCGCGGGCGGAGATGCCGGGGACGCTGCGATAAGACGGGAGACGGGAGACGGGAGACAGGAGACGGGAGACGGGAGACCGGAGACGGGAGACCGGAGACGGAGAGTGGCGTGGGTCAGTCGGCGCGCGCAGGGGCCGCGGGTCGAGGATGTCGGACGCTCTCGCGATGGAGAACGTCCACTGCCTTGTCGTAGAACACCTCGGCGCTCTCGTGCGTGCGGCCAATGCAGATGGTGCCGAGTTTACCGAACTCTTCGAGCGCGCCAATGAGGTGGAACATCACGCCCTCCTGCGTCGTGGCGTCAAAGTGGAGGTCGTTGTTCACCGCGATGTCAATCAGCCGCTCGGGCGTGAGTCCGACAAATGCGGGCTGATGCAGGTTGTCGGTCGCGTGATAGCAGCAGGTCTGTCCGCTGTGCGTGCGATAGACGGCCGACGCCGTGTCGTAAACGCCGTCGGTGAGAAACTCCAGCATGAGAAACGGGTGGGTGGTACCTCCCTTGCGCAGGTTGATTTCGATGGCAGTGGTTTCCCATGCACCGGCGCGCTTGACGCACATGAAGTCCACCGCGAATCGCGCCCACACGCCGTCGCTTGCCAGCACACGCGCGACACTCAAGCCGTGCTCATGGAGGGCCGGGGTGTACTCATGGTTGGCAGGAAACGTGCAGCCGAGGTACACCTGACCGGACGGACCGCCAAGGAGCTGATCGTGTGTGGCGATGACACTGGCGTGTCCCAACGGATCGATGCGACACTGCACAGACGGCGAGCGCACCACCTCACCTGGCACAAACGCTTCGACGATGCCGCCCATGGTGGCGAACTTCGTGGCGAACGATTCCCACGATTCGCATTCGGCGACGCAGTGCACACGCGTTGGACATTCCGACAGCACCCAACGCGTCAGTGCGTCAGCGCTTTCGGTGCGCATGGCGGAAACGGGTACGCCATCGAACGAGAAGACGGCATTACCTTCACCCGAGAACCCGTCGTTCAGTTTGATCATCGCCTTACGCAGCGCGGGATCGTGGCGCTTGAGATCGGCCAACGCGTGTGCAATGTCGCGCGCATCGCGCAAGTGCTCGTGTCCCGCCGGCAACGGCACGCCCGCTCGGCGAAATGTCTCACGACTTCCGCTCTTGGTGCCGAGGTGGGCGAGGGCCGGATCGCAGCCGTAGATCGGAATCCCGAGGCGCACAGCCAGTGTGCGTTCGAGGGGCGTGACGTTGAAGCAGGTCATGTGCGCCGACATCGGGTCGGGGATCACGGCTCTGATGCGCTCGACGAGTGCCGGCCGGCCGAGGATCTTGGCGGTAAGCGTGTCAGATGATTGGTCGTCACACGACAGTAGCGTGAGTCGCGGCAACGCATGTCCCGGCGGCACACCGGGCAGGAGATGCAGATAGTAGTCGACAATGGTTGGAGATAACGGCTCACTGGTGACGTACACCATGTTGGCGCGCGGAAAGCGCAACAGCATGAGCAGGCAGAGCAGTCGCTCCTCGTAGTGCGTGGCGCCCACGAGCTTTTGCAGCTCAGCGCGATCGAGCGTGAGGCTGGGGATGACGACGATGGTTTGCGGTGCGTGGTGATCGAGAAACACGCGCGTGAACAACCCGGGAAGTCGACGTTGGAGCTCGGCGAAACGCCGCAACTCCTCCGCCGAGCCCGGGGCGAGGTACGAGAGAGCGTTCAGTCCGCGAACACCATCGATGTGAACTCTCGAGTCTTCAGGCAGTCGCTGCACGTGACCTCGGGCGGCGTGGTAACGACGAGGACATTTGACCCTGTCTCACCGAGCATGTGCTCGATCGCGGACGGAGACAAGGGGTGAATCCCGTACACGAGGGGGAAGTGTGACGGCGCCGGATTGCATATTGTTATTCACATATGCGACACCGTCCATCTCAAGCGCTACGGCCCCCGATGCTGCGATATCGCGCGAGTTCACTGACCACACTGCTGATGCTGTCGGCGTGCGGTTCGCCCGCGCGCGACGTGCTGACCCTTCCAACAGCGCCGGCCTCCACCGTGCCTATGGGAAGCGACTTCACGCTCGCGCCGGGCGAATCCGTTGTGGTGAACTCGGGGGTTCTGACGCTCACGTTCGTGGGGGTCACCAGCGAATCACGCTGTCCAACGAACGCGCTGATTCAGTGCGTGTGGGCTGGGAGTGCTCGCGTTGCCGTACGGGCCACCACGACCGCGGGAACGCGTGAACTGACGCTTGAGACAATGGTGGCCAGAGATACGTTGACCGTCGAACAGTTTGTAATGCATTTGGTTGCTGTGGTTCCGGCACCACTGACGACAGATCCTATTCCGGCGAGCGCATACCGGGGGACGTTTAGACTCAGCAGGAAGTAGGAAGTCGGCAGGCGAAGTAGCGCGGAGGGGATTTGAAGGCGACAATAGGGCGAATCCTTCCTCTCGGAACTGCACATGCTTTCGCCTGCCTCAATCGTGGCCCGTGTGGCCGCTCTGTCCCTCCTGCCGATCGCACTGGTTGCGCAGCGCCCGCTAACGCTGGCAGGTCGATCGCCGGTGTATGCGCCGAACGGCATCGTGGCGACCAGCCAGCCACTCGCGTCGGCAGCAGGTATCGCTGTGCTGCAGCGCGGCGGCAACGCCATTGACGCGGCGGTGACCGCCGCCGCCGTGTTGAGTGTGACCGAGCCCATGATGACCGGTATTGGTGGCGACATGTTCGCGCTGATCTGGATCGCGAAAGAGAAGAAACTGGTTGCGCTGAATGCGAGCGGACGGGCGGGGTCGTTAATGACGCGCGAGGAACTGCTCAAGCGCGGACGCACGCGAAACATTCCGCGCGGCGTGGAAACCATCACCGTGCCAGGCGCGCTGGCCGGTTGGCAGATACTGCTCAAGACGTACGGCACGATCACGCTGGCATCAGCCATTGCACCGGCGATTCGCTACGCCGACGAAGGATTCCCGCTCACGCCGGTGATTGCTGACGACTGGGCCGGTCAGGCCGCGTTGCTGGCCCGCGACTCGGGTGCCAAGGCGACGTTCCTGCCAAATGGCAAGGCGCCGGTGCCAGGGGAATGGTTTCGCAATCCGGACTACGCGCGGACCTTGCGCGAGATCGCGCGGGTGGGGCCATCCACGTTGTACGGTGGACCGCTCGGGCAGCGATTGGTTGATCGCGTCAAAGCGCTGGGCGGATTTCTCACCATTGCTGATCTGAAGAACAACGTGCCCAACTGGGTGACCCCGCTATCCGTGCCGTTCAAGGGCTATCGCCTGTGGGAACTGCCGCCCAACAATCAGGGCATCGCGGCGCTGGAGATGCTGCGCATTCTCGAGCCGTACGATCTCAAGACGATGGGGCACAACTCGGCGGCGTATCTGCACCATCTCATTGAGGCGAAGAAGTTGGCCTACGCCGATCTCACGCGGTATGTCGGCGACGCCGATCATTTGTCGATGCCGCCCGCGCGCATGCTGGACGACGCGTT
>JANMRE010000254.1:0-1606 GCA_031370885.1 Gemmatimonadaceae bacterium
GGTGACACACGTGTCGAGGCGACGACAACTCCGGCCGTCGTAGTCGTGTTCGTCGTCACCGTACCACGGGCCGAACTTCACGCGTTTGGTAGACTGGAAATCATTGAGCACGCCGAAGTGCACGAGGTCGCGATCCTTTGATGGCGCGATGAGTCTATGGATGCACGACTCCAGCCAGCCGCCATTGCCGAATCATTGCAATGGATTCGACGAGAAATTGGGTCGTTCTACGACGCCGATCCAAACAACTCGCGCAATTGTGCCACGGACTGTTCGAGTCCGCGATCGCGAAGGATGCCGAGCAACTCCCCGATCGAGATCGGTGGCGACTTGAGTGCGGCGGCTTGCTGCGTGATGGCTTGAATAACCGCGCCAGGCCGCAGGCTGATCGCATCGAGCACGAAGTCATCGGGATGCTTCGCCTCGATACCGAATCTGGCGAGCGTCTCGTTCGGGAAATCCGCGAGATTGTATGTCACAATGGCCTGCGCGCCGCAGCGGATGGCGGCGGCCACGACATGCCGATCGTCATCGTCAGGCAGCTTGACTGCCGATTCGAGTCCTTCGAAATCCGCAACCAGACAATCGGGCACGGCCGCACACATCAAGTCACGAGTGCGCGCTAGTGCTGCGGACGGCAGATCCGGTCGATTGGCGGCGATGCTCCGGAAACACTCGTCGAGGATGCGATTGGTCCATCGCGCGCGAACAAGTCCGCCGGTCGCAATGCGCAGCAGCAGGTCACGGACAGGAGCTGGGTACAGCACACAGGCGTCATAGACAACGATGAACGCCATGCCCGTCAGTATCCCAAGCGATGTGCTTGAGCGTCAGCCGCCAACTGCGCGAGCACGTCCTGTCGACGTGCATCATCGACCTGTTTGTACCGCAGTAGATCTTCGAACCGTACGCGACGGTGAGTACCAACCTTGCGGTACGGCAGGTCACCGGACTCGAGTAGCGAAATGAAGTGCGGGCGCGAGACGTTCAGGAAGTCGGCGGCCTGCTGCGTGGTGAACTCTGCCTGCACCGGCACTATCGTAACGGCGTTGCCATTGGCCATCTGCCCGAGAATCTCAAGCAGCAGTTCGAAGGCCTCTCTGGGCACGATGGCGTCTTCGTCGCCAGCACGCACGCGCACGGTGCGCTGGGTCCCGCGGGACGCGGGGGACAGCGAGCGGAGGGCGCGCTTGGCCTCTTCGGCCTGTTCGGGGGATGGGACGGGCAAAGTGGCGGCGGTCATGGCTACTAATCTACGAGTATTCGTAATAAACGCAACAGTCGAATCAAACGCAACCAAGACACCTCGTGCCGCTCGCCCGAACTGCTGGTGTCACGCCTTGGGCGCCTTCCCAAGCACCATCATCCCGGCCTCGCATAAGTACTGATAGGTCTCATCCAGCTCCGGCAGCGGCGGCACGAACACCACCGTCGCGTCTCGCCCGCGCGTGAGCAGCACCCGATGCGCATTCATCCGCAACTGAAACGGGTCCTTCACCTTCGCACCCTTCTTGTATCCGCGCGCTCGGCCGTTCGACCACGCGCCGCCGGCCCGCACGAAGTCCGTGCCCCATGCCAGGAGTGCAGCGTCGAGCTCCAATCCCTG
>JANMRE010000267.1:0-13280 GCA_031370885.1 Gemmatimonadaceae bacterium
GCCGTTCCCCAAATGTGCATCGCGAGCAGCGCGTTGTTCACCGCTATCAGCGCGTCACCCGTGCCCACCACACCGCAGTGCACGATGCGTTTGCCGAATCGCTCGAGCACTGGGCGCACGCGTTCCAGCACGAGAGTGTTGCCACCAACCATCACGGTGAGGGCGCCCTGTTCCGCACCCACCACGCCGCCCGAGACCGGCGCGTCCAGAAAGTCGATGCCGCGCTCAGCCAATCGGTCGGCCATGCGGCGCGAGGTGACCGAATCACCCGACGTGCAATCCACGAGAATCGCCCCTGACGACATCGTGGCAAGCAGTCCCGTTGGTCCGTCCAGCAGCGACTCGACGTCACGTGAAACGGGTAGACACGTGATGACGAGATCGCGACCGTTTGCCGCCTCGGCTGGTGTGGCAGCCATCCGAGCGGGAGTGCGTTCGACAAAGGACTCGGCACGAGCCCGAGTGCGATTCCAGACAACGAGATCGAGATCGGGCCCGGCCAGATGGCGCGCCATGGGCGCACCGATGGCGCCCAGGCCCAGAAACGCAACGCGAGGCATGCGAGAGTGGCGAAAGGAACGAACACAGCCGGACGGTGCTTGACAGAGGTCCGGTCGCCATCAAAGATGATGACATACCCCGCGTCACAGGAGGTCACATGCGCAGATTCCCCGATCGCGTTCAACGCTGGCGATGGCTCGTCGCTGCCGCGGTGACGGTGTACGGGGTTGGCGCGTGTGGCGCCAGTCCGGTTGGCGGCCCCGATCCGGCGCGGTCCACCTATTTCAAGGGTATGACCGTCGACGGGTTGACCTTGCCCTTCAGTTTCCGGCTCAACTCTGGGGATCTGGCGCCCACGTTCCTGACCGAGGCGCGATTGGTACCGCTCGATCTCGGTCGCACCACTGACACGCGCATCTTTGATGATCGCGGTGGCAGCGGAACCGGTGGTGGCAATGGTCGCGATACGACCGTGTCCACCGGACGCATGTCCGATATCCGCACCTTCTCGTCAGCAGCGATCGGCGGCAGTTCCCAGACGGATTCGACGGTCGTGGATGTCGTGCGTGTCGGCGATGTTCTGTACATCACGCGTCCTCATCCCGATCCCACGCGCAACGTGACCGACACGGCGTTCTACGAGGCCGGGGTGCTGGTGCGTCCGCTCGGATACTGGCGCAGCATCATCGAACGCTCTACCGGAAAGCGCCTTGTTTACACGACCATTCGATAGCTGCATAGCAGGATGCTATCGACCGCGCTTCTCAGGGCCTTGACGCGTGGCTAACTTGCGCCCGCCGCCACCCACCTCGCGCTTGTTCCGAGGCCGGTAGAGGAACCCGTCCAGCATCAACACAACCCAGAACGCCGCGCGGCGGTGAGTAGTCCACTACTCACCTCGGGAGGGGCCAACACTGATGTCACCCCGGAACGACAAGATGCGGCCGCTCGCGGCGCTGTTGGTGCCCGATCTTCTCGAATTGCTCGAGGAGGCCCCGGAAAGCGTTGGGCCGCAGACGGAGGAAATGCATCCGGCCGATCTCGCGGACGTCGCCGAGGCGATGCCGGAACATCAAGTGCGCGCGTTCCTCGCGGCACTGGGAAAACAGCGCGCGGCGGAGGTGCTGGAGTACCTCGACGATGATCTGCGTACGCAGGTCCTCGAGGAGCTGACCACCCGCGAGGCGGCATCGATCGTTGCCGAGATGGACCCCGACGAGCGCGCGGATGCGTTGGACGAACTCGACGAAGAAACCGCCGACGAGATTCTGTCCGCGCTGGAACCCGCCGACAAGGCCGAGACGGAGCGGCTGCTTCAATACGACCCGTATACCGCCGGCGGACTGATGACCACCGAGTTCGTCTCGGTGGACGAAACGCTGACCGTGGAAGCGGCGCTGCTCGCAGTGCGGGCGATGGCGCGCGCGGGCCGACGTGAGGCCATGTACACGATCTACACTACCGATGTGAACGGTCGGCTCCGGGGCGTGCTGTCGTTGCGAGAACTGTTGGCCGCGTCCGAGGGCGCGCGTATCAGTGAACTGGCGTGGGACGAAGTGGTCAGTGTGTCGCCGGATTCACCGCAGGAAGAAGTTTCGCAACTGACGTCGAACTACGACCTCGTGGCGCTTCCGGTGGTCGATCAGGAAGGGCGGTTGTTGGGCGTGGTGACCGTCGACGACGTGATCGACGTGATTCAGGAAGAGCAGACCGAGGACGCGCAGAAGGTCGGCGGCATGGAGGCGCTCGACGAGCCGTACATGCAGATCGGACTTTGGCAGAACGTGCGCAAGCGCGGTGGCTGGCTTTCAATCCTGGCGGTTGGCGAAATGCTTACGGCCTCCGCGATGGCGCACTATCAAGGCGACATCAACAAGGCGACGATGCTGGCGCAGTTCATTCCCTTGATCATGAGTTCCGGCGGCAACTCGGGCTCGCAAGCAACCTCACTCATCATTCGCGCGATGGCACTCGGAGAAGTCCGGGTGCGCGACTGGTGGAGGGTCATGCTTCGCGAGATTCCCGCAGGGCTGATCCTGGGAACGATTCTCGGATGTCTCGCCATACTGCGAATCGTGATATGGCACCAGCTCGGCCTCTACGATTATGGACCGCATTCACTGCGCGTCGCGCTCGCGGTCGGTGGCGCGCTGATCGGCATCGTCATGATGGGCTCCATAACGGGATCAATGTTGCCGTTCCTGCTCAAACGCCTGCGGCTTGATCCCGCCAGCGCGTCAGCGCCGCTCGTGGCAACCTTGGTCGATGTATCCGCCGTCAGCATTTACTTCAGCGTGGCCTATTTGGTGCTGAGCGGCACGCTCCTGTGACGCACGCGCTCGCGCGCCGCGAGGTCATGCGCGCCACGCTGCTCGTGGCAGTGAGCGCCTGTTGTTTCGGTTCCATTGGCCCGCTCACGCTGATCGCGCTCAAGAGCGGAGTGGCGCTTCAGGGCGTGCAGGCGCTTCGGTACACCGTGACGGCGTTGCTGCTGATGGTGTACGCGGCGTGGCGGCCGTCGCCCGTACACCCCCATGCGGCGCGTGCCAGCGGTTTCGACGCTGCGCCGTGGTATTCGACGCGTGTGCTGCTGCTCGCCGGAGGCGGGCAGGCATCGGTGGCTACGTTGGCGCTGCTGTCGCTGCGATGGATCCCAGCATCGACCTCGGCGTTCCTGTTCTATACGTATCCGGCGTGGGTGGCCATCATGACGTCGGTGCGTGGCGTCGAGCCACTGGGCGCGGTTCGCGTGATCGCGCTGATGCTGTCACTGGGTGGCATCGCGGCGATGGTTGGCGCGCCATCGGCCGGGTCACTCAATCCCACGGGCGTCGGGGTCAGCCTGCTCGCGGCGTTGGTCTACACCGTCTACATCCCGGTTCTCAGCGGCCTTCAGCGCACCCGCGCACCCCTTGATGTGGCCCGCGCGATCGCCGTGGGCGGTGCGATATTGTTTCTGACATGGGCGCTGACCACCGGAACATTGCTGGCGCACCACGATGCGCGTTCGATGGTGGCCAGCAGCCTGCAAGGCGTCCTGTCAGCCGGCGCCTTTCTGGGGTTTCTGTCGGGCCTGTCGCGACTGGGCGCGGTGCGAACGGCTATCACCTCGACGATCGAACCGTTCTGGACGACCCTCGTGTCTGTGGTGGTTCTGGGCCAGCCCATCGGCGGCGGAACACTGGTTGGCGGCGCGGCCATCATGGGGGCCGTCTTGCTGCTCCAGCGCCCGAACGTGGCGTTGGCCCCGTTACATTCGTCCTCATCGCACGAGGGGGACCACACGGGTCGCCCGACTCCTTGAGGATCCGCATGGCGAAGATTCTGGTCACCGGCGCTGCCGGATTCATTGGCTACAACACCAGCGAGCGATTGCTCGCCCGTGGTGATGAAGTGGTGGGCTTCGATAACGTCAACGACTACTACGATCCAACGCTCAAGGAAGCGCGTCTGGCGCGGCTCGCGCCGCATGCGGGTTTTCGCATGAAGCGCATGGAACTCGGCGATCGCGACGGCATGGAGCGCCTGTTCCGCGAGGAGCGGTTTGATCGCGTCATTCATCTGGCCGCGCAGGCCGGTGTGCGCTACTCGCTTACGCATCCCCACGCGTACGTCGAGAGCAATCTGGTGGGATTTCTCCATATCCTGGAGGGATGCCGCCATCACGGGGTGCAGCACTTGACGTACGCCTCGTCGTCCAGTGTGTACGGGGCCAACACGGCCATGCCGTTCTCAGTGCATCAGAATGTCGACCATCCGGTGTCGCTGTATGCGGCCACCAAGAAGGCGAATGAGTTGATGGCGCACACGTACAGTCATCTGTACAGTTTGCCAACCACCGGATTGCGCTTTTTCACGGTGTACGGGCCCTGGGGTCGCCCGGACATGGCGCTGTTCCTGTTTACCAAGGCCATTCTCGAAGGTCAGCCGATTGACGTGTTCAATTTCGGGAAGATGCGCCGTGATTTCACGTACATCGACGACATCGTTGAAGGTGTGGTGCGCACGAATGATCACACCGCGCAACCCAATCCCGGCTGGGACTCAAACGCTCCGGACTCGGCCACCAGCGCGGCTCCGTATCGCCTGTACAACATCGGCAACAACAACCCAGTGGAGTTGATGCACCTGATTGCCACGTTGGAGCAGGCGTTGGGTCGCACCGCCGAAAAACGCATGATGCCTCTTCAACCGGGTGACGTGCCAGCCACATTCGCCGACGTCGACGCGTTGGTGCAGGACGTAGGCTTCGCGCCGAAGACGCCGATTGAGACGGGCGTTCGGCGTTTTGTCGAGTGGTATCGCGACTACTACAACATCGGAGATTGAGCGCGCCATGAAGATTGCCATGATTGGCACTGGGTACGTGGGATTGGTGTCCGGTGCGTGCTTCGCCGAGTTCGGACCCACAGTGGTGTGCGTGGACCTCGACGCGACAAAGGTGGAGCGGCTGCGCCGGGGCGAGATTCCCATTTACGAGCCTGGTCTTGAAGACCTGGTGGCCAAAGGGATCAAGTCGGGACGTCTCTCGTTCACCACCAACCTCGCCGAAGCGGTCGGCGCGGCCGATGCGGTATTTATCGCAGTGGGCACGCCGTCCCGTCGTGGCGATGGTCATGCGGATCTTCGCTACGTGGACGCCGCCGCCGCTGCCATCGCGTCGGCATTGACCGGATATACGGTGGTGGTCACCAAGAGTACCGTGCCTGTCGGCACGGGGCGCCGCGTGGCACAGATTATCCGCGAGACCAATCCTGCGGCGGACTTCGACGTGGCGTCGAATCCGGAATTTTTGCGGGAAGGTTCGGCGATTCCCGATTTCATGCGTCCGGATCGTGTGGTCATCGGGGCCGAAACCGACCGCGCCCGCGACATCATGCAGTCGCTCTATCGGCCGCTGTACCTGCTGGAAACGCCGGTGGTCATGACTACGCTGGAGACCGCCGAACTCACCAAGTACGCTGCCAATGCGTTTCTCGCGACCAAGATCACGTTCATCAATGAGATCGCCGATCTCTGTGAAAAGGTTGGCGCCGACGTGCAGGATGTGGCGCGTGGCATGGGACTTGACGGTCGCATTGGGAAGAAGTTCCTGCATGCCGGTCCCGGCTACGGCGGGTCGTGTTTTCCGAAGGACACGCTGGCCTTGGTACGCACCGCTCAAGAGTACGGATCGCCGACGCGACTGGTGGAGACCGTGGTACAGGTGAACGACACGCGAAAAGGCGCCATGGCACTGCGCGTGATGCAAGCGTGTGGCGGGAGCGTGCGTGGAAAAACCGTTGGCGTGCTGGGCGTGGCGTTCAAGCCGAACACCGACGACATGCGTGACGCACCGAGTCTGGCGATCCTCCCCGCCCTGCAGGACGCGGGCGCCAGCGTGCGGGCCTACGATCCGGCCGCCATGCATGAAGCCGCCGCGCTGCTGCCAGGAGTGCACTGGTGCGAGGACGCGTACGATGCGGCAGCCGGCGCCGATGTGTTGCTGCTGATCACGGAGTGGAATGAATTCCGCGCGCTCGATTTCGCGCAGTTGGGGGCGTCGATGCGCGCCCGGGTGCTGGTTGATCTGCGCAACGTCTATCGCCCGGACGATGTGCGCGCGGCCGGTTTTCAGTATTCGAGTATCGGGCGACGGTAGGTCGGCGTTGCGAGGACGGAGGGGTGAGAGGACGGAGGGGTGAGAGGGCCTTGAGGGTTGAGGGTTGAGGGACAAGAGGGGTGAGCAGGTGCAGGGGTGAGGGTAGAGGTGCGAGCGGTGAGGGTGGAGTTTTGACTCTGCCCTCGCTCCTCACCGCCTCTTCCCTCACCCCTTCGCTTGCTCACCCCTCAGGCCCCCCACAGGCCCCTCCGTAGCCGTTGTATCACAGGGTAGGGCAAATCGTCATTACGCGGTGGCCCATGACGGTGCCCACGCCCGTCGGGTCCGTTTACCTCCGGTTCACGAAACATGTGCGGGATTGCAGGCTTCTGGTCAACTCGGCTCGATGACGCGACGGCGGTGCAGACCCTTCGGGGCATGACCGACGCGCTCGTGCATCGCGGTCCCGACGATTCCGGCGCCTGGTGCGATCCCGACACCGGCATCGCGTTGGGGCACCGCCGACTTTCGATCGTCGACCTCAGTCCCCTGGGTCATCAACCGATGGCGTCGGCGGGACAGCGCTTCCAGATCGCGTTCAACGGCGAGATCTATAATTTTCGCGTGCTGCGCGACGCGTTGATTGCCGACGGCGTGAGGTTTCGCGGACACTCCGATACAGAAGTCTTGCTGGCGTTGGTTGAACGCTACGGCCTGCGCGACGCGCTCACGCGTTGTACCGGCATGTTCGCCATCGCGCTGTGGGATCGCGACACGCGAACGCTGCAGTTGACGCGCGACCGCTTCGGTGAGAAGCCGCTCTACCTGGCGCGCTGTGACACCGGTGTCGCGTTTGCCTCGGAACTGAAAGCACTGCGCCAGCACCCGGAGTTCCGCGCCAGTATCGACCCGGCCGCGCTCTCGCTGTTCCTGCGTCACGGTTACGTGCCGGCGCCCTACGCGATTTTTCAGGGCGTCGAGAAGGTTGAGCCCGGCCAGATCGTGACGTTCAATGCGCCGTCATGGGCGTCGCGCACCGCCACCACGTACTGGAGTGCTCGCGATGCCGCATCGTTCGGGCTCGAGCACCCGTTTGACGATTCGCCAGTCGCATGCACCGATGCGCTTGACGCGTTGATGCGTTCCGTCGTGCGCGACCAGATGGTGGCCGATGTGCCGGTGGGCGCCTTCCTGTCCGGTGGCATCGACTCGTCACTCGTGGTGGCCATGATGCAGGCCGAAAGTTCACGGCGTGTGCGCACGTTTTCCATCGGCTTTCGCGAGGCCGGATTCGACGAATCCCCCAACGCGGAAGCTGTCGCACAACACCTTGGTACCGATCACACGTCGATGTACGTCACGGCACAGGATGCGCTGGACCTCATTCCACGCCTTCCATCGATCTACAATGAGCCGTTCGCCGACTCGTCGCAGATTCCCACGACGCTGCTGGCGGCGCTGGCCCGGGAGCATGTCACCGTTTCGCTTTCCGGCGATGGCGGCGATGAATTATTCGGCGGCTACGATCGCTATGTGATTGCGCAGCGCGCGTGGTCCCGATTGTCGCGTGTGCCGCGCTCAATGCGCGTGGCCGCGTCGGGCGTGGTCGCCTCATTCGCACCAGAGCAATGGAACCGGGCGCTGCGCCCCACCGGTCTTCACGCGCGTGGCGTGACTGGTGATCGCCTGCACAAGCTGGCCGAGTTGTTCGATGCTCCGACGTCACTTGAGTTCTATCGCGATCTCGTATCGGCATGGCGACGACCGGGGCGCGTGGTGCGCGACGGAGTAGAGCCCATGACGGCGCTCATGAAACCCTTTGACGGACGTCGGGGTGGACTGCTGGCCGAAATGATGTTTCACGATCAGGTCAGTTATCTGCCGGATGACATTCTGGTCAAGGTCGATCGGGCGGCCATGGCGGCGAGTCTCGAATCGCGCGCCCCTCTGCTGGATCATCGCATTGCCGAGTTCTCGTGGCGTCTGCCGGCACATCATTGGCATCACGCCGGGCAAGGCAAGCAAATCCTGCGACGGGTGCTTGATCGCTACGTCCCGCGGGCGTTGGTGGACCGGCCCAAGCACGGCTTCGGCATTCCGGTAGCCGAGTGGCTTCGCGGTCCGCTTCGCAATTGGGCGGACGATCTGCTCAGCGGTGATACGATCCGGCGCGACGATTTACTCGACGCCACGCCGATCGTCTCGGCGTGGGACGAGCATCGCCGTGGTGCGCGGAATTGGGCTTCGTCGTTGTGGCCGGTGCTGATGTTCCAGGCCTGGCGGTCTTCATGAGCCCCGCTGCGCCGTCGGGTGCAAAGCCGACGCCTTCCTGGACTTCCCGTGGACAGTCGCTCTGGGGTGCCGCGTTCATGGTGGGCGGGCTCACCGCCACCGCCAAGCTCGTCGCGCTGCTCAAGGACAGTCTCGTGGCATCGCGCTTTGGCAGTGGTGCCGAACTTGACGGTTTTCTGCTCGCACTCGTGGTACCAAGCTTCATGATCAGCGTGGCCGCGGGAACCCTGCCCGCAGCATTGACCCCAACCTTCATCGCGGTGCGTGAACGCGAAGGCGCGGTTGCCGCTCGAGCGCTTGCCCGGGCGATCTTCGCGTCCACGTATCGATGGCTCGTCGTTGCGGCGATCGTCGCTGGCGTCGTCTCACTCGCCTACGGCGCGCTCCCAGGCAGTCAACTCGCGTCGGCAACGCGTGAGTCGCTGCCGCGCCTGGCGCTCTGGCTCGCACCGTACACATTGCTGCAGGGTGTTTGCGCCGCGTGGTCGGGATTGCTGGCGGCTGAGCGCGCGTATGCGGCAAGCGCCATGGCACCCATCGCCCAACCGGTCGGCATGGCGCTCGCGTTGCTGATTGGCGGCCAGTCGCTCGGCACCGGCGTGTTGGTGATCGGGTTGATGGGCGGTACGATTGTCCAAGGCGTCATTTTCGCAGCGGCATTGCGGTCGCGCGGTCTGCCGATTGTCGCATGGCGGACACTCACTGCGTTG
This sequence comes from Gemmatimonadaceae bacterium, assembly GCA_031370885.1. Taxonomy (GTDB): domain Bacteria; phylum Gemmatimonadota; class Gemmatimonadetes; order Gemmatimonadales; family Gemmatimonadaceae; genus Gemmatimonas. The sequence goes on from JANMRE010000267.1 coordinate 9,085, forward strand.
TCACCGGCATCGCAGGCCGCCATCGCGCGCGTGCGCGGACAGTACCTCCCGGCAGTGGCCGGCGCATTGCTCATGAGTGCCACCACACTCGTCGATCAAACGATGGCCACGTGGCTGTCTCCCGGGAGTGTGTCGGCCCTGGGGTTTGGTACCAAACTGAGTGCCGTACTGATGAGCGTGAGCGCGATCGCCCTCAGCACAACTCTGCTGCCACACCTGTCCGAACTGGTGGCGCGGGAAGATTGGCAGTCTATTCGACTGCTGGAACGCCGCGTTGCCTGTGTCATACTGGGCGTAACGATACCAGTGACCGTGCTGTTGATCGTCGCCTCGCATCCCATCGTCCGTTTGCTGTTTCAACGGGGCGCGTTCACGGCAACGGAAACAGCCACAGTCGCCAACGTGCAGTCGGCGTATCTCCTGCAGGTACCTGTGCACCTGCTGGGCATCCTGTACGTCCGGCTCATTTCAGCGTTACAGCAGAATCGGCTGCTGACCATCGGAGCGGCCGTGAACCTCACGGTCAACATCGCCCTGAATTTTCTGTTCATGCGTTGGCTCGGCGTCGCGGGTATTGCCCTCTCCACGGCCGGCGTCTATGCCGTGTCCTGCGTGTTCCTCGCCGTAGCGGCGCACCGTCGACTGGCGGTGGCGGAACACGATACGCTGGCCCGACGTGCACGACAGTTCGCCGCGTCCGTTTCGCCGGAGGGGTCATGCGCATTTGCGGCGTAGTCGCGTCTCTTGGTGCTGGGGGCGCCGAGCGCGTCATGCTGGCGCTGTGCGCCGGATGGCGAGCGCGAGGTGACGACGTCACCCTGTTGACACTCGACGACGGACGTCAGGATTTCTACGCCGTACCCACTGGTGTGGAACGTTGCGCGTTGGACATCGCATCACGAAGCCGGAGCATCGCCGACGCGATGCGTGCAAACATGCGTCGCGCACGAACGCTTGGCACGGCCCTGCGCCGCACGCGTCCCGACGTGATCGTGAGTTTCACCGATCGCACCAATGTGCTCACGTTGCTGGCGGCGCGGGGAATGGACACGCCGATCATCGTATCGGAACGGAATGATCCGCGCCATCACCACATCGGACGCTCCTGGAATCTCCTTCGCCGACTCACGTATCCTGCCGCGTCGGCGCTGGTGGTGCAAACCGAGGCCGTGCGACGTTGGGCGGACGACATGGTGTTGCCGACGCGAGTGGCCGTCATTCCGAATGCGCTGCGTCCGATCACGACGCCCACCACGCCGGCCGGAACACGCGACACGCAGATCGTGGCGATGGGCCGCCTCACGTCGCAAAAGGGCTTCGATGTGCTGATCCGGGCCTTCGCGCGGGTGGCGGGCGATTTCCCGACGTGGCGCGTGACCATATTCGGGGAGGGACCGGAGCGGCAGTCGCTGCAGGCGCTGGTTCACGCGCTCGACCTTGGCGAGCGTGTTACCATGCCGGGAACCACCCTGGATCCGGCCGGCGCGCTGGCATCATCGGCCATCTTCGCACTGCCGTCACGGTATGAGGGATTCCCGAACGCGCTGCTGGAAGCGATGTCTCAGGGATGCGCCTGCGTCGCCAGCCGTTGCAACTCGGGCCCCGCTGACATGTTGGCCGACCACGGGAGCGGATGTCTCGTTCCAGTTGACGATGTAGTGGGCCTCGCCGACGCACTCGCCACGCTCATGAGCGACAGCACCCTGCGTTCGCGCGTAGGCCAGCGGGCGCAGCGCGCGGTGGAACGCTTCGCACCCGAGGCCGTATTCGCCGCCTGGGATCGCGTGTTCGCGATGGTGCAGTCGTTCACGCGGATCGCCGCATGACCGCCCCGGCGATCACCATGGCCTGGGCACGGCACTCTGACGAATCCGACGGACGCCCGTTCGGTCTCGCCCGCATCACCCGCATCATCACCGTACTGCTGGCGGTAAGTCTGCTGTATTCCGGCGCGGCCGCATGGGGATGGAACACAGGTCGACTGCCCGCGCCGCCGCTCGCGATCATGCTGATGATGTTTGCACTCACCGGCATTGCCGTGCTGCTTGATCTCTCCCAACTCGGCAGCGGCGCCGTGATCGGATGGGCGCTGGCCAACCTCAGCGTCGCGATGATGGCATTCCTCTGGTCGTCAGGGAGCGATGCCGCGCTGCAAGAAGTACTCACTCGCACGCTGTCGTCGCTCCAGCTCATCGCCTTCGTGATCCTGCTGGCCGATGCCCGCGTTCGTCGCGTCGCACGGGCCGCGATTGTCGCGACCAGTCTGATGGCCGTGGTGATGAACCTCTGGGAGATCACGCATCCCATGGCGTTCAGCATGTCGCTTGGCCGGTCGGCCGGCTTTTATGTCAATCCTAATATCACCGGCGCCGCCCTCATCGCCAGTATGCTGTTGGGGCTGCCCGCAGTGCCCGCACGCCTGCGTGAGGTTTATGTGCTGACCGTCGCGGTGGGAGTGTTCACTACACTGTCGCGCGGCGCACTGCTGTGCTGGTTGATTGTCATCGTGATTCTTGTCGCATCGCGGGCCGTACATGGCAAGCGACTGGCGATCACGTTCGCCGTCGGCGCAACCTTGGCCTTGTCCGTTGCCAGCGCCATGCTGGCGAAAGGACAGTTCGGCTACCTGGGTGGCGGTGCTGAACAATTTGTGCGCAAACGCCTCGCGATCGGCAACAAGGAGCAACTGGGCACCGACGTGAGCGCGTCCTCACGATCGCATCTGGCCATGCGTGCCATCGAGATGTTCGGCGAACGCCCACTGAACGGTCATGGCACAGGCGCGACGGTTGAGTGGAAGGAGCCCGAATCCACGCACAACATCTATGTTCGCCATCTCGCCGAATACGGATTTGTCGGCGCGTGGCTGGTGCCGCTTTTGTTGGTGCTCTGTTGGCGTGCTGCAGGGGTCCAAGGGGTCGGCGACACCGTCGAACCGTCGCTGCGCGTCGCAACGTCGCGCGCGTTTGTTGTTTTTGTTGGCTTGTGGGGACTGTTCAGCCACAACGTTATCGACGATGGATTCGTGCTGATGGGTATCGCCCTCACCGCAGCGATTCCCGGTGTCGTCCCATCCGCAACGACACAGCGACCGCGCACCGTCCCCGCAGCGGTCGGAGATCGCCCATGACGTCGCCGCAGCGGGTCTTGAGCATCACCGGTGGCCACCACGCAGTTACCGGTCATGGCTCGGCCGAGCGCGAGACATCACTCTCGATCCTCATGCTCCTGGGAGGGCTCGGTGTCGGCGGTGCCGAGCACCAGGCGATCATGATCGCCGGAGCCCTGCAACACCGCGGACACCGCATCACCATTTCCACGTTGACCGACGGGCCCCTGCACGCCACGATTGAACAAATGGGGATTCCACTCGACGTACTGGCACGTCCGCTGTCATTCTCGCCGGCCGCCATTCCGGCGCTCGCGCGCACGATGCGGCGTCGTGCGCCCGATGTGGTGTACGCGTTTCTCGACGTTCAATGGCTGATGGCGTTGGCCGCGCGCGCGATGACACCGGGTGCCCGCGTAGTGCTTGGACTGCGCTCCAGTCAGTACTTCCAGCATGCTGAGGGAACCCGCGACCGAGCGGTGCACCACCTCACGCGACGATTCGCCCGATTCGCCGACTTGCTTATCGCGAACAGTTCGGCCGGCCTGGACGACTTCAACCGTTTCGTGCCGAGTGCTCCGAAAGGCATCGTTGTACCCAACGGAGTCGATCCCGCCCGCTTCTCGCGTGATCCCGGCGGACGTCGCATGTTGCGTGCCGAGTGGTCGGTGCCTTCCAACGCAGTCGTCATTGGTCATGTGGGCCGGCTCGATCCGGTCAAGGACCACGAGACGCTCATTGAAGCGGTCGCGCAAGTCGCCCGGCACGATCCGCGTGTGATGCTGGCCTGCGTCGGTGAAGGCACGCCGGCACGTGTCGAGGCGCTGCGGCGCTACGCCGTCACACTCGGCGTCAGTGATCGCGTGCACTTCCTTGGACGTCGAGATGATCTGGCCGCCGTCTACAGCGCGTTCGACGTGCTGGCACTGTCGTCCATCCGTGAAGGATTTCCCAATGTGGTCGCTGAAGCAATGTTGTGCGGCGTGCCGGCAGTGGTCACGAACACGGGTGCGTCGGCCGACATCGTGGGCGCCCTGGGCGAGGTCGCGGCCTGTGGCGACGCCGCGTCGCTGGCCGCCGGCCTGCA
>JANMRE010000326.1:0-1186 GCA_031370885.1 Gemmatimonadaceae bacterium
AAGCACACTCAACACTACGGTCCCTTCGGCTTCGCCTCGACCGGGCGCACGGTCGGATACGTGATGCCGAGCTGCTCGAGATACGTCTTGAACTTGGTGGGGTCGTAGTAGAACGCTTTCTGCTGCGGACGGAACCGCGCCATGATCTCGGCGTTGAGTTCGATCGGCGGCGTATCCTGCGGGCGGATGAACGGCTGATACTTCACGTCCTTGGTCTGCACGTCCTTGAAGTACGTCCATGCATCGGCAACCACCGTGGGCGTGAGGAAGATGTCGAGCATCGTCATCGCCTGAACCTTCGCGCCGGCCAGCGCGCCTTTGTGTGCGATGGGCGTTGCCATCGAGATGGCGTTGGCCCAGTTGTGTCCCGGCAAGCCGGGAATGTTTGACGGGAAACGCAGCGTTACCGTCGGCACATTCCACGACACATCGCCGATATCGTCAGACCCACCACCCATCCAGTTCTGTGGGGTTTCCGCTCCACGCAGCTGCTTGTTGACCTGCATTTCGAGCCCGAAGTCCGGCGAGCCGAGCTCCTTCTGGATGCCCTTGGCCAGCGTCTGATCCTTCTCGTCCCACACCGGCATGCCGACCGTCTGAATGTTCGCGTGCATGGCTTCCGCGATCGGCTTGCTGAAGTGCCCGCTCCACCCGCTGCCGAGAATGCGAACGGTGTCGAGCTTGGTGTCCGTCATCATCGCTGCGCCCTCGGCCATGCGCTTACCGACTTCGAACAGCGCCATGGTGCGCGGATAGTCCAGCTCGCGGAAGTAGAACCAGATGCTCGCCGTGCTCGGCACCACATTGGGCTGATCGCCGCCGTCCTTGATGACATAGTGCGAGCGCTGCTGCAGGCGGAGATGTTCGCGCTTGTATTCCCACCCGGTGCCCATCAGCATCGCGGCGTCGAGTGCGCTCTGTCCGCGCCACGGCGCGCCGGCCGCGTGTGCGCTCGAACCCCTGAACTTGAATTCGGCCGAGACGAGCGCGCTCGAACCGCTCGCTCCCCACGTGACGCCGAGGTCATTGCCAACGTGCGTGAAGAGCGTGACGTCGGTGTTCTTGAAGACGCCGGAGCGGACGAGAAACGCCTTGCCCGCCATCTGTTCTTCCGCGATGCCGGGCCAGAGGAGAATGGTGCCCGGAATCTTGTCGCGGATCATGAGCTGCTTGACGACGAGCGCGG
>JANMRE010000346.1:0-23650 GCA_031370885.1 Gemmatimonadaceae bacterium
GGCGATGACTTTCGTTTCGGCGCCCAGCGACGCGGCGACTTCGCGTTGCTGCAGGCGTTGTCGTCGGGCGACGGTTCGCCGGCGCGGGCCTTCGACGTGGAGGCGATGCCCACCGTCACCGATGACAACGTGCGGATCTCGAGTTCGGCGGTGCGCGTTCCTGCGCGCCGGGCCCGCTTCGACCGCCGCTGGTGAGACGCACGGTGATCGTGCCTTCGAACGATTGCGCGCCCAGTGTCCATGGCATCGCGACAAGCGTGAGCGCCACCAGACGACCGCGCGCGGGACGTGACATCACGCGGGACCCGGGCGCATCACGCGATACCCGTTCGCATGGCGCGCAGCACGAGTTCACTGAAGCGATCAATTTCGTCTATGGTGGTATACACGTTGGGTGTCACACGGATTCCGCTGAACTCGGCGTGCGTGATGGGGGTCTGCACCACGCGATGCTGTCCCATCAGCCAGTTCCCCAGCTTGGACGGATCGAGTCCGTCCACGTTGAAAAATCCGATGCCACCGCCCCACGGTGAATCCAACGGCGTGAGAATTTTCACGCGACCCTTGCCCTCGGCGAGCAGCCGCTTTGCCCACCGATCGCGCAAATACGTGAGCCGCGCAAACTTGCGTCCGGCGCCCAGCGCGCGATGAAACGTCAGCGCCACGCCGATGGCATTATGATTCGCCGCCGGATGGGTGCCGATTTCCTCGAACTTCCGCACGTCGTTGTCCTGCCCGGGGGTGGCGGCCATGAGTGGCCAGATGCTCTTCTGCTTCGACTTCCGCACGTACAGGAAACCGGTGCCGATGGGAGCCAGCAGCCATTTGTGCAGACTGGTGCCATAGTAGTCGGCGCCCAAGGTGTCGCGCGTGAACGGGAACTGGGCGAACGCGTGCGCGCCGTCGATGAACACTTCTATGTTCTTCGCACGCGCCATGGCGACGATTTCTTTCACCGGCAAAATCTGGCCCGTGAGGTTCGTGATGTGCGTGATCTCGATGACCCGTGTACGCGGCGTGATCGCGGCCGCGAAACGGTCCACGACCACCTGCGGTGACAGGGACGGCACGGGGAAGGAAATCTCCTTCACCACGATGCCTTCCCGTCTCTCGCGCTGGCGCCACGCGTTGATCATGCGTCCGTAGTTCTGGTTGCTCATGATCACTTCGTCGCCGGCCTTGAGGTCGATGCCGAATATCAGCGTCTCCAGCGATTCCGACGCGTTGCGCGTGATGGCCATCTCCTCAATGTCGCAGCCAAACTCGATCGCGAGTTCGCGTCGCACCACTTCGATACGCGGTTCGAGGTCGCGCCACATCTGGATAACCGGCAACTCGTTCGAGTACTTGATGTCGCGAATCATCTGATCGAGCACATGGGTGGGCGCTGGTGAGCATCCCCCGTTGTTCAGATTGATCCACGAGCGATCGAGATCGAACGCCCGTTGCACCGGCTCCCAGAAGTCTTCGTCGGCGGCGAACGCCGCGTCCTGAGTCGGGTTCCCGTGCCAGACGGGTGCGTTGAGGTCGAACAGGGTGACGCCCCGGCTCTTCGCGACATCGACAGCATCCAGCAGTCGGCGCATCGCCCCGGGTGCGAAGCTCGGCGGCAACACGGAGGAAAGGCCAGGGAGGGCGGAGGCCCCGGCCAGCGCGGAAACGAAATGGCGACGGTCCATGCGTGAAAACATGGTCGCTGAACGGTCGTCCGGGAAGCGTGGCGGGAGAACGCGCGAGTCCGTAACGTCCACCGGTGCCCACGATACCCACTTCCCCAACCGTCACTTCACCGCGTCGAGCGCCCCGTATTGCGTTCCGCCCCGCGCTGCTCGCTGGCGTCGTCGCCCTCACGGCCTGCAGGCAGCCGCTGACACTGGTGCCCAGTGACGCCGATCTCGTGCTGGCGCATCGCACCATCACCGCCCCAAACCCTGGCGTTCCGGGCGTGTTCGTCGTGCGCAAACTCTACTATGGCGCGGCCGGCAACGCGCGACGCCCCGAGTTTCGTGACTCGTCGACCTACCGCACCGGCAGTGTGGACGCATCGGCCTTCGCTCGCATGGAGCCCGCACAGGCGAAGTCGCGCAAAAAGTACTGGGGATACGACAACACCAAGTTCCCGCTGAACGCGCGCGTCTGGTATCCAGAGGGCGATGGTCCCTTTCCGCTGGTGCTGGTGGTGCACGGCAATCACAACATGGAGGAGTATTCCGACCCAGGCTATCAGTGGCTGGGTGAACTCCTCGCGTCGCGCGGTTTCATTCTCGCGTCTATCGACGAGAACTTCCTGAACGGCGGCATCCGCGGCGAGAACGATGCGCGCGGATGGATGCTGCTCAAGCACCTCGAGGTATTCCGGGCGCTGAACGACAGCACGGGCAAGCCGCTCCATCACAAGATTGACATAACACGGATTGCGCTCATGGGTCACTCACGCGGCGGCGAAGCCGTGGCGGTGGCCGGGGCCTTCAACCGGCTGCCGTTCTACCCCGATGACGCCAATCAGACCTTCGACTTCAACTTCGACATCAAAGGGCTGGTGGCCATCGCACCTGTGGACGGGCAGTATCTGCCCACTGAACGCCCCACGCCGCTTGCCGACTACAGCTATCTGGTTATTCACGGTTCGCACGACGGTGATGTGTCGACATTCATGGGGCTGATGCAATACAACCGCATCAAGTACACAAAGCCTGGACCACAGTTCAAGAGCGCCATCTTCATGTACCGTGCCAACCACGGGCAATGGAACACCGTCTGGAACAACAAGGACAACGGCTTCTTTTCCGATCGGAACCTGCAGTTGAATGCGCTCATTCCCGGTGAGCAACAGCGTCAGTTTGGACGCGTGGTGATTGCGGGATTCCTGGAAACCGTGCTGCGCGGCAAAACCGACTATCAGATGATGTTCCGCGATCACCGTGCCGCCGGTGACTGGCTGCCACCGACGATGTACATGAATCGATACGGCGACGCGAACACCCGCTATCTGGCCACGTTCGAAGAAGATGTGGACCTCAGCACGGGCACGGCACCCGGCGTGCGCATTGCCGCCGAATCGCTCTCCACCTGGAAGGAAAACGACGTGCCGGTGCGGTCACGCGGCACAACGTTTCGCAGCAACGTGGTGACGTTGGGATGGAATAACTCACCGATTGGCAAAGACACGATCACGCTGCGCGCGCCCGGCCGGGTGAGCATTTCATTCCCGGATTCTCTGCGCACCGCGTGGCAGCCCAATGCCGCCAGCGCACTGCTGATCACGGTGGGCACCACCACCCAAACACCTGGACCACGCAAACTCCCGCGCGACACCACGAAACGCGACAGTACCGCGAAGAAGGACAGTGCGGCAAAGGCGGCCGCGAAGAAAAAGGAGCCACGCAAATCCAAGCCAGCGCCGAAAGACACGACCAAGCGCCCCACCGACCTGAGTGTGGAACTCGAAGACGGCGCCGGACGCACCGCACGCCTGCCACTGTCCGATTTCGGCGCGGTGCGAATACCCCTGGACGCCTACATCTATCGCCGTCGCGGGCGCGACAAAGCGCAATTCCCGACGCTCGCCGAACCGGTCATGCAAACGTACGTGCTGCCCACGGCAACGTTCATGAAGATGAATTCCGCGTTCGATCCGACTACACTGCGCATGATCCGATTGGTGTTTGATCGTGCGAAAGTGGGAGCGATCCTGCTGGATGACGTGGGAATTACCACCATCGGCAGCCCGCCATAACACCTGGGGCCGCGTTGCGATCGTGTCGCGGGGTGTCGGCGCCGGACCACACTGTCACGCCGGTGGCCCGGATTCTCACGATCTGTGATGAGGCGCACGAAGCGCGGAGGCGGCGCGGTGGTCTCGTCGTCTGATGTCCAGTAGCTTGCAAGATCCTTGGAAGGCCGACCCCTCCTTTCTCCCCGCCTACGTGACCCGAGAAACTGCCCGCCCCATGCGCCAATACGCACGCGTGTCACTCGCTGTGTTGGTCGCGACGATAGCTGTGGCCTGCACCGAGGCATCGCCCACGATGCCCGTCAGTAACCAGACAACTGCGCGACTCGCGGCTGGCGGAGCTGCCGCCGCTGTGACCAGCGACTGGATTGTTCTGCTGGACGACAGCACCCGTGACGCACCCGGACGGTCACGACAGATCGTGGCGGCACGGGGCGGCGTGATGAAGCACACCTACCAGTACGGCGTCAAAGGATTCGCCGCGCGTCTCACCGACGAGGACGCGGAAGCGCTGGCGATGGAGGCGGGCATTCGGTTGGTGGAGCGCGATGGAATCGCCCGCATCAGTGAAACCGTGTCAGCGACCTCGTGGGGACTCGATCGCATCGATCAGCGTGCGCTCCCACTGGATGGCACCTACACGTTTACGAACAGTGGCACCGGTGTCCGCGTGTACATCATCGATACCGGAATTCTCACGACGCATCAGGAATTCGCCGGACGTGCCACCGGCGGATACACGGCCATCGCCGACGGCAACGGGACCAATGACTGCAATGGCCACGGTACGCATGTCGCTGGCACGGTTGGCGGCGGCACAACGGGCGTGGCCCGCAACGTGTCACTGATCGCGGTGCGCGTGCTGGACTGCGGAGGATCGGGCTCGTGGTCGGGCGTGATCGCCGGCGTGGACTGGGTCACATCGCAGAAGCAGAACAACCCCGGCGTCCCGATGGCAGCCAATATGAGTCTCGGTGGTGGAATCAGCAGCGCCGTGAACGATGCGGTGACGCGTGCCGTGACCGCCGGCGTGACCATGGCCGTTGCCGCCGGAAACAGCAGCGCCGACGCGTGCTCCGCATCGCCGGCAAGTACGCCGACCGCGCTCACGGTTGGCGCCACGGAGTCGAACGATGCCCGCGCGTCGTACTCCAACTACGGAACCTGTCTCGACATCTTCGCGCCCGGAAGCGGAATTACGTCGGCGTGGAACACCAGCCCGTCGGCGTACGCATCCCTGAGCGGCACATCCATGGCGTCGCCACACGTGGCCGGCGTGGCCGCGTTGATTCTCGGCGCGCATACGTCGTACTCTCCAGCGCAGGTTCGCACCGCCATGCTCGACAGTGCCACGCTGAACATCGTGACATCGGAAGGCAGTGGTTCGCCGAGGTCGCTGCTCAATACAGCGTTCGGCACGGTCTCGAACCCGCCCCCGCCACCACCACCACCGCCAGCGGTCATCACGTTGACCGTCACCAAGCAGAAGAGCGGGCGCTGGAATGGCGCCAACCTACAATGGAGTGGCGCAACCACATCGAACGTTGATGTGTACCGGAACGGGATTCGTATCACGTCCACCGCCAACGACGGTCAGTACACCGACAACAAGCTCGCGAACGGCACCTGGAGCTACAAGGTGTGCAATAACGGAAGCACCACCGAGTGTTCGCCGTTGGCAAGCATCACGTACTGAATTTTACGGGAGAAGGGAGAAGGGAGACGAGAGAGAGCTGACCGACGACTGGTCGACTCTCTCCCGTCTCCCTTCTGTCGTCTCCCGTCTGCCGTACCCTTTTCAATACCCCGTTCGCAGGCCGAAGGTGACCGTCCGACCGGCTGTCACGGTCGCATTGTCCGGCGCACCGCGCTGCACATTCAGCAAGTTCTCGCCTCCCATCAGCAGAGACCATTCGCGAACGAGTCGATAGCTCACGTTGGCGCGCAGGCGCGTCACGCCGCCGTAGTTGAGCCAGAAGCTGCGCAGCTGGCGGCCATTCAACTGCTGATCGCGGCTGGTATCCTGCAGCGCGTCGCCAACCCGTATGCGATCGTACCCGATCCAATCTTCCGCTCGTGTCATCATGGCGCTGGCACTCCAGCGCGATGCCACCCACGTCGCGCTCAGACTGAATGTGCGGGCCGGCACATCCAGCATACGATCGCCCACCCGTAAGTCGCCACCGTACCCTCGCGCCAGCTGATCGACGCGACTGTTCACCAGTGTGACGGACCCGGCAAGCGTCAATTGATCGACATTCGAACGGGCCTGCAATTCCCAACCGCGGTTCGTGATGGCGCCAACGTTTTCCAGCGTGTACGACATGCGTCGCACGACAGTGCCCGATGCGGTGGCATACGTTGACGTTCCCGCGACCGGCTGAATGAGCCCCGACGCACGCTGATCAAATCGGGTCGCGTGGAGCGAGAGTCCGCGGCTGAACACGGCATCGACACCGGCTTCGATTCCCGTTTGGGATTCCGGTTGCAGCGACGTCGCGTTTGTGTTCACGACACGCCCCATCCACGTGGCGCTCCGGGCGATGCTGGATGCTGGACGAATGCCGGTTCCATAGGCCGCACGCCACTTCACCACCACTCCATTCACGTCACGCACGTACGCCGCGCCAAGCATCGGCAGCAGGGCGTTCTGCGGAGCATTCCCAAAACCGACGGTATGCTCTGCCCGACCACCGGCGACGAGGTAGAGCTGGTCACGCCAGGCGAGGTTGGCCTGTGCGGTGAGGCCACCGCTGTTACCCCATCGCGTGACCAGCGACTGAGGGACCGCACCACGCGTCAACGCCTGCGCACTCGCACCGAACCCCAGGTACACGCGCGCGACCTGCGTCAGCCCCTCGCTGTCAATCAATTCCCGCGTGAACGACTGTTCACCGGCGAACGTGAGGGCAACCATGGTGCGCGCAGAGAGATCGTACCGGCCAACCGCGCGCAGTCGGAGTGTCGCACGATCCGCACCGCCCTGTCCATCCACCAGCGCGCTGCCAAACGTGGACGGCATGGGCAAACCGGCGGTCGATAGTCCTTTCATGCGATAGCCATCCACGCCCACGATCACGGTTTGCGTCCAACGCAGCGACGGCATGATCGTTGCCGTTCCGCCAAGCGTGTACTGCGTCATGTCCTGCCCAGTCGCGCTGTCGCCGACGACATTCGTGGAGTCGATGGGCGGGCGTCGCACGGCCAGTGAATCGTGCATGCCCGGCGGCCTCGATGTGATCACGTTCGCGCGCAACGCTGTCGCAAACGACGGACTGGCGCCGCCAAACACCAATGCGCTGCTGGCGTTGGCCTTTTGCAGCGAGAGGCGGCCGGTGCCGGTGAGTACGGCACGGGAAAGCACCAGGCGCACATCACCATCGGCCAGCACACGTCGCTCGGATGCGCCGGGCAGATACTCGCCAACGGTGCCAACGTTCAGCCCCAGCCCGAACGTGCGGCGCCCGCCGCCACCGCGCAACGCGATTGCGTGTTCCTGTACGAATGGTGTCTTAGGCGCGTAGTCAGTTGCCGCCACACCAGCCACGCTGCTCACCTGCAGGGTCAGGTTGCCGCTGGCCGTGCCGTCGTGACGCGTGAGGATATTCACCACCCCACTGATGGCATCGGCGCCGTACAAGGCCGCGCCCTGCGGTCCGCGTATCACTTCAACCCGCTCGACGCGCGCCGGATCAAGTTGTGTGACCAGTAACGGATTCGCCACTTCGATGCCATCCAGATACACCTTGGGCGCGCTCACACCAAACGAACTCGCCCCACGAATACTGCCGTAACGCGCTGACAGCGTTCCCGCCGTACTGCTCCATGTCCACACACCTGGCACCGCCAGGTCGAGGGCCTCACCAAGCGACGTCGCGCGCTGTCGGGCCAAGGTCGCGCCATCGATGACTTCGAGCGCGAACGGCGACCCACGCTGGGGTGCCCCATCGGGCGTGCCCGTGACCACCACGCGATCGAGCACACTCGCGTGCCGGATAAGCGGCGCGATGGAGAGGCCCGCCGCGACCGGACGTGATGGTGCGAGCACGACCTGGGTGCTGCCCACCACGATCGCCCGCAGGGTGGTGCCGGCCAGCAACGTTTCGAGCACCGCGCCAACCGCTACCCGGTCGAGCGTAAGGCAAACGCGACGCCCGGCGGGCAGCAGTTCGTTGCTGTACGACAGCTCGACGTTGGCCAATGCGGCCACCCGATCGAGCGCATCGCGTAACGCGGCATCGGGCATTCGCACCGTCACAATGCGATCGAGTGGCGCCGCCCACGACGACGCACGATCGGTGACGCTCACCCGACTGCTGCATGTGGGCTCATCGCGCGGAAGCAACGCCGGAGTCGCTGCACGGGACAGCGCATGCGCCGATGCGGCGGGCGCGATCGTCAACCCGAGCGCGCCCGCGACCATCAACTGTCGCATCCCGTGTCGTGACTGCATGCGCCTCAGGGTATCGTGCCGCGTCCCGCCGAACGAAGGATAACGGTGTCTCCGCGTTGCTCGACATCGGCGCCAAGCACCGCGGCAATGGTGCTGATCACCCGTGCCTGGTCCTGCTGTACCTGCATTGTCACAGTCAACTGCGACAAGGCCGAATCCGCCACCACCAAGTTGATGCCGTACCACCGACGGAGATCGGCCTGCACCTCCGACAGCGGTGCATCGCGATAGTTCAGTTGCCCGCGGGTCCACGCCAACTCGTCGTCGGTGACCGCGCCGCGGCTAACCGCCACGTTGCCGGCGCTCACGATACCTCGGTCGCCGGCATGCAATTCCACCGCCGTTGGCGTCGATGAGGCCAACTCGCGCACCGCCACGATGCCGTGCGTTACCGAAACCGATACGCCACCGATCCCGTCGGTCTTTACGGTAAAGCGCGTGCCCACATCGCGAATCTCCGCACCCGCCGCGTGCACTGTGAACGGATGCGCGTCATCATGCTTCACGTCGAAGTACGCCGCGCCTTCGAGTTCGACCGAACGATCGCCATCAGCAAAACCCACCGCTACGGCGAGCCGACTTCCCGGCGCCAGCACGATGCGAGTCCCATCGTCCAAAGTGAGTGAATCGCGTTGTCCCACGTTCGTGGCCAGCACCCGCCCGCGTTCAACCGCCGCATCGCCACGCTGCCACGCCCTGACACCCGCAAACACCACCAGCATCGCCGCCGCAGCAAAGGCCAAGCGTCCCCATCGGCTCCTCGTCCTGGACTGCCTGCCATCCCGCTGACTGGTCGACACACCACCACGAGGCGCGTCACCGCGAATGACCGACAGACCTTCCGCCTGCGGCGCGGGATTGTTGGCCGACCGGCCCGTGGCTTCCGCCATGCGTGTCCGCACCGCGTTCCATGCCGCGTCCACGTGCACCGGTGTGGCAACGCTGGCCGCAGCGATGTCGCCATGCGTCTTAACAGTGCCCAACAGCGCGGCGTCAACAGGGTGGGTGGCCAACCAGGCTTCTACCGTTCGAACCTCCGCTGGGTCGCTTTCTTCCGCGATGAAGCGAGCGAGAGCGTCCCAGTCGGGCGCAAGAGCGTTCATATCCGGCTCACGGGATTCGTCGTGCATGACCTCTGAACACGGAAAAGACGCGGCACCCTACCCCCCCGCGAAACAGGTGCCCGACGCTATAGTATACCAAGACACCTCGCCCGACGTGCCTGCGGCGTCGTGCCTTTCACTCGTACCGTGGAGAATTGCCTCCCGGTTTTCCCTCGCTTTCCCACCGCTCGACGTGACCGACAGCCCGAACGATCGCGATCTGCTGGCCCGTTTGCGCGGTGGCGACCACGACGCGTTCGAGGCAATTTTTCGACAGTGGTACGAGCCCGTCGTCCGTTCGGCCAGTCGTGTACTGCGGGATGTCGAGGTCGCCGAGGAACTGTCTCAGGACGTCTTTCTTGAGCTCTGGCGTCGCCGGGAGGCGCTCGCGCCAGACAGCAGCGTGGCCGGCTATCTGATGCAAGCGGTGCGCAACCGGGCGCTCAATCATTTGCGTCACCTCGCCGTACAGCGGAAGAGTGTGGTGTACGTCGAGGCCATGAGCGAGCCGGCCGAGCCGGCTGATGCCCAAGTGCAGGCCGGCGAACTGCAGACGGCGCTGTGGCAAGCGATTGCCGACCTGCCTCCGCGAACTCGCGAGGTGTTTGTGATGAGCCGTGAGCGCGGACTGCGCTATAGCGAAATCGCCGAGGAGTTGGGGGTGTCGGTGAAAGCGGTTGAGGCAAACATGAGTCGCGCCCTGCGCATTCTCCGTGAACGACTTGCCGCGTTCTTGCCGGAGAGTTTGGCAGACTAACGGGGGTGACGGTCGCGCTGGCGTAGGGTGCTCCGACCGTTACGTGTTGACTGCTACGAACGCCGGATGTGAAGCTGCGATACGCGCGGCCCTTTGCACCGACAGCACCGAGGACTCCACGATGTCACGCATCCGACCTCTCGCCATCGCTTTGACCACGACGCTCGTCGGAGTGGCGGCGTGTAACGATTCGACGGGCCCCGACCTGTTTTCGCTGGGAAGTGCCTTCACAACGGCCCCGGCCGGATTCAATGAAGTCTCCAGCAGTGTTGCGTCCGGCGATGCCGCCGCGGGTCTCCCGTGGCAGCCGGAACGCGGTCATGGCGGCCCCATGGGCGGACCGGGTATGGGAGGCTTTATGGGTGGGAACATGGACATCAATTTTCTCGGCGGCATCGCGGCCGGCCGCGGACCGGATCACGGTCCTTTTGCCGCCGGCGACGCCATCACCTGCACGTTCTCTGCGGCAACCGGAGACGTAACCTGCGCTCCAGTGACCCGGGGCGGTCTCACCATCACTCGCGTCTTGACGTTCAAGACCGCTAACGGCACGGCGCAAGCCACGCACGATAGTACCACGAATTCAGCACGCACCCGCATGACGGCCAACGGCACGGTGCAACGTCGCGACAGCGTGACCGCCACGGTACAGAACCGTTCCGATCGCACCGTCACCGGTCTCGCGGTGGGCAGCACGCTGCGGACGGTAAACGGCACCGCGCAAGGCTTGGAAAACTCATCCGGCAAGACGCGTGACGGCAAGGCATTCACCGCCGTGCGCACCATGGGTGATACCACTTCCGGTCTCACAATTCCAGTGACAAGCGGTCGCCCAACGTATCCGAGCGCCGGCACCGTGGTGCGTTCGATGAAAGTGGTGATGACGGTCGACGGCACGGCCCGCACGTCATTGCGTCGCGAAGTCATCACGTACAACGGGACCGCTACGGCCACGCTGGTGATCACGCATGATGGAACAACCAAAACGTGCACGCTCCCGCTGCCAGTGGGACGTCCAACCTGTGGGTGAAAAGACGGGAGACGGGAGAAGGGAGAAGGGAGACGTCCGGTCAGCATGTTTAGTGCCGGCTGGACGTCTCCCGTCTCCTGTCTCCCTTCTCCCGTCTCAGAACACCTACCGAATCCGCAATCCCAGCCTATGCGCCACCGGTCTCCTGCCGCGCATGGGCTCCATCGCATAGTCAATCGCAATTCGGTCGACGGTCACACCGAAGCCCGCCGTGATAAGCGACTCATCGCGTTCACGTGGCAGGCGAAACCCCTGACGCAGGGTGATGGCCACGCCATCGATGGGCACGTACGCGACTTCGGCGCCACCAGCGGGGCGCACGAACAAATCGCCCTCCAGCGTGAGCGCCATTTGTGCGCCGATATCCCAATGACCGGCAATGGACTGGTATCCACCGTAGCCGACACCAATACGTCTCGGCAGCGTGCCCCTGATACCATCGAGTCGTGGCCCCGCGCCTAGATTCTGAATCACCACGGCAAGCGTCGCCGGTCCCAGTACGCGATTCATGCCTACATCGAAGGCGACCGTCCCATCGTGCGACGCACCAAGTCGATCCTCGGCATACTTCACACTGGCACCGAGTCGAACGCCCTTGATGGTGCGCGCCAAGCCAAACGTCAGTGCCGTGCTGGACGCCGACACCCCGCCACTGTCCGACAGATGAGTGCCGCCCGGTTTCACGACGTCGGCGTAGGTGGCGCCCGTGGGTGCCACGTAGCTCACGAATTGCGCGCCCATGCCCACGGTGAGCGAACCTGCGGTGGTTGTTGTTCCCATCGAACCGGCCGTACCATAGGAGCCGTATCGCTGCAGGGAAATCGCCGAGCCGCGCGCGCTCGCCAGCATGCCGGGATTGTAGAACATGGCGTCGCCGTCGGTTGAGGCCAACCCGGCGTTGGCCAGCGCGGCGATTCGCGCGCTCGACGGCAACCGCAGCACCAGCGGCCCTTCGCCCGTTGGCTGTGCCAACGCCGACGCGGCGGCGCACACGCAAAGGGTGGAGGTACCGAGCATTCGGTGCAATGCCCGCGTCGCGCGTACGGCGGAGGTCTTGCGGATCGTGTGAGTCATGAGTCAAATGAACGCCATGATCCTTTCCCTCGCCAGCACACCCGCACCCGACGCATCGCACGTGCCCGCACCCACCACTGGCGGGCCAATCGGCTTGACCGACTGGCGCCTCGGACCACAGGTACCGCAAACGAACGGACGGCTGCTCCGCGCGTTCGGACTCTGGATCCTGACCCGAGCCGGTTGGCGTTTTGAGGGAGCCATGCCGGATATCCCGAAATTCGTCGCCATTGTCGCGCCTCACACATCGAATTGGGACTTTCCACTTGGACTCGCTGCAAAATGGGCCTTGGGATTTGACACGCACTGGTGGGGGAAGGACTCCCTCTTCGCGCCGCCATTGGGATGGTTCATGCGCGCCAATGGTGGTATTCCGGTGCAGCGCAAACAGAGTTCGAAGGTGGTGGAGTCTACGATTGATGCCTTCCGCACCAACGAACGGTTCGCGTTGGCGCTCGCGCCGGAAGGCACGCGCAAAAAGGTGACGAAGTGGCGATCGGGATTCTGGCACGTGGCGAAGGGTGCGCAGGTGCCCATTTGCTGCGTGGCGTTCGATTGGCGACGCAAGGTTATTCGTCTTGGACCGACCACGATGCCGGTTGAAGACGATCAGGCGGCGGGGATCGCCCGCATGCGCGGCTACTTCGACGACGTGCGCGGCTTCAATCCGGCGCAGCAAGCGTAGGGAACGACGATCTGCAGGCACCGGCGCGAAAGGGCCGAATCATGGACAGACTATCGCCTGAACAGGCGACGCTCCATCGTTGGATGACGCCGATCTGGAAGCGGGTGATATTGAACCGCAGGGGACGCAGAGGTCACAGGGGACGCGTTCCCCCAATTTCGAGTGCGCTTCGTAGGTGCCCCTGTGCTCCCAGTGTTTCCTGCGCTCCCTGCGCTCCCTGCGCTCCCTGCGCTCCCTGCGGTTCATTTGATTGAACTTCATGTTTGGCCCGATGTCGTTCCATCAATTCGGCGAACTGCCCCAACGGCTGCAGGCGCTGCCACCGCAGCGCGGGTGCGATGCGCGGTGAGTGCCACCGGTGCCGCCCTGTTTTTTGGGGCGGTGATTGCGTGTGACGAGACGGGCGCGGTGATCGCCGCCGACCCCGACTATCGTGCGCGCAAGCGTGAACCCAGGGAACCGGTAGGCGTCACGGAGCTCGCGTGGCGGAACACGTGGAGACGTCCGGCACGAAACGTCAACCATCCATTTCTTGCCCGCACGATGCCGTTTCCTCTCAAAACCGGCCGACCCGCTCACTCGAAATGCGCTGTTTTTACCCACTCATTATCCCCGAAGAGCCGTAAAATTGTGCACCGTCTGTCGAAGGGGTTGGCGGGGAACGCCATTCGCGCGACGGCGGATCAGAATCGACAGGCCCCCGCCGGATGTGATGGTCGACCGCCGGTGTTTCAGTCTCGCGACCTCCACAGCGTGATTCGGTGACTCGCGCAATTCCGTGAGCGACTTGCAGCCCATGTAGCGCTGACAGGGCCGAGTGTCGATCGAATGGTTCACAGGTGGTGAGCGTGCGGGCCTTCCATCGCGAGGGGCACCACGGGAACTTTCGCGATGCACTCACTCGGAACCAACGTTGGTAAACGGCTGATCAGGTTGGTCGCTTTCGCCGCGAGCGTATGGTGTGTTGCCGGGCCGGTGTTCGCTCAGGGTTCCAGGGATCTGGCCCCGCCGCCGGCGCCCGACTCGGAAACAGTTGGACGCGCCGTGCGTGCCACCACACCACCGGTGATCGACGGACGCGAAACCGACGCTGTGTGGCGCCTGGCACCTGCGATGACCGACTTTCGTCAGTTCGACCCAGGCGAGAACCTGCCGGCAACGTTTCGCACCGAAGTGCGCGTGGCGTACGACGATCGCAATCTGTACGTCCTCGTGCGTGCGTTTGACCCGAGTCCGGACAGCATCGTCTCGCTGCTCAGTCGTCGTGACGTCAAAACCTCCAGCGACCAACTCAAGATCTTCATCGACGCGTACAAGGACCGGCGGAGCGGCATTGAGCTCGCGGTGAATCCGGCCGGCGTCAAGCGCGACTTCTCGATGTACGGCGATGTCACCGAAGATGCGACATGGGATGGCGTGTGGGACGTGGGCACCCGTATCGACAGCCTGGGCTGGGTCGCTGAGTTCCGTGTGCCATTGAGTCAATTGCGATTCACCGCCAAGGACGTCCATGAGTTCGGATTTGGCGTGTGGCGCGATATCGCCCGCCTGGGCCAGCGCGATGCGTGGCCCTCCTATCGGCCATCCAGGCGCACACTGATCTCGCAGCTCGGCACGATCACAGGAATCGAAAAGATCGGCACGCCGCGACGACTTGAACTGCTACCCTACACGGTAACGAAGCGGGTGCCCAATCCGGCCGCGCGCCCGGGTGGTGACCGCCGCGAGTTTGCGGCAGGGCTCGATCTCAAGGCCGGTCTCGGATCGCACATCACCGTGGATGCGACCGTGAATCCGGATTTCGGACAGGTGGAGGCCGATCCCGCGGTGCTCAATCTCAGTGCGTTCGAAATCCGATTCGATGAACGGCGGCCATTTTTTCAGGAAGGCGCAGGACTCTATCGCTGCAACGGACCCTGCGAGGGGATTTTCTACACGCGGCGCATTGGACGCACGCCGCAATTGCGGAGTGCGGCGGCCGATCCGGTGTTCACGAAAATTACGGCGGCCGCGAAAATCACCGGCCGCTTCGACAATGGCGTCGCCTTTGGCCTGGTGAACGCGTCCACCGAACGCGTGCGGGGCGTGAGCGGCACCACCATCGAGCCGCAGACCAACTATCTGGTGGCGCGCGCGCTGCGCGAGTTGCGCGGCGGGCGGTCGCAGCTTGGTCTGCAGCTCACCGACGTGCGGCGCCAACGCGATGCGGGTACGGACGCATTTCTCCGGCGTTCGGCGACCACACTGGTGTTGCAGGGATTCCACCGATTCGCGCGTGATCGGTGGGAGTGGACGACGTACGGGGGACTGAATGACGTGCGCGGCTCGGCCACGGCCATCGCATTGACGCAACGCAACAGTGTGCATTTCTATCAACGACCGGATCACGAACAAACGTACGACTCCACCCGAACGTCGTTGGGTGGACTGGTGTTCTCCACCGGGATCAAACAGGTCGGCGGCCGCACACGATACGAGAATGTGTTCCGGTACGCGTCGGCGGGGGTGGAGTTCAACGATCTGGGGTTCGTCAACCTGGTCAACGACGTCTCCGTTCGTCAACAGCTCGATCTGCGACAGTTGCGTCCATCACGGGTATTCCGGTCCGCGTTCTCCACGGCGTCGCTGGAGTCGCACTGGACCACCGGCGGATTGTTGTCGGCGCAGGTGCTGTCGGTGCATACCAGCGCCAGTCTTCACAACAATTGGGGCGGGGCCATCACCACCAGCATCAGCGATTTCGGCGGCACCAATTGTGTGAGTTGCGCGCGCGGCGGACCGGCATTGCGACAGTCGTCCAAACAAGGCATCCGCTTCGATGTCGTGGGCGATCCGCGACCTGCGGTGGTTCCCAGGGCCGCGTATCGCATCGGCAACAGCGATGGCGGGCGCTCGTGGTACCGCGGCGCCGATGCCGGGGTGGAACTGCGCGTGGCCAGTCGCTTTTCCGCCTCCGTCGCGCTTTCGGTGGACGAAATCACCAACGACCAGCAATGGATTGGCAACTATGGTGCGCTGCTCAGTGACACCACGCATTTCACCTTTGCCCGGTTGCATCAGCACATTCTCGCCGTCACGGCACGGGGCAATTGGACCGCCACGCCTACGCTGTCATTGCAGGTGTACGGTCAGCCCTTCGTGAGCACTGGCGCGTATGCCAACTGGCGCGCGCTAGGCAACGCGCGCGATACCGACTACGACGCGCGTTTTGCCGGGTATCGCGCCACGGCACCACGCGGCTTCAACGTCAAACAGTTCAATTCCAACGCGGTACTCCGCTGGGAGTATCGGCCGGCCAGCACGCTCTTCCTGGTGTGGCAGCAGGGACGTGCCCCGGATGAGCGCAATCCCGGCAGCTTCGCACCACGGCGTGATGTCCGCGACCTGTTCGATGCGCGGCCACTCAACACCGTGCTCCTGAAGATCAGCTACTGGTTCAACCCGTAGGTTAGCTTTACGGATCCCTTCTGCGGAGAGATTCCCGAATGCGTGTGACGACCGTCGGCGTGGTGGGCGCTGGTGCGATGGGAAGCGGTATTGCCGCTCTCGCCGCATCGGCGGGCTGTCGCGTCGTATTGCTGGACATTCCTGGCGACCCGGATCCCACGTCGCCCAATCGCAGCGCGCCGGCCCGCAATGGCCTCGCAAAGGCGGTGAAATCAAAACCCGCCGCCTTCATGGAAACCGGCGCCGCGCTGCGCGTACGTACCGGAAACACGGAAGACGATCTGGGACTGCTCGCCGACTGCGACTGGATCGTCGAGGCTATCATCGAGCTGCCCGAACCGAAGCAGCAGCTGTTTGCGCGCGTCGAGTCGCTGATGAAGCCAACGGCAATCATTTCCTCGAACACGTCCGGCATTCCCATGTCGGTGCTGCTCGCCGGCCGCGGAGAGAAGTTTCGTCGCCGTTTTCTCGGCACGCATTTCTTCAATCCGCCGCGCTACATGCACCTGCTCGAACTCATTCCCACACCCGACACCGATCCGGCAGTGATTGGCGCGATTCGCGAGTTCGCCGAACGCACCCTGGGCAAGGGTATCGTGATGGCGAAAGATGTGCCGGGATTCGTTGCCAATCGCCTGGGCGTGTACGGAATGGTTGGCACGATGCGACGCATGGAGCAACACGGTCTCACCATCGATGAAGTGGACGGGTTGACCGGATCACTGGTCGGGCGGGCGCGTACCGCAACCTTTCGCACCGGCGATCTCACCGGCATTGATGTGCTGGCGCATGTCACCAAAGGCATTGGCGGCGCAACCGGTGAGGACTTCACGCTACCGGCATGGATTCTGGAACTCGTGGCCAGTGGGAAGCTGGGTGACAAAACCGCCGGTGGCTTTTACACGAAAACCGCCACCGGCACGCTCACCTACGACTGGAAAACTAAGTCGTATGTGCCGCAGCAACGTCTCGAAGGTGGCGATATTGGTCAGGCCATTCGGCTCCCCATCGCACAGCGGTTGCCGGCGGCGAAGTCTATTCCTGGCGCGCAGGGCGCGTTTCTGCGCGACCATTTGCTCGATGCGGCCCATTACACGTTGACGCTCGCGTCGCAACTCGCCTTCGACATTGTCGCCATCGACCGCGCCATGGAATGGGGTTACGGGTGGGAAGCCGGTCCATTTCAAATCATGGATGCACTGGGGCTCGATTGGTTGCGGCAGGAGTTCGATGCCCGCGGCGACGCACGACCGGCGCTGCTCGAGGCCGCACAGGGCAGCTTCTATCAGCACGGCGAGTACCTCACGTTCGATGGTACGTACGAGCCGGTGCCAGCAATTCCCGGGCGCATTTCGCTTGGCGAGCTAGCCGGCAACGGCCGCATCCTTGAGGAGAATGGCCTCTCCCGCCTGATCGATCTGGGCGACGGCGTGGCCTGCTTTGAATTCCGCAGCAAGATGAACACGCTGGGTGACGGAGTACTCAAAGGCCTCGAGAGCGCGATCGCCAAGGTCGGGCAACTGGGGTTCAACGGACTTGTGATCGGCAACGACGACCCGCGCGCATTCAGCGTGGGCGCGGATCTGTCGCTGGTGTCGTTCGCCGTTTCCGCTGGCGCGTGGGACGACATCGCCGAGTCGTGCAAGGTGTTTCAAGATCGTGTGATGTCCATTCGCCGTGCACCGTTTCCGGTGGTCGTGGCACCAGCCGGCATGACGCTTGGCGGCGGCGCGGAGTTCACGCTGCACGCCGACGCCGTGCAAGCGCACGCGGAGACCTACATGGGTCTTGTGGAAGCCGGTGTTGGTCTGATTCCGGGGGGCGGCGGCACGAAGGAATTGCTGATGCGCTTTACCGGTGAACTGGCCAACTACGACGACGTTGACTACTTCGCCGCTGTCAAGCGTGCGTTCAAACTGATCGCCTTTGCCACCACCACCACGTCGGCGTTCGACGCGCGTGCCCTTGGATTTCTCCGGACCAGCGATCGCATCAGCATGAATCGCGATCAGCAACTGGCCGACGCGAAGCGGCGCGTACTCGATCTGGCGCCGGGGTATTTGCCGCCGCTCGAACGAACGGTGCGCGCGTTGGGACGGGAGGGGTTGGGCAATCTGGAGTACGCCCTGTGGGCGGCGAAAGAAGCGGGACAGGCCTCCGCGCACGACGTCCGCGTTGGACGGGCCATCGCGTACGTGCTGTGCGGCGGCGACGGGTCGCCGCGCGACGTCACGGAACAGGATATCCTCGACCTCGAGCGCGAGCAGTTTCTCAGTCTCCTTGGCACCAGAGAAACGCAGGAACGTATCGCCTTCACCCTCAAGACCGGCAAGCCGCTGCGCAATTGAGCGCGCGTTCGCATACGGAGAGACTGCAATGAACGAGGTCGTGATCGTCAGTGCCGTGCGCAGCGCCGTGGGCCGTGGAAAGGCCGACGGATCGCTGGCAGGTGTACATCCGGTGGATTTATCGTCTACCGTCATGAAGGAAGCCATTGCACGCGCCGGCATCGATCCGGCAGGTATTGAGGACGTGCAATGGGGGTGTGCCATGCCCGAAGCGTCGCAGGGACTCAACCACGCGCGTCTCGCCTGGTTGCGGGGCGGGCTGCCAGTGGAGACCTCTGCCGCCACCGTGAACCGCTTCTGCTCGTCGGGTCTGCAGTCCGTGGCCTACGCCGCGCAGGCCATTATCGCGGGAATGGGCGACACCGTGATGGCCGGCGGCATCGAGATGATGTCACAGGTTCCCATGTCCGGTTACAACGCGCGACTGTCGCCGGAAATCACCGAGAGCTACATCGGAATGGGTTTCACCGCCGAGCGCGTTGCGAAGCGCTGGGAGATTACGCGCGAGCAGCAGGATCGATTCGCGTTCGAGAGTCAGCAAAAAGCGGCCGTCGCATTGACGAACAGGGTGTTTGCACCGGAAATCGTGCCGATTCCGGTGAAGCGCACCACGTGGAAGGGAGCCGCAAAAACGGTTACCGAAATCGCGTTCGATACGGACGAATGCCCGCGCGCGGAGACCACGTTGGAAGGACTGACGAAGCTGCGTCCGGCCTTCGTACCCACGGGAAGCGTGACTGCGGGCAACGCGAGTCCGTTCTCCGACGGCGCCGCGGCCGTGCTGCTGATGAGCGCCGGGAAAGCGAAGGAGTTGGGACTCAAACCTCTGGCGCGGTTCGTGAGCTTCGCCACCGGTGGTGTCGATCCAGACATCATGGGCGTCGGTCCAATCAAGGCGATACCGAAAGCACTCGCGCGTGCCGGTCTCGCGATGTCGGATCTCAAGCTCATCGAGTTCAACGAAGCGTTTGCCGCGCAGGCGTTGGCAGTAATCAAGGAACTCGGCATGGACACGTCCATCATCAATGTGAACGGTGGCGCGATCGCGCTGGGACATCCATTGGGTGCGACGGGCGCCAAGTTGACCACGCAACTTGTGCATGAGTTGGGGCGTCGCGGTGGTGGGTACGGCATGGTCACGATGTGTATCGGCGGGGGAATGGGGGCGGCGGGGATATTCGAGGTGTACGCGGACGAGGGGTGAGGAGCGACTGGGTGAGCAGGCGAAGGGGCAGATGGCGACGAGTTGTTCACCCGGTAGCGTAGTCACATACCGACGATAGCGGCCGATCCCGCAAGTGCGAGGCCGACCGCTACAGTCGGTGCGACGGCCGTGAGCGAATAGAAAAAGGCCTGTGATCAACTATATGGCGCAGTTCCCACCGCAGTTTCCGCCGCCAGCGCGCGTGCCGTCCTTACAACTTCCGTACCCGCTCACGTCAGAAGTTGCGCACCCGGTAATCTCGAAGTCATTGGGGCCGTCCCACGTGATCGTGCACTTGCAGCAGTGACCGCCTCCAGACGTGCACTCTGCACCACCTCCACCTGGCAGCACCTGGGCCACCGCACTTGTGGACGTGGCGAACGTACTCGCAATGACCAGTGCCGCAATGGATGCTGTCGTTTTCAGCGCACCAAGGAGCATTCGTCGCGAAACCATAACCCCTCCTTTACCACGGGTTGTAAGGCACCGACCTTGAGGCCGGTGGTAGCGACCGATTGGTCGCACTCTTAGGGACTGCGGTGTGGCTGTAGCGCAAGCTGCACTTCTTCGCGTTGGAACTTGCCTACTCGAAATCCAGATACGCGCCCTCGACTCATGAAAATCGCGATTGGTGTGATGAATACATCGGTCAGGCTCACGAGGGGACCGTCAGATTCTACCAACACTGGAAATTTGATATTCTCACGTGCGGCGTACAGGCGCAGGGATTGCTCGGAGCCGTGATGCGACACGCCGACGATCCGTACTCCCTCTATTCGCAAGCTATCGAGTAGAGGGAGATTCTGAAGGCAGGCAGCACACCACTCCTCAATGATGTAGACAATCTCTGCGCTGTCGACTCCATACACCGCGCGCGCCCCCCCGTTGATGGGGACGCCAGTGAGTACGCTACCGCCATGCCACTGTCTTCGTGAATGACTCTCCAACCCCTGGATGAGCGTCGCACGTTCGGTCTTGACAAACTGGAGCGAGTCTTGAAGTTCCGCGACGCGCGTGGCCGCGGTGCTCTCGCGCAGGCTGCTTCGATGCAACCGAACCCCGACGATAAACAGGGCAACACAGGCGATGAACAGGGCGAGTTTCATGGGGCGATGCTCGGACGCTGCGAGGCTGTTGCGCCCGTTTTGTCGTCAATGATCAACTCCATTTCGACGATGAGTGGGTAGGCGTATTTCGTATTGTGGATCGCAAAGAACCGACTGCGGTGGCCGACAGCGAATCGTCCGAGGGCAGCACCGTTCGATTCGTCCAACGTTGCGTGACCGATCCTCGACGTGGCCGGCCAGTAGGCGAATAGCTCGGCGTTTGCGGGCGGCGCGTTCGTCGCGTTAACAGGGCGACGAGAGAGCAGTGCTGCAGAGTCGCCACAGGCGATCTCGCTCATGGCCGTCGTTTGTATGAGGCCGCGCTTGTCCGGCACAGTCGTGCGAGAAGGGAACGAGATCGGCAGTAGTCGGTTCATCGACGCACGATGTAGATCGCTGGACGGGGCGGCGATTAGCTGTGGCTCCCACCGATTGAACATCACCAGGCTCTGGCGAGAGACTGGCGACCCCACCACGCAGGAAATAGGTGTGCGCTCACGGTTAGACACGTGTTGTGCAATGGCAGGACCATCGCGCAGGGTTGCGTCTGTCGAACGCCAAGTGTCGAACCGCGCGCGACGGAGAAACTCCGCAGTAGGTAGCCGCAGGAGCAGGCTGTCGCCACGACGTTGGTGCGCCGGCAGAGTTAACCCAAGAAGCACCGTCGTGTCCGACAGGGCACGTGCTGTTGTTACTCGTGTCCCCGCCGGAACGAGCGCGGAATCGAGGAGGAATGCTCGAAACACTTTGCCAGACATTGAGATAAGTCGCGCCCGCCGACCCAACATGTCGAACACAAGGAGTGTATCGCCCTTCGTCGAAATCGCACCTTGCGCCATGTCCCAGAAATCATCGGGCCCTTGGCCACACTTGCCGAAGCGACGCAGTGCCTTGCTGGTCGACCGCGAGAACACCACCAACTCGCAATTGCGGTAGAGCAACGCCACGAGCACCGAGTCGGTGACGGCAAGTTGGCTCACGATATCGAGAGCGCCCAGTCCGTCGTCGGTTCCGTATCTTCGCTTCTCAACGAGCGAGAACGACACCATTGAATCGCGAGAGACTGGCGTCGGCGCGGGATAGTCCGAGAATAGCCACGGATCTTTTTGTAGGGCGTCAGCGGACTGCGCCACGCGCTCCTCGCACGCACCCAGCGCAGCAGCGCCGAGCACGAGTGAAAGCGCACGTCGAAGGTTTCGTGTTCGGAGAGTCGCGGTCATCTGCATCTCGATCGCTTGGTGATCTCGGTTGCTGTCGCATTCGCCTGCTCGGGGTCCCATGCAGGTCGTCCGAATGTATTGCTGCGCCGCACAGGTTCCAACAGGACGCAATCGTGCGTTCCCGCACGGAATTGTTGTTGCCGCTCAACATGTCACACGTGATCTCTTGACGGGAGCCCTGATACGTGCGCTGCTGCTGCCCGTTCACATGCTGCAACCATTTGACGTTCGAACTCCACGAGTCCCTCCGTCGTCCGCAACGAGGCTATCGACATACCGACAACGTTTCGCAACGTACGCCGTGCCGACTCCGCATGGTGAAAGCCAAGTTCGTGCGCGATCAGTTCCACGGACGACGTTCCCCCCGCCAATCGCTTTGCCAGCTCGTGCATTCGTACCCACTGCAAGAAGCGCGCGGGTGATACTCGACCGACCTGTTGGAACAAGCGAAAAAGCGTGGAAGGGTTCATCCCTACGCGGTCTGCCAGTCCACGCTCTGACAAGTGCAGCGAGAATGTGCGCTGAATCAACGCGATCTGTTCGTAGAGTTGACAGCTCGAAAACAGTGCGTGGACCTTCGTGCCGTGCCGTGCGGTGCCGTGCCATTCGACAAGACTCGCCAGCCGAGCCAGCAACGTTAACCGCTGCCTCGGCTTCGAGACGTCATAGTGTTCGACTGCATCGTCCCCTGTGCGGGGAAATCCGACCGCCTCGTCCAGCGAAATATTGATCACTGGCGTGCCGTGTGAGGCTGTTGACGTGCCGTTCGACGGCCGACCCACACAGTGGAGCACAGCAATGCGAATTGCTGCATCTGGCAACGCGCCACTCACATCCACGTCCACAAATCCGGTGCACAGTCGACGCACTTCAAACAGTGTCGGACCGCCCGCATGCAGCAAACGCACACTGTATCTACGTTTGTCAGTTGTCATACGTCGTATCGTGAGTCGGTTATTCACTCGTTGTCATGCCGAGCCGACCGCGTCGTCGAGTCTTGACCATGTCCTGCAGAGCATAGGCGACTCTACCCATTTCTGCCAGACAAATATTGAGCACCGTGTCACTTGGATGGTGCGCGCCGTCACATAGCCGACTCTACTTTGAGCGGCACCTCACGGTCGGCGAGGCGCGGGCGCTCGACATGGGTGATTGGCAACCCCACTGCGGCAGCGTCCGGCGCGACGTTTGTGATGGAGCACACAGATCGAGTCGCACGAACTCTCGCGCGGTCGCGCACGCTCGCGCAACGCGCGCAGAAGGGGTTTCCATACAGCCGAAGCAAGTGTATTTGACACGCAATTTCTGAGATACTTCAGCAGCGCGTAAACTCCAGCACTATCTCGTCACCCGCCTCCAGCGCGAACCATCGCGCGAACAACGCGTCACGCGTCGCGCGAACGTTGCGCAGTTCGTCGTCGGTGAGCATTCGCGGCACCATGGCCACCTCGTGACGTACGGCCGCCTGCGCCGACACGTACGTCGTGGCA
>JANMRE010000372.1:0-1203 GCA_031370885.1 Gemmatimonadaceae bacterium
GTACGCGATCGCATACTCGGCATGCTCTTCGATTCCGGTACCGATCGCGAAAATATTCGGATCGAAGATGATGTCCTGCGGCGGAAAGCCCACCTGCTCGGTGAGCAGCGTGTAGGCGCGCGTGCAGATGGCAACTTTTCGTTCGGCGCTGTCTGCCTGACCCTGCTCGTCAAACGCCATCACGATCACAGCGGCGCCATAGCGGCGCACCAGACGCGCCTGCCGCAGGAATTCGGTCTCGCCTTCCTTGAGGGAAATGGAGTTCACCACGCCCTTTCCCTGCAGGCATTTCAATCCGGCTTCGATTACGCTCCATTTGCTGGAGTCAACCATGACCGGCACGCGCGAGATGTCAGGCTCCGAGGCCACCAGATTGAGAAACGTGACCATCGCCGTCTGCGAGTCCAACAATCCCTCATCCATGTTCACATCGATAATTTGCGCACCGCTTTCCACTTGCTGACGGGCGACGACCAGCGCGTCGCCGTAGTTTCCTTCCAGAATCAGTTTGGCGAACCTGGCCGACCCCGTGACATTCGTGCGTTCACCCACGTTTACGAAGTTCGTGTCAGGACCGATGGTCATCGGCTCGAGCCCGGCGAGTCGCAGGCGCGGCTCAATGGTGGGAATCGTTCGCGGCGTTACGCCGTTCACCGCTTCGGCAATGGCGCGAATGTGTGCCGGTGTGGTGCCGCAGCAGCCCCCGACGATGTTGAGCAGTCCGCTCGTGGCCCATTCGCGCAGGTGTATCGCCATCGTTTCCGGCGACTCATCATATTCGCCGAATGCGTTAGGAAGCCCCGCGTTGGGGTGTGCGCTCACGTGCGTGTCGGCTATCCGCGACAGCTCCTGAACGTAGGCCCGCAGCTGTTCAGCGCCGAGCGCACAATTGAGTCCAATGGAAATGGGTTGCACGTGCGACATCGAGGTCCAGAACGCTTCGGCCGTTTGACCGGACAGCGTGCGGCCGCTGGCATCGGTGATCGTGCCCGAGATCATCACTGGCACGCGCACACCATGCGCGTCGAAGTACTGTTCGATGGCGAACAGCGCCGCCTTGGCATTGAGTGTATCGAATATCGTTTCGACTAACAGGAGGTCGGCACCACCATCCAGCAGCCCCTGAATGGCGGTGGTGTACGCCGAAACGAGCTGATCGAAGGTGACGTTTCGGGCGCCCGGGTTCTCCACTTCCGGCGAGAG
>JANMRE010000384.1:0-2293 GCA_031370885.1 Gemmatimonadaceae bacterium
GGCGCGGCGTTCCACTTCACTCCGCCCGTCAACACGCGCCCGTCTATCAGTGGCGCGACAATGTCCATCTCGTGCGATTTCTTCGCGCGGTCGTGCCCTTCCCATCGTCCCCACTCCTTCGTGAGCGGAAGGCCGAGCGGCTCGGTGAGCCGCGTGTATGCCTGCTCCGCGACCCGCTCGAAGGTGCGCCCGATGTATGCGTTGAACTCGGCACTGATGTGCTCCGTCCAGACCGTCTGCGGGTTGTGGCGCGCCAAGGCGGCCTCGTACCGAGCCGTGAACGCGTAGTAGAACGCGAAGGCGGCGTCGTCGATGCGATACCAAAATGGCGCCGTGTTCTTCGCGCCGACGTTGCGTTCGGC
The DNA here is from genome assembly GCA_031370885.1 of Gemmatimonadaceae bacterium. GTDB lineage: Bacteria > Gemmatimonadota > Gemmatimonadetes > Gemmatimonadales > Gemmatimonadaceae > Gemmatimonas. Next base: position 363 of record JANMRE010000384.1, read on the forward strand.
GCGGACGTAGCCGAGGTCTTGAAGGTTGCGGAGCATTTGCCGCACCCCATTGTCGGCCAGGTCCTGCATCCCGGCTCATCTGCCGTCGCCGCGTTTGGCGACGTGCGATTTCTGCGCGACAAGAAAGGCCATCGCGCGTCGAGTGATTGAACGGTATCCCGAAACACTGACCTTGGCGACGAGTGCGAGAGACGTGATAGCGGCCTTTCGTCAGAGCAAGATCGGCTCGCTGCTCGGCATGGAAGGCTGACGTGCTCGACATCGCTGAAGCGCCGGTGACGTTTTCCCACTCGTCGGCCATGAGGCGCTGCGTGAGCGCCTGGAGGCGCTGAACGACCGACCGTTTCAGAAACTGCCCGGCACGCGACGGTCGCTGTTTGAGGCGACGGATCGCCCCGCGCTCCGGCCACTGTCGGCGACGCGCTACGGGTATGCCGAGTGGCGGACGGCCAAGGTGAACATCGACTACCACATCGCGGTGGCGAAGCATTGTACAGCGTGCCGCATACGCTGGTGCGCGCCACCGTGGACGTGCGACTGACGGCCACGATGAGTGAGATCCTGCATCACGGCACGCGCGTCGCCGCGCATGTGCGCCGCCCTCGAACATAAGCCGTATCCGGAGCAAGGCTACCGCGCGTGTCTGGGACTGATGTCCTTCGGGAAACGCTACGGATCGACGCGATTGGAGGCGGCCGCGCAGCGCGCGCAGGCGACGGGCGCGATGACGTATCGCTCGCTGCACTCAATCCTCAAACTCGGCCTCGACCAGTCAGCGCCCGACGCCATCGAGGCGACGACCCACCTCCCCGCGACGCATGACAACGTGCGCGGCGCCGCGTACTACGCGGAGGCCACGCCGCTGGCCACCCCACTCACCCTGCAGCTCGGAGTCGAATAGGTATGCTTGCTCAACAAACCACCGACCTGCTGCATCGCTCGAAACTCCCCGCCATGGCGGAGGCCCTTGACGAACAACGACGGCAGCCCGATGTCGTCTCGCTCGATTTTGAGGATCGCCTCGCGCTGCTCTTGGAGCGCGCGCATGTCGCGCGCGAGAATCGTCGCCTCACGCGACTCCTGCAGCTCGCGCGGCTCCGACATAGCGCGTCGATCGAAGATGTGAACTTTCGCGTGAAGCGCGGCCTCGATAAGTCGCACCTCCTGCGCCTGGCCACGGGCGATTGGGTCCAGCAATACGGGGTCCTCCTGATTACCGGTCCGACCGGGACCGGGAAGTCGTGGTGAGCGTGTGCGCTGGGCCATAGTGCGTGTCGTCACGGCTACCTCGTGCGGTATCTGCGCTTGCCGCGGCTCTTGCCGGAGCTCGCGATCGCGCGCAGCGATGGCACGTACGGCAAAGTGCTCACGCAACTCGGGAAGGCCGATCTCTTGATCCTCGACGACTGGGGCCTGGCGCCGATTGGTGATCGCGAACGACGGGATCTCCTGGAGATGATCGAAGATCGCACGGGCCGTCGCGCCACGCTGCTCACCAGTCAGGTGCCGGTCGAGCACTGGCACGAAGGCGTCGGTGATGCCACCTTCGGCGATGCGATCATGGATCGTTTGGTCCACCACGCGCACCGTATCACCTTGACTGGAGGATCACTCCGCAAACTCGGCGCGAGCCCCCCTGCCGACTCCCCGACCGGGTAACGACACTCGCCGATCCACGCGCGCACCATCACCCCCAACGCCCGGCCGAATTGGACCGGATGCGTTGGCCGAATTGAATCGGAACGCCTCGCCGAATTGAATCGGATTCGCTGGCCGCTTTGACCGGAATACGCACATATCGCGGCTCGCAACCGCGGCCCGTTCAAATGTGGAATCCCAGTCGTCGCCGCTGCCCGGGCCAGCGAACCTGGTGATTGCGATGAATAGTAGCGCGGAGCTGAGTTCAACTCGATGCCATTGAGGCTAGAATC
>JANMRE010000392.1:0-3152 GCA_031370885.1 Gemmatimonadaceae bacterium
TTGCTACACGTGCTTTCGTCACATCGGGACGACAGGATTTGAACCTGCGACCCCTTCCACCCCAAGGAAGTGCGCTACCGGGCTGCGCCACGTCCCGTCACAGCCGACAATCCCCCGCCAGCGGACAGAACGGGGAACATAAGCACCACCCGGCCACCCGACCACCCCTGACAACACGGCAACTCGCGGCCAACCGCTACGCGAACCCCTGTGCCGCTTCGCGCACGGCCGGGTCCATTTCCGGGTATCGCGGATCCAGCCCCTCAAGCGTTTCCACGAGCAGGCGCGCGATCAGAAAATTGCGCACGAACTTGTCGTCCGATGGGACGACATACCACGGCGCCTTGCGCGTGCTGCATTCCTTCAGCGCTTCGCGATAGGCGTCGGTGTAGTCGTCCCACAACTCCCGATCCTTGAGGTCGTCCAGACGCCACTTCCAGTTCTTCTGCGGATCGTTCAGGCGCTCCGTCAGTCGCGCATGCTGCTCATCACGCGACACATGCAGCATACACTTGCGAATGATCACGCCGTTGTCGGCCAGCATGCGCTCGAACGCCACGATCTGTGCATAGCGCGGCCGCCATACCGATTCCGGCGCGAGGTTGCGCACACGCACCGCCAGCACGTCCTCATACTGAGAGCGATTGAAAACGCCGATCATCCCGAGCGGCGGCACCACCTGATGCACCCGCCACAGGAAATCATGGCGTAACTCCAGCGACGTGGGCGGCCCGAACGACGCCACGGTCACGCCCGTAGGATTGAATGCACCATAGACGCTCTTGATCACGCCGTCTTTTCCCGATGCGTCGCGCCCTTGCAGGACCAGCAGCAGTGCGTGTCGACGATCGGCGTGGAAGGCGTCCTGCAGGCCGGTCAGACGGTCCAACAACGCCTGCGTGGCCTCGACAATGACGTCGCGTGGCGGCAGATCCTCAATCCGCGCGGCCTTGCTCCCCAGCTTGATGCGATCATCGCGATCAACCGGCACGAGCCGCAGCGAGTCGAGCGCGTCCGGCACCACCCAGTGATTTCCGTTGCGGTTGCCCATCAGTGTCCGCGATGCTGCGTCATGTTGTCTCGCCCGGTTCATACGGTTCCATGTGAATCAGCACACCCAGTGCCGACGGCACCCGCGTGCGAATCGCACCCTTGACACATCCTGAAAGAATGTGCGCATCGTGCAGCGAAAGCGCAGGGTCCGCCTGCACGTGAATATCGACATAGTGACCAGTTCCGCTCTTGCGAATCTTGAGCTTTTCGATGGCCTTCACCCCCGGCGTTTCGCGGGCCGCGTTGCCAACGGCCGCGAACAGCGGCGCGTCCGGCGCACGATCCATAAGATCGCGGATGGCTTTGCGCAGCAGCAACCCGCCGTTGGCGAAGATCACGCCTGCCGCAATCAGCGCCGCCCAGTCATCCGCCGGTTCCCATCCGGGACCGCCGATCAGCGCCAAGCTTATTCCGAGGAAGGCCGCCGCCGACGTGATCGCGTCGGATCGGTGATGCCAGCCGTCCACCTCCACGACCACGCTACCGCTGGCGGCACTCGCCTTGAGGACCCGGTTGGCCAGCACTGCCTTGATGACGATGACCGCCGCCAGAACGGCGAGGGTAAACGGCGCCGGCGAATGATGCGGGGAGCGGATTTCCCTCACGGCCTCGATGGCGATCCCGGCCGCCGCGCCCAGCATGAGTGCCGCAACCGTTGCCGCCGCCAAGGGTTCCGCGCGACCATAGCCGAACGGATACCGGTCATCGGGCGATCGATTCGCAATCCGGAGGCCGCTCCAGACCACGAGCGAGCCAACGGTGTCGGTGGCGCTTTCAATGGCATCGGCGACCAAGGCGTACGAATTGCCCACGAGGCCGGCCACCAACTTCACGCCGGCCATCAGCGCATTGACAATCAAGCCCAACTGCGCCAGGCGCTGTGCCCCACGTGTGTCCATTATTTTGGCGGTGTCACGTCGTAAAAGCCCTTTCCGGCTGCGCAGTGGTGTATGTTCCATGGGCCAGCACTGCTGGTAATCTGGAAGGTATTCGTCAGCGAGTGCAATTTCGACGGTGTCGGGAGCCAGGCCAAATACCGGGTGTCCTGTCCGCGCGGGAGCATTCCCAATTCAATGAGAAAAACATGCGCAATCTACGCAGCCACAAGCTGAGAGCCGCCGTTGGTGTCGCGATGGCACTGGCAATTCCGGTCTTCGCACACGCTCAGCGACAGGGCGCCATCGAAATCGGTGGATTCGGACGGTACACCAAGTACGCCGACACCTTGAAGCTCGACCCGAGTATCGGAGCCGGCGGGCGTGTTGGCATTTATGCGTTCCGCAACTGGCTTGCCGAATTGGACTTGAGCTACGCCGATGCCGACGTGAACCTGCCGCTGATCGGTCAGGCCGGACGCGACTCGCTGCGTAAGGTGTCTGACGCGATGTGGTCGTACCGCATGACGTACAATTATCCGGTCTCGCCGCAAGTCAAGGTCCTGCTTGGCGCGGGCTACGGATATCACTCGTTCGGACGTGTACGGCAAGTCGCACCTCGCGGCGGTGGCCCGCAAGGATTGCTGGGACTCCGGTTCGTACTGAACAACCGTTTGTCCGCGCGCGTCGAGGGGACCGGGACCTATGTGCTGCCCGCCGATGAAGACGCCAAGCCCTACGGACGCGCCACCGGGCTCAACCTGGGTGCACAGGCCGGCCTGAGTCTGTCGTTCTTCACCAACGCGCCAAAACCACGCATTCAGTACGACACCGTGCGGGTGACGGAGACGCGCATTCAACGTGACACGCAGTTCATTTCACGGATCGATACCGTGCGTGTTGCCGGACCCGCCGCGCGGGCCATCGTGATCGGCGCGATCAACTTCGGTTTCAACAAGAGCGATATCACACCCGAAGCGAAAGTCATTTTGGACAAAATTGCCGAATCGCTGATTGCGCCAACCAACGCGTCACGCACGATCGACGTCACTGGAAACACCGACGCCATCGGCAGTGAGAAGTACAACGTGAAGCTTGGTCAGGATCGCGCCGATCAGGCCAAGGCCTACTTGGTATCGAAAGGCGTCGCGGACTCCCGTGTCAATGCCCGCACCCAGGGAGAGTCGGATCCAATTGCGCCCAACACCACGGACAACGGACGCG
>JANMRE010000393.1:0-17237 GCA_031370885.1 Gemmatimonadaceae bacterium
GGAAGTGATGTTTCAGTTCGCGGCGGTGGTCAGCAAGGACGGGATGATCGGCTTCGCGCCGATCATCGAGTTTGAAGTCCCCACGCGCTCGGCTGGCGGCAACCGCGTGCATACGCTGGTTGGATTCTCGTCCACCGTCAGTGGTCGCCGCGTTGTCTTCAATCAGGTGCTCCACTACAACCCGAGGGAGGATGGCGTGGACGGCAGCGCCGCGCTCGTCTTCAAGCTCGGCAAGCGGATTTTCCCGGTGGTCGAAGTGCTCGGCGAAGGCATGTCCGGTATGCCAACGGTGGTGAATCTTCTGGGCGGGCTCAAGGTTCAATTGCGTGACTGGCTGCATATAGGACTGGCCGTCAGCGTTCCACTCACGACCGCGAAAGATTTTTCTCGACAAGTGATGTTTGGGCCTGATCTCGAGTGGAAGCGATAGCTACGATCGCCAAAACTCGGCGGCCGAATTGAGGATGTCACACTTTTGACGGAGGATGGTACAATGGACTGTTGCCGTGACGTGATGAAACCACTCGACGCGTCGTCGTGTTGCACACCGCGCGATACGGTCATGCATGCTGCGCAAACCATGCGCGAGTCCGGGTGCGGCTGTGTTCCCGTGGTGGAGGATGCAGCCGACAATAAACTGGTGGGCGTCCTGACTGAGCGCGATGTGTGCTGCCGAGTGGCCGCAGAAGACCTGCGCGCGTCGGACGTAAGGGTCGACCAGATCATGCGGTCTCCCTCTGCGTGTTGTCAGGCACACGACTCCCTGGATGACGCGCGCCAGATGTTGCACAGCCATTCCGCGACCAGCTTGCCCGTTGTCGACAGTACCGGGCGGTGCTGTGGTACCGTGGACAGCCAGCATCTCGAGCATTCACTGACATCCTGGCCGACGCCGGCAAGCGTTCACCACGGGGACCAGACATGAAGATACTCCTGGCAATTGATTCCTCGGCGCACAGTGACCGTGCGATTGACGTTGTCAGCCGTCAGGCCCTCGCTGAGGACACCGAGATCCACGTACTGTTCGTTGTCGAGCATATTGTGCCGATGGCCTATGGCATGGGCGTCATTGACACCACAGCGTATGACGCGTTGGAACGCGACACCAACGAATTGGCCCGGTCGACCATTGAACAGGCGGCAGACAGACTGCGATCGAGCGGCCCTGCACCACGGGCCACGATCACAACGAGCGTAGGGTCCGGATCCCCGAAGCGGGTGATTCTCGACACCGCGGAAGCGTTACGCGCGGATCTCATTGTTGTTGGCTCACACGGCTATGGCGCCGTCAACCGCTTCCTGCTCGGATCGGTCTCGCAGGCCATCGCACAGCATGCCAAGTGCTCGGTGCTTATCGTGCGGACGCCGAATGAACCGGAACGCGATGAGCGAGGCGCAGATTCAGTGACTTCCGCACGTCCGCACCATGTAGAGACCATGCTACGCGAGTGACCGCGATGTCTACATATCCACCACACGAGAGAACAATGCACAAACACTACGAGGGGATGCCCGGAATGACCGCGCCTGCGACAGCGCCGGATCCGAAAAAGGCATCGCCGGGAGCGACGAAGGCACCGACGCCGGCAAAGAACCCGAGGCAGAAGGCTGACGCGCCAACGAGCGTCTCGAAGGCGCCTCCGCCAAAAGTGCGTAAGCCCTGATCTGTGAGTTTCGAAATTTCCTGCTCCAGTGCCGGTACAGGCTGGAGCAGCGCAAGAAGCGGCACTGCTGTGCGCGTCACGTTCAGCGTTACGGGGATACGAAATGTTGGATTGCGTCCGCCACCATGCGGTGCGTGCACCATCGTGCGAAATAGTCGGCGAACAGTATTCCGAGCACGTGAGGGAACCCCCTCGCGGGGCGTGCGTACTCAATGCTGACGCGAATTGCGGTATTCGTGCCGCGCGGCGTCAGTTCACATGTCATTCGGTAGCCGCCGATCACCAGCAGGCGCGGCTCACCAATCGTCTCCCAGGTCTTCCGGTACGGGGGTTGGTGGTCTACGATCACCTCTTCGACATTCAACATGATCCCGAACACACGGCCCGACAGCCGCAACCGGGAGCCGACGCTCCGAAACCGTCCGGCGTGAACACTTATCGCCATGTGTCCACCTCCCATCTTCCACGAAGGCTGGGTCATGTGTCCGGACAAGCGCTCGTGCGCGGTCCCCATCCACGCCATCCCGCGACTGCGCGCCTTGTCAGTGGTCAGGTCGGCCACGTACGCCGCCAATACCGGCAGCGTGGCGGAGGACAATACGCCACCCAAAACGCGCGCCGCGTAGAGCAGCCACAACGACGTGGCCAAGCCGAACAGCACCTGCGACATAGCCCGTGATACCGATCAAGATCAGCGACCGGCGGCCAACGCGATCTGACAAGCGCCCCCAGAGCGGAGCGAAGATGAGCTGCCCCACTGCATAGACGCCCGTCAGTAATCCAACGTGCATCACAATCGATTGGCGCGAGACACCTTCAGCCAGCGCGAGCCGCTCCACGTAGAAGTGCCAACGCCGATCATGATGACGAACAGGCAGGCGACCAGAACCCAAAGAGGCCTACTGATCACGTCCACCCCGTTCACGCGGGGGTCCGGCGATATGGGCAACGAGGCCTGCGAGCCAGACCAGCGGGGGAACCAGTAGCCACCAACGAAAATCTGATTCGAGCGCAAAGTTGGTGGCGCTCATCAGCGCGACCGTGAGTACTCCGGAGCACGCGATCACCCATGACGTGCCCGGTAATCGCCGTGGCATCGCGACGGTCGCAACGAACACGGTGAGGACGCCAGCGCCCGCCATGAATCCGCCCATGACGGCAAACACATGCTGCAACCAGCGTTCGAGACCGGGCACTGCGGTCCGCAGCTGCGCAAGCGTCGTACCCATGAAGCGCGGGTCTTCCGGCAACAGGGGTGGTCGCAGCACCATGAAATAGAAGCCCAGAACCACGAGCCAGATTCCGCAGGCATTCAACATCCACGATGAGACAGCGCGCCGGTTGCCGCGAACGTTCCTGTCCCGCATATCGCCAGGTATCTCCACCCTCGTCATAGCCAACCTCCCGTGAAGCCCGCTTGTCGCAGGCCGCCGACAATGGGAAGGCAGCGGCGCATCAACTGCCACAACAGTCCCGAACGATAGTTTTCGATCATCAGGATGGTCGGCCCCTCGTTCAGTCCGAAGTGCCACGGCGACACCCAGCCGTGGTCATCGCCAGCTCCCGCAGGATACGTGGGGTTGAAGCTCGCTTTGAACCCGTAACGATTGAACTCCGTCAACTTGATATCATGAATGCAGTAGTCGAGCGCGGGCAGGACAATCTCCGGTGCAAAGGGCAGCGACGCCGCAATGGCCCACGGCGCGATGGTGCCGTCATCGGGTCCGTAGGGCACGCCGCGGCCCACGTAGTCGAAGAACCGGCGCTCGATACCGTCGACAACAACCACGTCCGGCCCAGGGCCTTCACTCGCCGTCAACCCCCAGCAGTGCGCTCCATAGTGCGCAAAGCCAAGCGGGTTGTCGACCGCGTACGCCCGTTGCACATAGGTCGCCCGTCGGCTGTTCTCGAAATAGTCGATGCCCTTGTCACGCATGAATGCATCCTGAATCTCCCGAAAGTCGATCCAGATGTGCGAGAGCTGATGCGTGAAGAGCGGGCCGGCATACAGATAGTCGTATCCGAGGTTGTGCTCCCATCGATAAGTGGCACACCACGCCGCGTACGCGCGTTGCGGCAAGGGATGCGACGGCGAACCCAGTCCCAGCACGTACAGCAGCAACGCTTCGTCATAGCCCTCCCATCGATACGGGAGAAAGCCGCTTTCAGGCGTCCAGCCATGCGTCACCGTGTCGCCAGCGTTTTGCGCCCACACCCAGTCTGCGCGAAGATAGAGCGCCTCTGCGAGGGTGCGAATTTCCTGCTCGTCGGGCGTGCCGGCGTCGAAGTATTGTCCGGCCGTCAACGCGCCCGCCAACAGCAAGGCGCTATCGATCGTTGAGAGTTCGCACTGCCATGCACGCCGCCCGCTTTGCATGTTCAGAAAATGGTAGTAAAAGCCGTGGTAGCCCGTGGCGTCGGGTTCAGGGCCCTGCGGGCTGTTCCAGAAAAACCGCAATGTCGACAATGTTCGCGCAATCGCTGCCGCTCGTGACAGGAACCCGCGCTCGACGCCGACGGGGTACGTCGCCAGTGCCAGCCCGGTTCCTGCAATACTCGCGGGCCAATGCGCTGCCGTCTTGTCAACGATCAGCCCGTTGGCGGGATTCGCCTCATGCAGGAAGTATTGGAACGACTGACGCTGCAGCGTCTCGAGCGCGGCATCGTCGATCATCGTACGCGCCGGACGTTCACACGGGCTGGTTCTGCCAGCGCGATGCCAAATCCCTCCAGACCAATCGTCACCATGCAGAGGGCACACTGTTGAGCACACGAATCAACGGTTCATCCACGTTTTGGTCGTACCCGAGGACACTGACCGACGCGGTCGCGAGATGCAGCCGTCGCGCTTCGAACGCGGGCAGTGCAATCCAGCGCGCCGCCAAAATGCGCAAGAGATGTCCGTGAGCAAATATCAGAACGTCGCCCTCGATGATTCGGACGCGCGCGACGACGCGATCCGCGCGGCGACTCACGTCGGCCAGCGTTTCTCCACCAGGACAGCCGTCCTCGAACAAGCGCCATCCCGGATGTTCTTTCCAGATATCCTCAGCTCGCAGGCCCTCGTATGCGCCGTAGTCCCACTCCCTCAGATCGGCATCGTCTTCTGCCGAGTCGCGAAAGCCCGATAACTCCGCCGTACGACGTGCGCGCTGCAGCGGACTGGTGAGCACCGTGGCGAATGGCGTCAGTCGCAAGCGTACGCCCAATCGCTGCGCGTCACTCTCACCCCGCGGCGTGAGTGGAATATCCGTGCGTCCGGTGTGCTGCCCGGTGATCGTCCACGCGGTTTCGCCATGTCGAACGCACACCACTTGCGGGAGGGATGCGTTCATGCGTGCGGCACACGCGCGTGGCCAGCGTGGCCGCCAGTCCATCTCCAGTTCCGTATTTCGGGCAGGTCGTCACCATGCTGCCGAATGTAGCGCGCGTGTTCCGTCAACTTGTCATGGAGGAGCGCCGTCAGGCCAGAAGCGCGCACGGCAAGCCCAGGCACGCGGGCGATGACGTCCAAGGCCAGGTGGAAGCGGTCGATGTCATTCAGCACGGCCATATCGAACGGCGTGGTCGTGGTGCCTTCCTCCTTGAAACCACGCACGTGCAGTTGCGCGTGATTGGTGCGTCGATACGTCAGCTTGTGGATGAGCGACGGATACCCGTGGTAGGCAAAGACCACAGGCTTGTCGGCGGTGAATACCGCATCAAAGTCCACGTCGCTGAGACCGTGCGGATGTTCACTCGGCGGCTGCAGCGCCATGAGGTCCACCACGTTGACGACGCGTATCCGAAGTTCCGGCAGATGGTGTCGCAGCAGATCGACGGCCGCCAGCGTCTCCAGCGTCGGAACATCACCGGCGCAGGCCATCACTACGTCGGGTTCGCCGCTCCCGTCGTTGCTGGCCCATTTCCAGACGCCGAGTCCCGTTGCGCAGTGCTTCACGGCGGCCTCCATGTCCAGCCACTGCCATTCCGGTTGTTTGCCGGCCACGATCACGTTGACATAGTCGCGACTGCGCAAGCAGTGGTCGGTGACGGACAGCAACGTGTTGGCGTCCGGTGGCAGATACACGCGGATCACATCAGCCTTCTTGTTCACGACATGGTCGATGAAGCCGGGATCCTGATGACTGAAGCCATTGTGATCCTGACGCCATACGTGCGACGTCAGCAGATAGGTCAGCGACGCGATGGGTCGACGCCACGCCAGCGCGCGCGTGACCTTCAGCCACTTGGCGTGTTGATTGAACATGGAGTCCACAATGTGAATAAATGCCTCGTAGCAGGAGAACAATCCGTGGCGACCGGTCAGCAGATACCCCTCCAGCCAACCCTGGCAGAGATGTTCGCTTAACACCTCCATCACGCGACCGTCGGGCGCGAGCTGCGTGTCGCTCTTTTGAATGGCGCCTGCAAACGCACGATCGGTGACGTCAAAGAGATCTCCCAACCGATTCGACGTCGTTTCATCAGGACCGAACACGCGAAAATTTCTGGTCGCCATATTCTGCTTCATGACATCTCGCAGGAAGGCGCCCATCACGCGGGTGGCCTCCGCCTTGATGGCACCCGGTGTGGGAACATCGACCGCATAGTCGCGAAAGTCCGGCAGGCTCAAGTCGCGGAGCAGTGCACCGCCGTTGGCGTGCGGGTTGGCGCCCATGCGACGATCTCCCGCCGGGGCCAGGGCGGCGAGTTCCGGAATGAGTGTTCCCGCCGCGTCGAAGAGTTCCTCAGGTCGGTAGCTCTTCATCCACGCCTCAAGCGTCGCGAGATGCGCCGGATTCTCCGCCAGATTCGCCAGTGGCACCTGGTGCGAGCGCCACGAGCCTTCCGTCTTCAATCCATCAACTTCCTTGGGCCCCGTCCACCCTTTCGGCGTGCGCAGCACGATCATGGGCCACATGGGACGCTTTGTAAAACCATTCTTGCGCGCGTCCTTCTGAATGGTACGGATTTTTGCGACAACCTCGTCAAGCGTGGATGCCATTGCCCGGTGCACACGATCCGGGTCGTCGCCTTCGACAAAGTATGGATGGTAGCCATACCCGCGGAGCAACGCCTTGAGTTCTCGGCGACTGATTCTGGCGAGGATCGTCGGACTGGCAATCTTGTAGCCGTTCAGGTGCAGAATAGGAAGCACGGCGCCGTCGCGCGCCGGATTCAAGAACTTGTTTGAATGCCAACTGGTGGCCAGCGCTCCCGTTTCCGCCTCGCCATCGCCCACCACACACGCGACCAGCAGATCCGGATTATCAAACGCGGCGCCGTACGCGTGCATCAGGGAATAGCCGAGTTCACCGCCTTCGTTAATGGATCCGGGCGTATCTGCGGACACGTGACTGGGGATGCCACCCGGAAACGAAAACTGCGTGAACAGCCGCTTGAGGCCTTGTTCATTCTGCGAAATTTCCGGATAGACCTCGCTGTAGGATCCTTCCAGATAGGTGTTCGCCACGAGTCCGGGGCCTCCGTGTCCTGGCCCCGTGACATAGAGCATGTTGAGGTCATACTGCTTGATAATGCGGTTGAGATGTACGTAGATGAAGTTCAACCCTGGGGTGGTGCCCCAATGGCCCAGCAACCGCGGCTTCACGTGATCCAGCGTCAGCGGCTTCTTCAGCAAGGGATTGTCGAAGAGATAGATCTGGCCGACTGAGAGGTAGTTGGCGGCCCGCCAATAGGCGTTCATCAGTTTCAATCGCTTGGATGAGACAGGCTTTGTCATTGGGCTTCTGCTCGTGCGCGGAATGTATTCATGCAATGATTGTGCTCGTGGCCTTCATGATCATGAGTTCTTCGTCGGTCGGCATGACCCGCACACACACCCGACTGGCGTCGCTGGACACGACCGCTTCGTTGTTGGCGTTTCGGCCGACATCCAATTGGATACCAAGGAAGCCCAGGTCGTCGCAGATGCGCGCGCGGATCACAGCAGAGTTCTCGCCGATGCCACCGGCGAAAATGAGCGTATCCAACCCACCGAGCGCCGCCGCAAAGGCACCGACGCATTTCCGGATCTGGTAGCAGAACAGCGCCACCGCTTCGGCGGCGCGGACATCGTCGGCCTCACGCGACAAGAGATCGCGCACGTCTCCACTCGTTTCAGAAACGCCGAGCAGTCCCGACTCGTGGTTCACCATCTGCTGGAACTGCGCTGCCGTCATGTGCTCGTTCTGCGCCAAATACGACATCAGTCCCGGATCCAGATCGCCGGAGCGCGTGGCCATAGGGACGCCGGCAGCCGGCGAGAATCCCATGCTGGTGTCGACGCATTGCCCACCATGAACCGCGGCCAGGCTGACGCCATTTCCAAGGTGTGCCAGGATCACACGCCCGCGCGCTGCCTCGGCACTGACACGGCGCTCCAGCTCCTCCATAAGGTATGCGTACGACAGGCCGTGAAAGCCGAAACGCAGAACACCCTTCGCTTCGAAGCGACGGGGAATGGCCAGCATCTTCGCTACACGCGGCAGGTCGCGATGAAACGCTGTGTCGAAGCAGACCACCTGCAACAGGTCGGGCATCCGCTCGCGAAGGCGTTCGATCACGGCGATTTCGGCGGGCAGATGATCCGGCGCATAGGCAGTGCTCGCGCGTAGCGCTTCCAGTAACTCCTGTGTCACGCGTTGTGGGTCGAAATACTGCGCGCCACCAGTGACCATGCGGTGGCCGACGGCCGCGACGGATGAGAAATCAATGTGCTGGGCGAGCCAATCGATCAGAAACGTCACGGCCAGCCCGTGATCCAGATCTCCAATGACGCGGCTATCCTGCTGACCGCGCTCACGATCGTCAAATGTCATCGTCGTGCCGCGCACACCAACGCGGTCAATCTTCCCATGCAACACGCGCGTGGGAACTCCACGCACCTGATACAAAGCAAACTTGATGCTCGACGAACCACCGTTGATGGCCAACACGCGCGGCGTGTCCTTCGTCACGACATGACTGCGCCAGACCGCGCGGTCTTTCCCGGCTGGCGGATTCCGATGAGTTTTGTGCGCTTGAGCATCAACGCATTCATTGCCACGATCAGCGTGCTTCCCGACATGGAAAGTGCCGCGACTTCAGGGCTCAGCACGAATGGGTAGAACACGCCGGCGGCGAGCGGGAACGCAATCACATTGTACCCCACGGCCCACCACAGATTCTGGTGCATCTTTCTTAACGTGGCGCGCGACAACGCGATTGCGGCGACGATATCGTGCGGGTCGCTTTTCATCAGCACCACGTCGGCACTCTCCATTGCCACGTCCGTGCCGGCGCCAATGGCAAAACCGACGTTGGCCTGCGTGAGCGCTGGCGCGTCATTGACCCCATCGCCCACCATCCCGACCCGTTTCCCAGCGGCCTGCAACTCTTTGACCTTTTCGGCCTTTTGTGCCGGAAGCACCTCCGCCAACACCGTGTCGATACCCAGATCTGCCGCGATCCGCTCGGCCGTGGCCGTGTTGTCGCCGGTCAGCATGACCACTTCGATTTTTTGTGCGCGAAGCGTTGCAACAGCAACTTTGGCACTGGGCCTGATCGCGTCGGCAATGGCAATGAGACCCAGAATCTGACCAGCTTGGGATACATGCACGACCGTGCGACCGTCGCCCTGCAGGCGGGTTGCCTGGGCTTCCAACGGGCCAAGGGCCAATTGCTGTGTGTCCATCAGCAAACGATTTCCGAGGAACACAGTACCGCCCGCGGTTTCGGCGCGCGCGCCCATGCCGTCGAGGCTTTCAAATCCAGTCGGCGCGACGATCGTGAGATGCGCTGCCCGACGCAGAATGGCCTGAGCCAACGGGTGCTGGGATCCCTGTTCAACGGCAGCGGCCGCGGACAGCATCACGTCCTCCGTGATGCCATCTGCCGTGACGATCTCAACCACCTCGGGCTGGCCAACCGTGAGCGTTCCGGTTTTGTCAAAGATGATGACGTTGAGTTTGGTCGAGTCTTCAAGCGCAGAGGCATTCTTGAACAGGATGCCGTTTGCCGCGCCCAAACCCGTACTCACCATCACGGCCATTGGCGTTGCGAGGCCCAGCGCATCGGGACAGGCGATTACGAACACCGTGATCGTCATGGTGACCGCGAACAGCAGTGGTTGTCCGATTCCCCAATACCACGTGGCGAACGTCGCAACACCGATGGCGATCGCGGCGATGACCAGCCATTGCGCGGCCCTGTCCGCCAGAAGTTGCGCCTGTGCCTTTGAGTTCTGCGCCTCCTGCACCAGCTTGACGATTTGGGCCAGCGCCGAATCAGCACCGACCTTGGTCGCCTTGTAGCGAAAGCTGCCGCTCTTGTTGATGGTCGCACCAATGACCGTCGCACCGACCCCTTTGGCCACTGGCATCGACTCGCCGGTGAGCATGGACTCGTCGACGAGAGACTCGCCGGTCTCGATGATGCCGTCGACCGGAATCTTGGCACCGGGCCGGATCACGACGACGTCGCCCGCGAGTACTTCCGCCGTTGGCACTTGGACTTCGGCGCCGTTGCGGAGCACGGAGGCCAGCGTCGGCGTCAGATTCATCAGGGCCTTGATGGCGGAAGAAGCACCGGCGCGGGCACGCATTTCCAACCAGTGTCCGAGCAGAATGAACACCAACAAGACGCTGGCGGCTTCGAAGAACTGGCCACTGCTCTTGAAAAAGAACGTGGTACCAACGCTGAAGAGATATCCGGTCCCAACGCTCAAGACGATCAGCGCCGCCATCCCCAGAGTGCGCGTGCGGAGCCCGCGCCAGGCAGAGACGAAGAACGGCCAACTGGGATAGAGAATCGCTGCGCTGGCCAGAAAGAACAGCCAGAGATTGAGCTCCAGTCCAAAGGGTGGAGCGGGCGGCGAAAACGCGCCTCCCATTGGCGCATAGATGAAAATTGGCACGGTGAAAACCAGACAAATCCAGAATCGGTTCCGCATGTCCCGCACCATCGCGCCGAGGTCGGTCCCGCCATGCCCCATATCGTGCGCCATATCTGCCGACATCGCGGACTTTGCAGGCGGGGTTCCATGTCCCGCGTGCGCGTCGGTATCTGACGTTGCCGGTGTATCGGCTGGTGACGCGGGCGCGGGTGCCGCTGGTGCTGGCGGCGCCGCCATCGTGTGTCCCTTGTGGCTATCAACCTCAGGCGCGGCGGGGACGGTTGGGCCATCCTTGGACGCAGCGGGCGGCGCATCCGGCGTAACCGGCGGCGCAACCGGCGGCGTAGCGGGCGAAGCAACGGGCTTGGGCGACGCTATGAGTAACGTAGCAGGCGCCGCATCGGGTGAGTCCGGCGCTGCCATGTCTTCGGTTTCTGAAGACGCTGGTGTCGGTGTGGTCGCATCCGCGTCAGCGTAGGCCGCTTGCCGCACCGCCACTTTGATGTCACCGGCCTTGAGTCGCGTTTCGTCGTACCGCACGGTAGCGCTCGCGGCGGCGAAGTTCACGGTGACACTCTCAACACCCGCCACCTCGCCAATACGTGCTTCCACCCCGTCCACGCTCAGGACCGAGAGCATGTCGCTGATGTCAATCACGCTCGTCTTCATCGCGCCTCCAGTACATGCCAAAGCCCAAACCGAGAGCAGTGCTTCCAATTGTCGTTTCCCGATGTCTGGTCGACGCTCCAGTCCTCCACAGTCTGGCTGCCCAACAGGGCGCCCGCCATCGCACAAAGGAGCGAGTTTTACAGTGCGTAGAATGGTAAAGCGCCTGCATGCCGCGTGAGGCGAACCCGTCGTCCCGCGCCCAACTCACTCATTCGAGCGATTGCGTCGCGCGCATCGGGTCTGTGTATTCCGGGTGCGTTGACATGTCAATCGCCGCGCCTCCCCGCGTTGGGTCTGCGTCGGCACCACTTCAAATGATCAGGCGGTCCTATGACGATTCGTACGCAACTGATGCTCCCTTCACTGGCCGCGTTGTTGGCACTTCCGCTCAGTGGTATTGCTACCACCGGACTGGCGCAGACGGTCAAACCAACGACCATGTCCATGCCGTCGCATCAGGCCGACATGAAAGCCAAGCCCGGCATGGGCGACATGATGAGCGGACCACACCATGCGCTGGCCATGGCGTACCGGGACAACCTCACAACGTTCACCCGCGCCGTGCAGCGGCAAGCCGCTGGGGCGAAGACCATCGATCTCGACCTGGCGCGTCCGGCCGTCGTCGAAATGCGTCGCAGCTTTGACCAGATGCAGGTGCACCACAAGGCGCAGATGTCGATGATGAGCGACGACATGAAGCCGATGACGGGCGATGCCATGAAGCACCCGACGTCGATGAAGTCGATGATGGCGATGATGGAGGAGATGGAGACCCACGTGACGGCCCTTGCCGAACATCTCACCGCACTGGAAGCCGAGGTGAATGCCAGCGTGCCGTTGCCCAAGAGCGTATCGGCGCACACCGCCGAGATCCTCAAGCATTGTGCCGGCATGTCCGGCATGCAGGCAAAGGCCAAACCGGCTGCAGTTAAACCCAAACAACAAAGGTGAGACCACGCATGATTTCCTGCGCATGAAGAGCGATCATCACCAGGGTTTTCTTGCCATCGCTCACGCCGCCAAGGACAGCAAAGTAGCCGCCGAGGGTGTGTGCGCCGACGCGGGCAAACTCGATGCGGCGCAGGATGCCGAGATCGACACGATGGTGACGATGCTCGAGACGACGTTTAAGGATCCGTACCAACCCAAGGTGACGCCGGACAACAAAACGATGGCCGACGCGTTAGCCGCGTAGTCGGGCGTCGGCTACGACCGCATGTTTTACGAGACCATCATCAAACACCATGAGCAGGCGATTACGATGGTGGACGAGTTTCTGCCCAAGCTCACGCGGCCCTAGCTCAAAGCGATGGCCGCGCGCATGAAGGCGGATCAGGCGCGCGAAGTCCCGCTTTTCAGCGAAAGGCTGCTGCCTGACGTGTCCGCGTCGAGGCGCAGCCGCCAGTGAGTCACACTGTGCGACTGCGCCTTGGCTGAGTCAGGACTAGATTATTGATTCTGAAGTAAGATTTCTGTCGGTGAGCACGATGTCATCCAACCGGTACTTCCACGTGAAGACGACGGGGTCCTCATTGAGCGCGTGGAGATGTTGCACGATGCGGACCGCCAAGTCGTGTCGGCGGTGCGCAGAGTACCCACGGCCATCACCACCGAGACCAGCAGTTCCTGTTCGGCCCCCGTGCCGTGCGCCTGCGCTTCGACGATGATCTGATGCGCGCTGTCGACCGCAGCGACGCCGGTGTAGCCATGCAGCACGCCCTTGCTCGTCGCCATCATCACACGCTCATTTAGTCCGTGCGATTGCTCTTGCGGGTCGCGCCTTTCGTGCCCCGACGCTCGTCGGGACGATGGCGCAGGCCCAGGGCCTCAGTGAAGCGACGGTGCGGCGCATCTGGCAGCGCCACCAGCTGAAGCCGCATTTGACCACGACGTTCAAGCTGAGTCGCGACACAGCCTTCGTCACTAGTTTAGACCTTCCCACCCGGAGAATGATCGACCAGCGCCGATGGAGTGGATACCTTGGAGAGCGTCAGTTTGAACCTGCAGAACGAGGGTCGTTGAATGAGGCTCTTGGTCATCGAAGACGAGGAGAAAGCCGCCACGTACCTACGCCAGGGCCTTACCGAGGCGGGATTCGTTGTCGACGTCGCGCATGATGGCGAATCCGGCCTGAGCGCTGCGCGTAACTGCGATCACGACCTGATTGTGTGCGACGTGATGCTCCCGGACCGAGATGGTTTTTCAGTGGTCAGCGAGCTGCGTCGCACCGGGCGTCAGATACCGGTCTTGTTTGTAACGGCCAGGGACGACCTCGACTCACGCGTGCGCGGCCTGAACCTCGGCGGTGATGATTATCTCGTCAAGCCGTTCGCATTTGCGGAATTGCTCGCGAGAGTCCAAGCGCTCCTTCGGCGCACACCCTCGCGAGCGCCAGACGTGTATCGCGTAGGCGGACTCTTATGCAACCCGCGCACTCGCCGCGTGGACTGCGCGGGACGTCGAATCGATTTGACGCCGAAAGAGTTCGCGCTTCTTCTGTTCTTCCTGGAGCGTTCTGGCGAGGTCGTTTCCCGGACGCTGATCGCGGAGCGCGTGTGGGACATGCGGTTCGATAGCGACACGAACTTGGTCGATGTCCAAGTGCGGCGGCTCCGGGCAAAGCTCGAGGCGGGCGGCGCCGCGTCCTTGATTCACACGGTGCGCGGAGTTGGGTACGTGCTCGAAAGTCGCGCAACCCAAGCGTAGATGCGCCGGCCGAATTGGTCGCTCGCGGCGCGACTCAGTGTGTGGTACGCATCGACCGCCTTTCTCCTCGTCGTCGGTGCAGCCCTGGTTCAGTACCGTTCGTTGCTCACGAGCCTCGCCGCCGAGGACGATCTCGATCTCGTCGAGCGGCTTCAGACGGAAATCCACACAGGGTCGAGCGATCCAATCGCCTTGGGCGCCGATCGAGAGGCTCGAATGTTCGTGCGCGTACTCGACGCAGACTGCCGTCCGTCGCGTTTCGCGAGTGGTCGGTACCCAGCCCCGTCATGCGACTCGCTGAGTTCGGGGGACCCGCGGTTGCGTAGTTGGCAGTCTTCGGATGGAACGCGCTGGCGCGTTGCGGGTGCGAAAAGGCCGGCACCACTGGGTGGATGGATCGAAGTCCTCCTCGACCGGTCGAACGACCAGCGGGTCGTGCGCGCGTATCGGGAAGAGCTGTTCCTGGTTCTCGTCGCGGCCCTTGGCCTGTCCGCGGCGCTGGGCTACCTGATCGCGCGACGCGGACTCCGGCCATTGGCCCGCCTCACGCATCGAATCGGCGAGATTGACGCGCGGTCGCTCGAACGACGGCTCGCCGGCCCGCCAGGGCTCGGTCGACAGCCGTCGGAGGTGGCGGCCCTCGTCGCGTCATTCGACGGAATGCTCGGGCGCTTGGAACACGCATTCCACGCGCTCACCGAGTTCTCGGGCGATCTCGCGCACGAGCTCCGCACTCCTATTCACGTTTTGCGGCAGCAGGCCGAAATCGCGCTCCAGCGCGCGCGGACTCCGGAGGAGTATCGAGAGGTGCTCGGCTCGAGCCTCGAGGAACTCGATCGCATGCGACGCATGATCGACGACATCCTCTTTCTGGCGCGCGCTGAAGATCCACGGTTGGTCGTTCAGCCGGCGCGGCTTCACTTGCACGAGGAGATCCAGGACGTCGCGGATTTCCTGAGCGCGGACGCGAGCGAACGCGGTGTCATGGTAACGACGGCGGTGGGCTCAGATCTCCATCTGAATGCTGACCGCACGTTGTTCCGGCGCGCATTGGTCAACGTGATGGCGAACGCCTTGAGGCATACGCCCGCCGGAGGTCGCGTTAGCGTGAGCGCGCGCGCGAGCGCAGACGAGGTCGTCGTCGAGGTTTCAGACACTGGCGAGGGAATCCCCGAAGAACTGCTGCCGTTCGTCTTCGAACGCTATGTGCGAAGTCCGTCCGCCAAATCTCGACATCCTTTGGGCGCCGGGCTCGGGCTCACCATCGTCCGGGGTATCATGACGCTGCACGGCGGCACTGCCGCCATTTCCAGCACGCCAGGGTGTGGATCGTGCATCGCGTTGACCTTCCCGAAGCCATCCGTGGATGCAACAGACGCATCTCGGAATCTGGAGCACGTTATGCCCGCAGAAACCTTGCCCCCGATCGCTGGAGCCAATCTGTCAAAACTGTAATCTGACTGTCAGCACGGTGTTCCCGACCCGGCGCTAGCATCAACAGATGGTTCGACGTTCGACGACCGCTCGCGTCATTCGGAATGTCGCGCTGCTCCTCCAGCCGCTGGTGGCGACCGCGTGCGTGCAATATCAGCGATACGAGCCGGCGCTGCTCGCTTCAAGGACATCGCCGGCGGCGTACGCCGCACGCACGCTCGATGATCCCGAGTTTGCGCGGTTTCTTGCCGCCCAGGGTTCGCCGCCGCCCGACAGCGGGTTCACGCCATCTGCGCTGGGGCTGGCAGCTCTCTACTTTCGTCCCGACGTTGCCGAAACGCGCGCGCTGGTTCGAGCCGCGCGAGCGGGAGAGATCACGGCGGGAACGCGTCCATTCCCCAGCGCGACTGCTGCACTCGAGCGAGCGGCGAGATCGAGCGAAGGCAACGCGTCACCCTGGACGCTCTCCATTTCCGGCGGACTGACATTCGAGACCGGGGGGAAGCGCGAAGCGCGCCAGGTCCGCGCGCGGGCCATCACCCTCGGGGCGGTTCTTCGATTTGGCGCAACGGCTTGGCAGCTCGCTCAGGAGGCGCGGCAATCAGCGGTCGCGGTACTCAGCGCTGATCGAGACATCACAGATGTCGAGGCCGAGCTTTCAGCGCTTCGCACAGTGCTCGAATTGGTGCGGGCACGGTACGGCGAGGGCCGCGTCTCGCTGGCCGATGTCGCGCAAGCCGAGACGGATGTTCAGTCTGCCGCAGTCGCCCTGGTTCAATCACGGCGCACCCGCACCGAGCTGCGTAGCAAGCTCGCGCGAGCAATCGGTGTGTCACTACGAGCGGTCCAGAACGCGTCAATTCGTGAGGAGCCGCGCTCGGGTTGTGACGCCGCGGATTCGGTAGGCGCCGACAGCACCGTCCGACTGGCATCGGCAGCCCTTCGCACTCGGGTCGAGGTTGGTGCGGCGCTCGCCGACTACGCGGTGGCAGAGGCGAATCTCCGACTCGCTGTCGCACAGCAGTATCCCGACCTCTCTATCGGTCCAGGCATCGCGTGGGACCAAGGAATCGGCCGATGGCTCCTCGCCGTTGGTAGCTCGGCGATTCCGACAAACCGGAACCACGGTCCAATCGCTGAGGCTGAGGCCCAGCGAGCTGTCCGCGCGGCGCGGGTCACGATGGTCGAAGACAGCATCATTGCCCAGGTAGATTTGGCGCTCGCGAGCTGCCGCGATATCCGAGGCGAGACCGCCGCGACTGATTCGCTCGTTGCCACGACAACGGAACGGCAGCGCCTCATCGAGGCGGCCTACGCTCGTGGCGAGATTGGCCGGACAGAAGTGGCCTTCGCGCGGCTCGCCGTGGTCCGCGTCAATCGGACGCGGCGCCAAGCGTTCCAGCACCGGCAAGCGGCAGGTGCCGCGCTCGAAGCCGCCGTCGGGCGCTGGGTGACCCAGCCCGGGATTCGGTGGCCAGAACTTCTCGAGCGAATCGATTCAATCCCACAGTCGAGACCTCCGATGGAGAACCCAGAGTGACGGATGATCGAGCTGATCGCTTCCCGCCAGACAATCTGTCGTCTCGCCCGATGCGGGCGAGAACGCGCGCGCTCTACATCGTGGGTGTGATCGCCATCGCGGCAGTGATCGTGATCGGCTTTCTCGCGGGGAGGCGGGAACTGGCAGCGGAGCGCGAGCGCGAAGCACCAGTTGCCGCCCCCACGCGTTTGCGCGACGTCCGCACCTCGGTTGGCACGGAGGCGGGAATCGTGCTCGATACGTTGACCGAGCGTCTCGCCGGAATTCAGACGGTCACGCTCGGGCTGGCGACGAGTCGCACCGCAACGATTCCGCTGACCGGAGAATTGGTGGCCGATCCAGCGCGGGTGACGACCATTCGCGCGGC
>JANMRE010000452.1:0-3388 GCA_031370885.1 Gemmatimonadaceae bacterium
ATCGCACGCATTCGGCCGGGAGTGATGATGGTGGACGTCATCAAGGCAGCAGCGGCTGTATTCCGGACGCACGGCCTGGAGCGGTACGAGAACGTGGCCACGATGGGCGCAGATAACGTCTGGGGGATCATGCCGTCGCCCACTCACTATCTCGCGCGCGATGCCGGTATCACCAGGTACACGCGGTTTGGTGCTGGCGTACGGGACATTGGTCACCACATCGGGCTGGACGCGACCGATAGTCGCGACTGGTCCCGTCCGCTGACAGCGGGGATGGTGGTGACCGTCGAACCCAAGATCTACATCCCCGCGCTGCAGATCGCGATCATGATTGAGGACATGATTCTCGTGACGGCCAACGGTCACGAGAATCTCTCAGTGGCGGCACCAAAGAAGGCGACCGAAATTGAGGCGATGATGGCGAGCGGTGTGAAGCGCGCAGTGCCGCCCTGAGAAAACCTCCTACTTCACCACTTTCGGCACCACCGGCCACAACTTTGCGTCGGCCAGTTGTTTGTACAACGCCACCATGTTCGCGATAAGCGCGTTCGTCTCGTTTACTGCCGCCGGCACCTCCTTTCGCACATCCTCGGCCGTCTTGAGGTCTTGAACGCTGGCGCCCGTGAGAAATCCGGACAGGCTACCGGCCAGTGTTCCCACCTTGAACGTCAGCACTTCGCGAAACAGCTCGGCCGTGAAGTTCACTTCTTCACCCTCGTCAGTGATGAACAGCTTCTTCTTCAGTGGCGCGATCTGCTTTGCAAGCGACTCGAGTGCCGCGCGAATTGCCGCGGGCGTTTTCGCGGTGTCACTGAGTTCCTTCTTGATGGCGCCCACCTGCGTGTTCACCTGACGCACGGCCGCGACGGCCTCCGTCAGTCGGCCATTCAACGCATGCAGCTCCTTTTGCAGTGCGAAATTGGCCTGTCGGTCGGCGGCGCTGATTTGCGATTCCGGATCGGCTCGGATTTCGAAGGTTACGCTACCAATGTCCCGGCCGTTCGCAAAGACGGTACCGCTGTAGTTGCCTGGCAGGACCAATGGACCGTCGCGACGTCCTCCCAATCCGAAACCGCCGACGCTGGGCGCACTCTTGGGCTCCGGCAGCGGCTCCACGCGCATGTCCCATGTCGTGGTGTTGATGCCCACGGCCGGGCGCGCGGTCTTGGTGGTGTCGCCCTTGAGTTCGCGGATAGGGACCCCTGACGCGTCGCGAATGACGATGCGCACGCTGTCCGGCCTGGCCTTGAGGTAATAGGTGATGGGAGCAGCGAACGCAGGGTTTTCGCCAAGGAAGAGCATGTCGCCCTGAAACCCACGCTCCTGATCGGACATGGGCAAACGCAGGACCGCGCCTTTACTGGCAAATACATATCCGTTGGTGTTCCGCGTGTTTGTGTACGTCTGCAATGGCGTCATGTCGTCGAGAATCCAGAGCGCACGGCCATGCGTGGCGAGGATCATGGCGTTGTCACGCGAGTGTTGGGTAATTTCGTAAACCGGTACGGTAGGCAAGTTTGCGCGAACCTTGCCCCAACTGCGTGCGCGATCGGTGGAGATCCAGAGTCCCGTTTCGGTGCCGATATACAGGACATCCGCGTTTTTTTGATCTTCGGTGATCGTGCGCACCACTTCCCCTTTGGGCAGATTGGCAGCGACCGTTCGAAAGGTGGTGCCATAGTCGTTGCTCACGTACAGATACGTGCCGTAGTCTCCCGTGCGATGACTGTCAAAGGACACATACACCGTGCCTTCGTCAAACCGGGACGGTTCCACCTTGGACACGTAGGCGAACTTCGGCGCGCCCGGAATCTTTGCTGTGACATTGGTCCACGTGGCACCGGCATCCCTGGAAATGTGCACAAGCCCGTCGTCGGAGCCCGTGTAGAACAGCCCCGGGCGCAAGCGCGATTCGGCGATTGTGAAGAGCGCGGGATGGTTATCGACGCCATCATTTTTGGCAATGGTGACGTCCTTGCCCTTTACGCCCATCAGCAGCACGGTATCGCGATCGAGATTGGTGGTGAGATCACCGCTGAGGGCCGTCCATGAATGCCCACGGTCGGTGCTCTTGAAGAGCTTGTTGGCGCCGACATAAATGGTTGCGGGATCACGCTGGGAAATCATCATGGGGGTATCCCAATTCCACCGTAACGGTTTCTCCGTGGCCGGTGCTTCGGGGCGAATGGATTTGAACTCATTCGTGACCTTGTCGATACGGCCCATGAAGCCATCCTGCGATTCAGAGAAGATGATGCGGTGATTGGTGGGGTCGATCAGACTCACGAACCCATCGCCACCGAGCACCGTCATCCACGCATCATTGCCGATGCCGTATTGCGACCGCGACGCACTTGGTCCGCACCACGAATCGTTGTCCTGCAGGCCACCGCACACGTTGAACGGTTCCTGCATATCGTAGCCCACGTGATAGAATTGGCCGACGGGCAAATTGGAAAGCCACATCCAGTGCTTGCCCTTGTCGTAGGTAACGCCCACGCCACCGTCGCCGCCAATCATCATGTGATCGCCATCGCGCGGGTTGATCCACATGGCGTGAAAGTCCACGTGAATCGTGGGTGCACCGTCCTGACGAAACGACTTGCCGCCGTCGTCGGACACGTACAACGGTGTGGACGGCTGATACACGCGCAAGTCATTTGCCGGATCGATGCGAATCAGGCCAAAATACATGGGACGCTGATTCGTGCTTCCCATCTTGCTCCACGTGACTCCGGCGTCGTCAGATCGGTACGTGCCCCCTTGCTTCGGATGCTCAACGCGTGCGTAGACGACGCTCGGATTCTTCCGGTAGATGTCGAGACCAATGCGTCCCATCGGTCCTTCCGGCAGCCCCTTCGTGAGGCGCGCCCACGTTCGGCCCGCGTCGGTGCTCTTCCAGATGCCACTGTTCGGTCCTCCGCCATTCATGCCCCAGCTGGAGCGGCGTCGCTGATAGATGGCTGCGTACAGAACTTTGTTGTTGACGGGATCCATCACCAATTCAGTGGCGCCTGCGTCGGGGCCGGCGTCCAGAACCTTCACCCATGTGAGCCCTCCGTCGATGGTCTTGTAGATGCCGCGCTCACCACCGGACGTCCACAGGTCACCAAGAGCGGCAACGTACACAGTCTCATGGTCGGCCGGATCGATCACGATGCGCGCCACCTGCTTTGACGTCCGCAATCCCATGTTCTTCCAGCTCTGGCCGCCGTCCGCACTCTTGTACACGCCGTCGCCCCAGCTCGAGCTCTGGCGGTTGTTGTTCTCGCCCGTGCCGACCCACACGAGATTCGGGTCGTCTGCCGGAATCGTGACGTCGCCAACCGACGAGACCGCTGCGGAATCGAACACTGATGTGAACGAGATGCCGTTGTTGGTGGTCTTC
>JANMRE010000488.1:0-2151 GCA_031370885.1 Gemmatimonadaceae bacterium
CGGACGGGTTCCTGTACTACGTGATGCCCTACATCGAAGGCGAAACGATTCGCGAGAAGCTCACGCGCGAAACGCAGTTCGGCATCGATGAAGCCGTGCGCATCACGCGCGAGATTGCCGACGCGCTCGACTACGCGCATCGGCGCGGCATCATTCATCGCGACATCAAGCCGGAGAACATTCTCCTGCACGATGGGCGCGCGATGGTGATGGACTTCGGCATCGCGCTGGCCGTGAGCGCGGCGGCGGGTGGGCGCATGACGGAGACGGGCTTGAGCCTCGGCACACCGCACTACATGAGCCCCGAGCAGGCCACGGCGGAGAAGGAGATCACGCCGCGCAGTGATGTCTACTCGCTGGCCAGCGTGCTCTACGAGATGCTCGCCGGTGAACCGCCGCACAGCGGCGGCTCGGCGCAGGCGATCATCATGAAGATCATCGCCGAGCCGGCGCAGCTCGTGACGCAGTTGCGCAAGTCGGTGCCGACGAACGTGGCCGCGGCGCTCGACATGGCGCTGCAGAAGGTGCCGGCCGATCGGTTTGAAAGCGCGGCGAAGTTTGCGGAGGCGCTGGCGAATCCCGCGTTCACGACGCGCGGGACGGCGCAGCTTACTAGCGCATCCGGAAGCAAGCGCGGCGTTGCCACACCATGGTTCGTCGCCGCGATCGCCGTCGCCATCGTAACCAGCGCGCTCGCCGTGTGGGGGTGGCAACGCTCCGGCCCAGCAGGCACCGCACCCCAGTCGGTGCAGTTCGCCATCGACCTGCCGGACAGCGTGACCGTCGATAACGTGAGTGTGTCACCAGATGGCGGCCAGGTGGTCATCGATGCAATCGTGAACGGGCGACGCACGCTGCTGTCGCGCCGCATCGACGACGTGGAGGTGCGGGAGATCCCGGGCACGAGCGGCGGTACGCGCCCCTTCTTTTCGCCCGACGGCGAATGGATCGCGTACTTCGCCGGCACGGAACTGCGAAAGGTCCCAAGCACCGGCGGCACCTCGCAGAAGATCGCGAGCCTCGGCGTACGCAGCACGATGAGCTCCGGCACGTGGAGCACCAAAGGGACCATCGTCGTCAGCCGGGGTGTGCCTGGCGGTGGGCTCTCTCGCGTCGATGCGAACGGAGGGCTGCTGCAACGGCTCACCACCGTCGACACGGCGCGGGGCGACCGTGCGCACTTACTACCGGTCTTCCTCGATGGTGAGACGATCGCGTACCGCATCGCGAAGAAAACCTCTGATCGATCTGATGACTTCGCTACGACGACATTGGACGGCAAGGCGACGCGTCGGCCATTGCCGGGCCGTTCGTTGACGCCGTGGTCGCGCGACACGGTGGTGGTGTTCAACGATGAGAACGGCTTGTCCTTCGCCAGGGTGGCCCAAGGCGACACCTCGGTCGGCACGCTGGGCCCATTGCTCGTGACCGACATACTCACCAATCAGACAACGTTCTCAATCTGGGCGCTTTCCGCGACTCGCACTCTGGTCTATCTCCGAGGACGCACCGATCGCCAGCTCGTGGCCGTGAGTCGTTCGGGAGAAGCCCAACTACTGTTGCCGGCGGCTCGCCAGTTCCGACGCCCGAAGCCATCACCCGATGGGCAACGCATCGTGGTCGAAGTGCTGGGAGCCACTCTCCGCGACACCGAGCTGTGGATGTTTGATCGCCGCGCGAGCACGCTGCAGCGTCTCACCTTTGGCGGCGGGCGAGACCCCTTGTGGACCGCCGATGGCGCACGCGTCGTCTACACCAGAATTGACAGCCTGCTCGATTTCGACCTGTACTGGCAAATGGCCGACGGCAGCGGTTCGGCAGAGCGTCTGCTGGCGCGGCCCGGTAGTCAGTTCCCCCACGCGGCCGTGCCCGATGGCAGCGGGATCATTGTGATCGAGATCCAAGGTGGCAACAGCGATCTTATACTGCTGCCGTTGATCGAATCCCCTGGTTTCGTTGGTCTGGTCGTCCTCGCTGAAGTCGTCTGGGTCAGCGAGAGCAGCTATGGCGCGTCACGTACCGAGGTCACGGAGATTGTGAAACGCATTCTGAGCATTCGACAGTTGGTGGTGCAGGACGCTGCAGTGGTGTGGCAAGCGCTACGGCAGTTCGAGTCCGGACGCGCCGACTTCGCCGACTGCCTTATTCACC
>JANMRE010000500.1:0-11045 GCA_031370885.1 Gemmatimonadaceae bacterium
GTGCGTTTCCAGTTCACACCGATCGATCACAACGTGATCTGGAGTCCACGATTGCCCGGATCGCCAAGCGATATCCTTGTCACCACGAACGCACTGGTCACGCGCACGTTTGCCACGGTTGGTGTCTATCCATTCGACTGCACGGTGCACCCGGGTATGAGCGGACGGGTAATCGTGTCGCCATAGGGCCGCGAAGACGGCAGACGGCAGAAGGAAGACGGGAGAAGGAAGACATCCAGTCGCCTGGAAGTCTCCCGTCTCCCGTCTTCAGTCTCCCGTCTTAAATCACTACGCCTTCGTTACCCCGCGAATCCGAGCGGTATAGTCCGGGAACACCGTGGCCAAATTCGTGTTGCCCAGCCGATTCTGCACGATCTCGGAGAGAATGTCCCGATGGTCGAGCGTCACACGCAGATCCTGACCCGATTCGAGATTCTCGCGCGCCAGTCCCGGCCAGCCGTTCGTCAGCACACGACCGCCGTTGATCTTCTTGCCCATCGCGAACGCCACGTTGCCGCGGCCGTGATCGGTGCCTTTGTCTCCATTCTCGCGCGCGTTGCGTCCGAACTCCGAGATGATGACAACGGTGACGCCATTCGCGGTCGTGCCTTGAATCACGTCAGCGTAAAAGGCGGCCAACGACGACGACAAGTCCAGCATGCGGTTGTGCATACCGCCGCCGTCAAGACCAGGGACTGGTCCTTGCAGCGAATGCGTGTCCCATCCGCCAAGGAACGCATGGATCGCCTCGACGCCGACATCGGACTTGATCAGCGCTGCCGATGATTTCAGGGCATTGCCGAAGCCCGTATTGGGATAGACGGCGCCGTTTTGCGTGGTATAGCCGCTGAAATTGATCGTCTGCAAAAGGGTGATCGTATTGGTGGTGTCGAGCGCATTGGCACTCACCGGATCAATGGCCGACGCGTAATTCGTGGCCAGAAACTGCGCGCGCGCGTTGGCCGTGGTGGTGCTGCCATCAATCCGGAAGGAGGCCGGGTTCGCAATCGGGAGCGTTTTGGGACCGCCAACCAGCGTCTGCGGCAGTCCGTTGGTGAGCCCGAGCGCGCGCAGCGGCGCATTGGACCGCATTGGCGTGATCGTCGCGAGGTGACGTCCCAGCCAACCCGTGGCGAGGTTCAAGTCCTGCGGTTTGCCAACCTCGATGTAGCGCTGCGCATCGAAGTGCGACCGCGACGTATCTACCGACCCCGTGGCGTGCGCCACCAGCAGATCGCCTGCGGTATAAGCGGGCATGAGCGGCGCCATGCCGGGCGAGAACCCGAAGAAGTTGTCAAGCGCGACGGCCTTGGGACCCGTGCCGGCGGCATCGGGACGCGCCACCGCAATCGTCGGACGTCCGATATAGTAGTTGGGATCCCCGAACGGTACGACCAGTGACATGCCATCCGTGCCGCCACTCAGGAACACGGAAACGATGATGTCGCGGGTGGACGATGACTGCGCCAGCACCACGTTCGGCAGCCATGAGGGCACCAGCGCCGCAATACCGAAACCGGCGCCCCGAATCAGGAAGTCGCGACGGGCCAGTGAACGGTACTCCGAACATCCTGTATCCTGCGATTCGTCAAGCATAGCGGAGAATCCTGATCGGATGTGAACGGCGAACGCGAACGGGCGAGGGCACCGGGGGGCTCAATACCACTGGTACTGATGACTGCTGGCGGCCAGTGCGATCGTCTCGCGCACCCGCGCGTCGGTGTACGCAGCACCCTGCAAATAGGCGAGCAGTGAGCTCTTGAGCGACGCGGGCATCTCGTTGGCGAACATCCGCACGTTGATCTGATTCACCACGCCCGCCGCGGTATCCAGCGGTGCACGAAAGATCGTCGTGGTATTGACCCGCACGCTGGTGGCCGAGTTTTGATTCGCGATGTACGTCGCCCAGTTCCACCGTTGCGACGTGAGCCCACTCCACCAATAAATCCGATCAGGATAGCCGTCGGGCTGTTCCCAGTAGTACAGCCTCATATCCATCTGGTCCAGGCGCGCCCGGGTTGCGCGCATGTTCGTCACTTCGGCCGCCATGCCTCGCAGTGAGGACACCATCAGATCAAACGGTCGCTTGTACTTGGCGGGCGACGCCATGAGGTTTTTGCCCGTCAGGATCGTGCGGATCATGGACTTGATATCACCACCGGTGGCGAGGTACGTCGCGGCAGCCGCATCGATCACCGCAGTCGGCGGTTCGTGCGACAACAACCAACCCGTCATTTTCCTGGCGATGTAGCGGGCCGTACTCGGGTGATTCAGCAGCATGGTGATGGCCGCGTCCCCTTCCGATTTCATCTGCGCGGCCGTGGCCGTCGACGGCATCGCGGGGAAATCCACATCAAGAAATGTCTTCGCCGTAAAATCGTGGAACGAACGGTTGAAGGCGAAAATGCCATTGCCGTCGTAGCTCCATCCGGTGAGGATGCGTGAAAGCTGCGCGACGTCGTTTTGCGTGTAGCCCCCGTCCACTCCGAGCGTGTGGAGCTCCATGATCTCACGCGCATAGTTCTGATTCGGCGTAGGCTTACGGCTGTTCGCCTGATCCAGATACCCCAGCATCGCAGCGCTCTCCGCCGAGGCACGCACCATGTCAGGAAATTTTCCGAGCGCATGCTGGCGGATGACGGTGCGGTCGTCGGCCACCTTGAGATAGCCGATCTTGTCGTACAGCGAGTTGAAGTGGTCGGACCAGAGCTCGACCATCCGCTCCTGCAGTTGACGGCGGGAAAACACTGCGCGATACACCGCAGCGTCGGCAAGCTGGTTATACACTTCGCCGCTGTCGGCCGTGCGAAGCTGCGCCGATGTTTGCGACACCATCGGAAAACGCGCCGCGACGGCCGCGTCCACCGCGCTATCGTCAATCGCGGACGCATTGAGCTGGTAGTCGAGATAGCCGGCGAAACCCATCTGGCGCGCCAGCGCGACCTCGCCTGCTCGAGACCCAACGTGACCCGACGCACCAGTCGCAGCACGGGGTCCTTCCAATCGGCAGAACCATCGGCCCGCGTGCCCGCCGGTATCGGCGTGTCGAGCGGTTTCCCGCGCGTGCGACTGCTTTGCGCTTCCATCGCCGCGCCAGCAGCCACGGTTGCCACGGCGCCGGCGCTGATCGCGAAAAACCGGCGACGACTCGGCGCGGGGGTAATCGACACCGGACTCGTCGTGTCGTCGACCACCATCTCCTGTTCCTGCATCTCGGCTTCCGGAAGCGTGGCCATGAAGATCACCGGGTGAATTGAGACGACTACGTGCTCAATATGCTCGGACATCGGACAACACCTGTCAACCGTCCAACTGTTCCGATTCGGCATAATCGCGGCATCGACCCTCAGCCCGTGACAAAACGACCCATGAGGTGATGCACACAGCTATGGCGAACTCGGCACTACAGGAGCAGTGCGAAAAATCACAACCGACCGACATTCAGACCATAGATAGCCTGAAGTAACGCCATAGCTACAAACCCCACAATCCCTCCGAACCCTATTATCATCACCGGTTCAATTAATGCGACCGCCTGGGAAACCGTTCGCTGGAGCTCCCCGTCGGCCGACTCGGCGGCGCGCGCAGCCATTCCCGCCAGGTCACCGCTGGTTTCACCGGCATCCAACAGGCGCTCGGTGAGGGGTGGAAGCAGTCCAGCCAGCGACTGCGAAAGACCGGCCCCACCGTGCACTCGACGCTCCGCTTCGGCGAGCGATGTCGCCAAATACCGGTTGCGCACGACGGCGCGTGCGAGCCTCATCGACCCGATTAGTGACACCCCGGCGCGAAGACCAATCGCCAGCGTGCCGGTGTATCCCGCTGCGCTCTGCAGGCGCTCCAGACGTCCAAGCAGCGGCCAGCGCAGTCGCGACTCGTCCATTCGCACCCGCGCCATCGGATCGCGTAACCAGCGTCCGATTACCAGCACGGTGACAGCAAGTATCAATACGATCATCCACCAGCCCGTGGTCAGCGCGGTACTCACTGCGATCAGCAGGCGCGTACTCACCGGCAGAACGCCGCCGCTGTCCGTGATCAGGGTGGCGAAGCGTGGGACCACCAGCAACAAAATCACCGTCACCCCAACAATCGACGCCATCGCAAGAATGCACGGATAGACCAGCGCGCTCCGAAGCCGAGTCCGCAACGCATCGCGTCGCTCGAGATGATCGGCCAACAGTTCCAGGCTGGCATCCAACGTCCCCGAACCCTCTCCGGCGGCAATCAAGGGTGCGAACACTGCCGGGAACACCGGTTGTGCACTCACCGCCGAACTCAGTGACTCGCCTCGGCTGACCGCGTCCCGCAGTGCCCCGAAGCCCCTGCGCACCCCTTCGGTGGCCGACTCTTGTGCGGCATAGGTGAGCGCGCGATACAGCGGCACGCCCGCCTCCAACAGCGTGGCCACCGCACGAATCACTACCGCCAAGTCGGCGTTGGTGTTCTCCCGCCAGCGCCACCACGTCGACGGCCGTTCGAGCGATCGCACCGCACCCGTTGACTCCACCGCCTGCGGCGCGCGTTGGGTGCCCGCCATCGGTTGCAGTTCGACCACCCACAGCGATCGACGTCGCAAATCGTCGATCGCGTCGCGCTCCGACGCGGCGTCAATCTCGCCTCGCACCGAAGCGCCGTTGGCCGACACCGAGCGATAGCGCCAACGACCGCCGGACGGCGGCACGTCGGTCATCGCCCGTCATCCTCGCTCACCACGCGTGTTACTTCGACAATCGTGGTTTGGCCATCACGCACGGCGCGCCATCCGTCGTGCAACAACGACGGCACGCCGCGCGAGCGAATCGTGGTCCGCAGTTCATCGAGGGACGCCCCGTGCACGAACGCCGCGCGCAACGTGTCGTCGAACACCAGCAGCTCGGTGATCGCGGCGCGACCGCGGAATCCGCTCTGCGCGCAGCGCTCGCATCCGTGGCCCTCACACACCCGGGTTACCGGAGGGTTGAGTGTCGGCGTGACTCCGCGCACCAGCACTGCTTCTTCGCTGTTCAGTGCCCGCCACGCCGCGCAATGATCGCAGGTGAGGCGCACCAGTCGCTGCGCCAGAACACCGTGGAGCGTCGCGGCCAACAAATACGGTGGTACGCCCATCTCCGTCAATCGCGCGAGTGCTCCGACGGCATCGGTGGTGTGCAGTGTGCTCAGCACCAGATGCCCCGTCAGTGCGGCCTGCACGGCGATCTCCGCCGTCTCGGCATCGCGCATCTCACCAACCAGAATGACATTCGGATCATGTCGCAAGATCGCCCGCAACGCATTCGCAAACCCGAAACCGGCCTTGGTGTTCACCGGCAGTTGTACCACGCCGTCCAGTCGGTACTCAACCGGATCCTCCACAGTAACGACCTTCACCCCCTCGGTACTGCGCGCGGCCAGTGTCGCGTAGAGTGTGGTGGTTTTCCCGGAGCCAGTGGGTCCGGTCACCAGCAGCAGCCCTGATGTACGCGACACCAGGGCCGTCCACGCATCTTGTATCGTTGACGTGATACCCAGATCGGTCATCGACCGACTGCGCGCCCCACCGCTGTCGAGCAAACGCAGCACCAGACTCTCTCCGTGCAGCGCCGGCAGGGTCGACACCCGAATGTCGATATCGCGCTCGTCGATGCGCACCCGCGCTCGGCCGTCCTGCGGCAATCGACGTTCGGCAATATCGAGACCGGCCACAACTTTCAAGCGCGACAGAACGCCAGCCTGAAACGCGGGCCCGAGCTGCTGCACATCCTGCAGCACGCCGTCGCGTCGCATGCGCACGCGCAGTCCGCCGGTGGTCGACTCGAAGTGCACATCACTGGCGCCCGTACGTGCCGCTTCCGCCAGCAGCGCATTCACCACCTGAATCACCGGTTCACGACTGGCCAGCGCGCGCAGATCGTCCAGTGATTCGGTATGGTCGCCGAACAGCGTGGCACCGGGCTCGCCGTTCGCGGCAGGTGTGCGTGGCGTCGCGGCCAAGGCGGCGCGGATATCCGGGGCCGAATGCGCTCGCACCACCACGCGCGCTTGCAGGGTACGCGCCAGCGCGTCGGCGACCACGGGTACCAGTGGACCGTCCGCCGCGACGTACGCGATCCCCGTATCAATCGACAACGGCAGCACCGCATGCTCTTCGAGCCAACGCGCCGGGAATCGCTGCGCGAGCGCCCCCGAGGCCGCGTCGCGCAGCACTCGCGCGTCGCGATCGGGAGTTGGCGCAGGAGGCGATTCGTCTGACATCACAACTCGGGTGCCCCACCCGGTGATCCGTCGGGCGGCTTGCGAATCACGGGTGTGCCATTCAAGACACCCGGTGAACGGTCTTCCATGCCCTTGCGCACCCGCTCGCGAATCGCGTCGGCGTCGGCGTCGGTTCGCATTACGTACGGCGTGATGAAAATCGCCAGCTCGGTTCGTTGACGCGTTACCGACTGCCGTTTGAACAGCGCGCCCAACCACGGGATGTCCATGAGCAGCGGAATCCCCTGTTCGGTGGTCGTTCGCGACTCGCCAATCAGTCCCGCAATCACCACCGTCTGGCCGTCACGCAACACGGCCCGCGTGCTGGCCTCTCGAGTGGAAATAACGGGTGCACTGAGTGCCGCCGCCACCGTTTGCTGCGTCAGCGAACTCACCTCCTGAAGCAACTGCACCGACACATAGCCATCGTCGTTGATCGTCGGGACGATGGACAACTTGGTGCCCACGTCCTGATACTGCACCGCGCGGTCGATGGAAATGTCGTTGCCCAGCCGTGTAGACGAAATGAAGGGAACTTTGCTCCCCACAAGAATCGTCGCTTCGCGATTGTTCGCGGCCACGATTTCAGGAGTGGACAGCACGCGCACGTCGCTCGTGGACGCGATCGAGCGCAGCAACGCGCGCACCGCAGTACCATCAAGACGCACCAGGCGCAGCAACGCCGACGTGGAGCCGGTGTCGGGAATCTCGGGATTGCCGAATTGACCCTGCACATCGCCGCCACGGTTTACTGCGGCCCAATCGACGCCAAACTCCGAGCCACGACCAAGTGCGATCTCGGCAATCGTGACTTCGAACAGCACCTGCGCCGGTCGCGTGTCCAGGGCATCGATCGTTTCGCGCAGCAACGGAAAATTGGGTGGCGCCGTGCGAATCACCAGCGCGTTCGTAGGCGCATTCGCGACAATGGTGGTGCGTCCCACCAGCAGGCCAGCCGCAGAATCCCGCGGGGTCGACGCCACGCTGGCAGCGGCCGGCGTGCCCGTCGCACCGGGCATCGAACGCTGTCGAAAGGTTTCGGCGTCGCGTGAACGAAACGTATCGAGTGCACGCGACAGCGAACGATCGGCCAACGATCCCACGTTGCCCGTCGCCACCTGAATACCAAACAACTGTCCCAACGCGCTCGCCAGATCGTCGGCCGACGCGTACTTGAGATTGACCACGTACGTTCGCAATCCCGACTCACCGGCTGGTGCCGCGTCGAGTTTCTGCAACAGGTCCAGATACCGCGCCACGTTGACACCGCGGTCGGTGATCAGCAACGCATTCGAACGCGCCACCGACTCCACGCGGGCACCTTTGGACAGCACGGCGCGCAGCGCGTCGGCCCCTTCATCAGCACGAATCGACTGCAACGGCACAAGCTGTGTGACCAGACCCAGCGGCGGCGGATCGGGAAACGCAAATCCGGTGCGCAGCGGCCCGGTGGCCGGCGCCTTCGCGGTGGGCATCACCTGCGCCACGTTGCCATTGGGCACCAGCATCAATTCGTGCGACTCGAGCACCGATTCGAAAATGCTCTCCAGTTCGCCAGGTCGAATTGGTGCGGCCGTGGAGAACGTGACGCGCACATCAGGAACGTCGCTGGCGATCACCGTCCGACCCAGCATCGTGGCCAACGTGCGTATGACGTCGGCCAGCCGCGCATTCGCAAAGTCCAGCGTGGTGCCTTGTAATGGTGCGACACTGACTGCCGTCGGCGGGCTCTTGGCCGCCGAGGTGGCAGCCGCACCGCCGGTGCGTGGGGGCGTTTGCGCACCCACGCGCCGTGGTCCGGTCGTGGTCGACAGCATGCAGGCGACCACCGTCGTCGTGAGGAGTCGGCGTCGTCGAAGATGGCAGGAGATCACGGGCGTTTCTCGGGAGAGTCCGGGGTCGCGCGCTGCGAAAGTCGCAGGGTGCGCGTTCCCGCACGACTGGCAAGGACAACACGGTCAGGTTCAATGCGCACGACACGAGAGCCGGCGCGCACATCGTTCATGCGATACAAGCGAGGCGCCCCATCGCTGGCCGCGAACTGCAGCAGCGCCCAACGCTCGCCATTCAGGGCGACGATAGCCGAAAGGCGGGGAAACGTGTCCGCTTCGCCCACGTCCGCGCCAGCGGGCGTCATGCCAGGCATTGTCGGGGTGACATCCATCGCGGTCTGTCCAGGCACCACAAATCGGGTCTCCGGCGCGCGTCGCGTGGCACTGAACACGTTGCCGTTCACGACACGTCCAACCAGCGAATCCTGCCCCGACATCGCGATCGCAGGCGCCCGCGTTTCCGACAGTCCGGATGCTGCGGGTGACGGTCGACGGGGCGCGGTTGGCGAATCCGTCGTGAGCTCCATCCCCCACGGCATGACCACCAGCAGCAGCGCGATTCCGGCCACACTCACCGACACCACATCAAGCCATCGCGTCGCATGCACGCCACGAAACGTGGGCAACGACGGTGCCTTGCGTGCGGCACTCACTGGGGAAGAACCGGCGCGCGAAGGGTGAGTGTGATCTGCACCACGTCGGGCGCACCAAGCAGCGCGCTGTTGCGCACCAACAGCAGACGTTCGACCGACAGAACGCGCGGCCCCGACGCCAGAAAGTCGAGCAGCGTGGCCACACCACTGATATCGCCATAGGCGGACAGCAGGGCAGGCAGTCGTGTCACGCCTGCCTTCGGCATGCCATTGGTTGTCGACTCGTCTCGGTCCACGCTATCGGCTCGCACACTGTCGTCTGGCGATACCTCAAGGCGCGTAACGGCCAGACGACTCGCATCGGCGGCGTCTTGCAAAAACGTCTGCAAAGAACTCGCGGCCAAGGTTGATGAACGGGCGTGCAGCACCCGCCGGGTTTGCGACGCGAGGGTGCGCTCCGCATTGGCTGCCGCCAACCCCAGATCGTCCGCCCGTTCAGCAAGATCCAGCAGATACGTCACACGACTCGTCGCGGCGTTGAGTGTGACCTCGCGCGCGCGCCAGTGCCGCACAAAGGGCAGTACGGCAAACGCGAACACCAACGCCAGCGCCAGCACCACGGCACCGCCGGTGATCACGCGCTGCTCGCGCGCATTCCGGGCATCAAGGCGTGCCATGCGCGCCTCCTGAAGCCGGTCGAATACGAAAACTGATCGCGAACGACTCGCGCTGCCGTCCGGCATCAAGGAAGCGCTGGCTGGCCGAGGCAATGCGCACGTCGCGAAACTGCGCGTCGCCATCCAGCAGGGGAACCAGACGGCGCGCGTTGTCGGCGGTGCCATCCACCCGCCACAACGCACCATCCCATTCGAGGCGCTGCACAAACGCGTCGCGCGGCAGGATACGACTCAAGTGTGCCAGCACCAACAACGGAGCGTCCGGTCCGAAGCGCGCCGAATCGGCCAACGCCAGCAAGGCCACTTCGTCGTGCGCCCGCGTCAGGCGCGACTCCGCGCGCATCGCCGGTGCAGCGCGCTCAGCGAGCGCGGTCGTCATAGTCTGGAGTGTGGCAAGCTGGGTATCGCGCGCTCGATCGAGCGACCAGAGCAGCAGCAGCAGCGACGCCGTCGCCAATACGCCCGACGCCAGCCAACGCTGCGTCCGCGAGCGACGGATGCCGCGGGCGAGCCCGGGATCGAGCAACTGATCATCGAGCGGCGCGTCGATCCAGCGCAAGGCGGCGTGACCGAGCACGTCTGGCGTTACAGGCGACACCGGCTTGGGAGTGGTGTCAGCCGCTGCATCGTCGGGCGCGGCAGCGGGTGCGCGACGCACCGATTCCAACCGCCCGTCGCGAACGCGCACCTCGCCACGCTCGTTGGCACCGGCCGGAACCGCACACACGCCAGTGCCCACGAGTGGCGCGCACACCTGTGGCGTGGTGATGATGGCGCGCACCGCACCAACGGTGCGGATGGCGCGTATCCACATGTTGAGCGCGCCGGCCGAGACCGCCAGGGCAAGCGCATCAACGCAAACAACCGCCACCGGATCGGCAATCGGGAAATACCGATCGGCATCGCGCCACAGTACCGCGCGGCGCGCGTCGGGCGGCATGGGCGGCAGGTCGGGTTGCGCTATTTCCAGCAGTCCCAATCCCACCACCACCACGATTCCCGACGGTGCGCCAACCAGTGCGCGCAGCGCGTCGACCATCGTGTCCGGTGCCTCCGGTGACCACGCGAATTCACGCGCGGCACCTCCGCTCCGCGAGACCACGCGCACCATGGTCGCGTCGAGTTGCACGCTTACCGGTTCGCTCACAGGTCGTGTTCTCGCCAGCGCACGAGCCGCAATCCGTCGGGGGACACATCGAACACGGCTTCGATCTGTCGCGTGAGCGGATGACCGCGTTGCCACCCGCGCGCGATCAGCAAGAGCCGTGACGGAGCATCGACCAGCGACCCGGAGGCTGCGGCAAGCACCTCGCGCGAGGCGGCGCGACGATTGATGGTTCCGTTTCCATCCACGGTGAGAAACGGGGCAACGCGCGCCAGGACAGAGAGATCCAGTGAAGGCACATCGCGCAGTGCATCGAGTGACTCGAACGGTCGACGCATGCGCGGGCGTGCGTCGCGTCCCAGCAGCGCCGCCTCCAACGAATCGCGGGCATGAAGCGCCGCATCGTCAAACGCCGACCGCTCCCCGCGCACAATGCCATCGATAATCTCGCCCATCGTCCGCGCGATGGCAGGCGACGTCACCGTGGAAAACAGACGCGTGAGTCCGTCAGCGCCCGCGTCATTGACATCAAGTCGCGCGCTCACGTCAATCACGGTTACCGCGAATACGCCGGTGCCAAGCGTGTCCTGCACCAGTGGGAGCG
>JANMRE010000525.1:0-1301 GCA_031370885.1 Gemmatimonadaceae bacterium
GCAACGCTCACCAACGAAAATTCGGCCATACCTCAATCATTCGTGAGGCGACGATCGTCGATCTGCGGGCATTTGTGGCGATTGTTTTTGTCGCCGAAATCGCGTAAAACTCCTCGGCGACTTTTCCTACAGCCTCGTTAGCGAGAACATGACACTCTTGCCCTGCGCAGCAGGGTGTCATACATTGTATGACATGAATGACGCCGTCACGATTCGTCTCGATCGCGCCCTGGCGCGACAACTGGCGCAGGTGAGTCGCCGCCTCGGCCGGAGCCGCAGCGATGTGGTCCGCGACGCCTTGCGACGTCAACTGGCGCTGCTCCAATTCGAGGAGATTCGCCGTCGCGTTGCGCCGTTCGCGGAAGCGGCTGGATATCTCACCGACGAGGATGTGTTCCGCGACGTGTCGTGAGAGTGTTTTTCGACACCAACGTGCTGGTGAGCGCCGTCGCGACCCGAGGGATTTGCGCGGATCTGCTACGAATTGTCTCGTCAGAGCATGAGCTGGTGGTCGGCGAGGTCGTCCTGACGGAGCTTCGCCGCGTTCTCGAGACCCGGATGCGTCTCCCGACCGAGCGTATCGATGAAGTCGAGAAGTTTCTCCGCACCTTCGAGGTCGTGCCAAAGCCAGACGCGATGGATCCCATTGAGGTCCGCGACGAGGCCGATCGCTGGGTGCTTGCCAATGCGCGCGCGGGCCGTACTGACGTGCTGATTACCGGAGACGCTGATCTGTTGACCGTGGCTCCCATCGCAGGCGTGCACATCGTCTCACCCCGGGACTTCTGGGAGGAGCTCCGGCGAGGGGCTCGCTAACAATTCGCTAACAACGGGTTGCAGTTGACAGCCGAGCTACTGTGTGCTCGCTGCGCTCGCGTTATTTGATTCGGCTGCAACTGAACCCAAGCGTTGAACTAAACCGCTGCGCGGTAGTGTGGTTCGGGACGGGTCTCCTCGGGAGGGCCGTCCTTTTGTGTGGGGGCCGTCGTCGGTAACATCGCGGAAGCAGGTCACGCTTCTCCGACGGAGGTTCAGATGCAGACGCTCACGGACCGGATGGGCGAGGACATGCGGTTGCGCGGGTTCGCGCCGAAAACGCAGCACTCGTATCGGAGTGCGGTGGCCATCCTGGCCAAGTTTCATCAGCGGTCACCGGACTCCGTCGACACCCTCACGGAAGCCGAGTTGCGCGCGTTCTTCCTGCACCTGATCACCGAACGCCAGGTCTCGCGCAGTACTCTCATCGTCTATCGCAGCGGCATTCGGTTTCTCTATGAAGTGACGCTGCGGCGCACGTGGCC
>JANMRE010000693.1:0-16969 GCA_031370885.1 Gemmatimonadaceae bacterium
GCGATGAACGCGTCCACCGGAAGCGTCACGCGCTTGGTCTCGTGGGTGCGCGCGTGCGTATAATGGAAGGTGACGCGACCGTGCGCGAAGGACTCGAGCTGGTGATTGGTGAGGGCGACGTGATAGACGTAGCGCGCGAGAGAGCGTGTGGCGTGCTCGCCCGTCCCGATCTGTTGGACGTGCACGATCCACGGCCGTGTCCACACGGCGGGATCGATCGCGCCCGTCAACTCGGCCCGCTCGCAGGCCGCGCGCATCTTCGCGCGAAAGATCGCGGAGAGCATGTAGCCGGGCATGAGGAAGCGCGGGTGCGCCGGCTGTACCCACGCGGCGCCATCGGGTGTGAGTCCGCCTGCGGTGACGAGGAGATGCGCGTGCGGATGATACTCCATCGTGCGGCACCACGTGTGGAGCACTGCGAGCATGCCGAGCGTGCCGCCCACCAACGTGCGATCGTCGGCGAGGGTTTGCACGGCCGCCGCCGCTTCGCGGAGGAGCGCGGCGTACACCACCGCTTGGTGGGCGCGGGCGACGGCGCGCAGCTGTTGGGGCAGCGTAAACGTGAGCAGGTGGTGATCACAGGGCAGCAAACGCGCGCGCACGCTCAAGCCAGTCCTGCGCACGATCCTCCTGACAGGTCGGGCAGTGGCGATGGCGACAGGAGTGATAGGCGTAGTCGAGCGCTGCGCAGTCGTCACAGCGATCGAGCGAGCCGCCGAGGGCCGGCGTGCGACAGGCGGCAATGTCGTCAATCGCACGCCGGTGCGACGGCAACAGGCGCCCCGCGTGCGCCTCGACGTACGCCGGGCCTGCGGCGCGGACGATGTCCGCCAACGTGAGCATGGAGCGACGCCGTGGACGGCGTCTCGTGGTCGTGTGCGCTCAGCGGTGTTGCATCAGGCTATTGATCGGCTGGAGTGCGGCGTCGCGGAGTTCCCGCGTGAGGTGTGTGTAAATAGCGTTGGTGCTGAGGCTGGTGTGGCGTAGGTAATCTTGAATGAGCGGGAGGGCGACGCCCGCTTCGAGCAGATGTGTGGCGTAGCGGTGGCGGAGCGTATGCACATGCGCGCGCTTGTGCACGCCGCTCTGTTTGACCGCGCGTGCGAACGCGCACTGGAGCGTGGACCGAGTGATGGGCGTCGCGCAGCGCACTGCAGCGGCAGGACGGCCGACCGCCGCGTGCCGCGCCGGAAAGAGCCAGAGCGGATCGCGGTGCGTGCGCCAGTGCGTGCGCAAGAGCGCGAGCGTGGCGTCGGGGAGCGGCACATAGCGATCCGTGCCGCCCTTGCCGTGGAGGTGGAGCAACGTGCGATCGCTGTCGATGTCCGGCACCTGCAAGCGGATGCCTTCCATGAGGCGCAGGCCGCACGCGTAGATCGTTGTGAGGCAGACGCGGTACGTGTCGATGCGCACCGCGCCGAGAATCCGCCACACTTCGTCGCGACTCAGGACCACGGGGAGTTTCTTCGTGCGTTTTTGACGCGCGACGTCGAGCACCCCCTACGGCTGGCCGAGCGTCTGCTGATAGAAGAACTTGATCCCGCAGAGGGCGATGGTGTGCGTGCCGCGCGCGACTTTCTGCACGGTGCTCAGATGGAGCAGATACTGGTGAACCTGCTCTTCACCGAGCCGATCCGGAGACGCGTGATAGGACTGCGCGAGTTGGGCGACGGCGCGGACGTAGGCTTCGACCGTGCGGTCGGAATACCCGCGGAGCTGGAGGT
This sequence comes from Gemmatimonadaceae bacterium, assembly GCA_031370885.1. Taxonomy (GTDB): domain Bacteria; phylum Gemmatimonadota; class Gemmatimonadetes; order Gemmatimonadales; family Gemmatimonadaceae; genus Gemmatimonas. The sequence continues at coordinate 1,725 of JANMRE010000693.1, forward strand.
CCTGCGTCATGCGTTGGCGGAGCGATGTCATGGGATCCTCTCGGAACAGGGTGAGAGAGGATCAGACCGCGCGTCACGCCTTTACTCAATCGAGCTCAACGGAGAACACCCACCGGAACCGTCGTCCTATCCGCCGGAAGCGGATTGAGTTCAACGATGGTTGGTGCTGACAGCCGGGCGTTATGCGGTCTTGGCGGCTCCTCGCTGGCTGAATCAAAATGTACTACATCGTCTTACATGAAGACGACAAGCGTGACCATTCGGCTCGACCCAAAGGTGCAGCGCGAGCTCGCTCGGCTGAGCCGCCAGCTTGGCCGGAGTCGCAGCGAGGTCATTCGTGACGCGCTGCGCCGGCAGCTTGCGTTGGTCAAGTTCGAGCAAATCCGACGCAGACTTCTCCCACTCGCCGAAGCGAAGGGCATTATCACGGATGAGGACGTCTTCGCGATTGTGTCGTGAAGGTGTTCCTCGACACGAATGTTCTGGTCAGCGCCTTCACGGCACGCGGACTTTGTGCGGACCTGCTCCGGTATTTGCTCGCCGAACATGAAGTGCTGACCGGTGAGGTGAATCTGACGGAGCTTCGGCGCGTCCTGCTGGAGCGCTTCGACGCCACGGCAGAGCAGCTGGCTTCCGTTGAGAGTTTGCTACGAGATCAGACAGTCATTCCGAAACCACGAACGGCCTCGCCCATCCGTATTCGCGATCGCGATGACGAGTGGGTTCTCGCTTCGGCGATCAGTGGAGCGGCCGAGTTGTTGGAGACCGGGGAGAGGGACTTGCTCGTCGTGGCGACGGAATCTCCGGTGCTCCTGCTGTCACCGCGAGACGCGTGGGAACGTCTCCGCAGTGATCCTGGGGCCGCCTGACATTGCATGCAGCAGACAGCCGCGCTTCGGTTGGCGCGCTGCGCGCGCTTGGTGTGTGCCCAGCATGAACATCGACTTGGAGGTGGAAGTCCTCTGGGGAGTTGGTCGCAACGACCCGAGCGAGACACAAGGCGCCGACCGTGAGGGGAGCGCTGAAAGAAGCGGGGTAGCGTCGGCTCCACTCCGACGAACCCTCAGCCACGATCGCACCCTTGGAGTAACCATGGACCCACGTGTCGTCGGCGTGCGAGTCACGGGACCTTTCCAGCTCTCCCTCGACTTCACAGTCGGATGGATCGGCTCGGTCGATCTCACTGCATGGATTGGCGGTCGCGGCGGCGTGTTTGCGCCGCTCCAAGATCACGCGTTCTTCGCGCGCGTTTCCGCATAACACGTAAAGATTCGTGCCGCACGCAGCCGCGGCACGAATCTTTACTTTGGTAGGTCTCTCGCTTCGCCAGCCCGACCTTCACCCCCTGACGTCAGCAGCGTTCAGGCCACACGACGACGGCGGCGCACCATCGCTAATGCAACCAGTCCGGCGGCCATCAACGCATACGTACTCGGCTCCGGTACCACCGTTTCGGCGTAAATGAAGTCGTCCATAACAACGAGGTCGCGCGTCACGCCGGCCACCACTCCATCCAGCACACCGGGCGCGAGCGCGGTGTTGCCGTTGATGATACGAACTCGACTGATCATCGACGAGCCAAATGACACGCCGAGGAACGAGAACAGGCCAGTTGGCGCGGCGAAGGTACCGAGCGACGCATTCGCGGCGTCGAAGAACTGCAAGGACGTGGTGCTGGCGAGATCCACATCGCTGAACACCGCACCAAAGCCACGCGTGAACGCCGCGCTGGAAGTGCCCGCGATAAAGAAGTTCACGTCCACGACGTTGCTACCGATCGCGGTGAACAGTCGTTGCGGGCTGAACGTGTCGAAGACGCCCGAGTACGACGCATCAATATTTCCAAACCTGACCGGGGTGCCCGACGCCGCCGTAGCGCTCACCGCGAACCCAGTGCCGGGCGTGGAGAATGTCACACCGCGCGGCGAGTTCACATTAAAGAAGTTGGACGGCAAGGCGTTCGGCGCAGAAAATCCGTCAGGTACGCCATCCCAATTGATCTCGCGTCTCCCGCTGCCAAACGATCCCGCGACGTTGGCGTTGAGTGGGCCGAGCACTGTGCGAAACGCATCTACCTGCGTTTGAATGGCGGCCGCGTTTGCGCCGCCGGCCGACGTTATCGTCTGCGCGTTGGCCGTCGCGGCGATCGACAGCGCGAGCAACGCACCACATTGCGTAAGGGACGGTATTGCGAAGGACTGCGGCGAACGGAACATATAGGCGTCTCGAGCGGGAGTGGAAAAAAGAACGGTTTCAGGACCAAGTTCGGTAGGACCATCAAGCTCTCGCGTTCATCGGCATGCTGCAAGCGTTCTCGACTGTTGCAACCGTTCTCAAACGACAACGTTCACTGCCACGTCGCGTTCCCCCCTCAGGCGTCGAACGCCACCACCACATTCATCCCCGCCTGCTTCGCCCGCTCCACCGCCGTCGCCAACGCCGCCAGCAAGTTACGTGGAACACAACGACGGTACACGCAGCTCGGGCGGTTCAATGTTCTTCTTCCACCAACAGGACGCGTCACGCTGGTTGGTCGCAGATGAACGGAGCAAAAACCGCGAAGAGGTCGATGCTTGGCGTGTCGATCGGGCTCGGGAAGTAGCAGACAAATGCTGGCGGAGCCCGCAACGCTGCGGGCCCCACCAGCGACTATTGCATCGGTCCGTTGACCGGTCAGGCCGAAAGCTGGGACGCTTCGGCCGCGCTTGCGCGAATCTGAATCTTGCGCGGCATGGCGCTCACAGCTTTCGGCACTTCAACGGTGAGAACGCCATCCGTCATCGTCGCGCAGATCTTTTCTGGGTCGACATGCTCGGGCAGACGCACTGAGCGCGCAAAATTGCCGGTCGGTCGTTCCGCGCTAAAGACACGGAGCTAACCCTTTTTTCGCCATCGGCGGAGGTTGCGCGCCGGCTTCGAAGTGCATGCTGCGCGCACATGGCGATTTCGCAACGCACGTGCCAGTTCCGCGCGGCCAATTCGACAAACCGCGTTTGTCAAAATGGCAAGGCCCTTGTCGAAATGACGCGCCGCTCGTCTGTGGAAATCGCATTCGGCAGGATGAACGCCGACAACGTCGACCTCCCCGAGCAACGTGCTCCGAAGCGACTGGTTGGAGCCACGCGGACAGGTCAGTCACCGTCCGAGCAATTCCCGTTTTTCGTCCCCCGTAAGTTCGGCCTCGGCCGGATCCCCAGTGGGGCCGGGAAGTTCTCGCCCTTCAGCCCGTCTGGCCACGGCCAGCGAACCAGCAGCGCAGACCGCGCTCGCTATGGCAAGCACGAGACCCAACACCAGGGCCTCTCCTCCCAAGATCTCCCCTCCAAGGGCCGCGCCGCCGACGAAGATCCCGGATAGGAGAAGGCCACTTACGGCGCCCCACCCCGCAAAGCGCGAAAGCAACATGCAATCAAACTTGCGACGGCCCTCGATCACCACGAGGATCCCGGAGAATATGATGCCGGAAGCAAAGCCGAGCGGAGCAAACAGGAGGGCAAACGGGACATCGGAGTTGAAACCGGGCACCCGCGCGAGCATGATGCTCGCACCAAACCATGCTGCGCCCCAGGTGAGGCCCATTCCGATTGCCGCGCGGATGCGTCGTCCCCATTTCGTCATGACTACCTCCCGACGCGCAATCGGACGCGCTCTCCGGGTGCGGCTGCTAGAACGACAAGTACTTTGCGATGTAGAGTATGACGCAGGCAGGCGGAGGTCAAGGGCGCCCTGCACCGCGTGTGTCATACCGATGTCGACCCTTGTAGGTGGTCACCGTTCCCGGCACGTGGCCAGACCTCAAGTGCGATCCCCGCGAGGAACGGCCGTACGCCTTCATTGCGCGCGCACCACGTTCACGGCTTACGCGGGCCGTCGCTACGACCGCTGTCGCGACGTCCGGCCGCGCTATCACGCGACACGGCGGAACCGGCCGCCGCTCGTGCGGCAGCCAGTTCACGGTTTCGAATCACCATGCTCAGCCGCTGTCGCGGCAGTTCCCACACGGGCGGTGTCCATCCGCGGCGTTCGATCGGTGACACGCCACCGCTGTCTGGTCGCAACGCGTCCTCGAACTCGGTGAATCGCGAGCCCGGATTCCACAGCGCCCAGCTCTTCACGCCCGCGTCGTATGCGGCCTGGATTTGCAAGCGCACTTCTGCCGCACCAACCGACGCACCGCGAATGCTCATGGCCTCCAGCCAACCAACCACCTCGCCCACGGGCTTCCCGGTCGAGTCTTTCACCCAGCGGGTGCGCTCCACGGCATCCGTGAGCGCGAGTCGCACAATCTGATATGGATTCGCGATTGGCCTGGCGAAACCGTACAGTCCGGTCGCGTAATGCGATGGATACACCATCGGCAACACCGCGTCGGCTGCCACAATCACCGACTCCCACTTTTGGCCGATATCGACATCGCCCTCAGCATGCGTCGACAACCCAAATACATCGGCCGTCACGGGCGCTTTGAAGTCGGCCAACTGTGTCTTGGAATACTGGATGAAGTCGCGAATGTTGTCGGCGCGACTCTTCCCCCCGCTGAGCGGATACACGATTGTCGCGCGCATCGTCGCGGTGACATCGGGGAATCGCACATAGTCCCACTGGATCTCGGCGAATCCCATGTCCAACGCTTCGCGCGCAATCGCGATGTTGTAGTCCCACACGCGCTTGTCATACGGATTGACCCACGCGCCGCCCTTCCGATCGCGCCACACTCCGCCACTGGTGTTGCGAATTGCCAGCTCCGGCTTCTTGTCGGCGAGCGCCCGATCCTTGAACACCACGATGCGGGCAATCGGATAGATGCGGTGCGCGCGCAGCGTATCCACCAGCGCCGGCAGCCACCTCGACGCGGGTCGTTTGTCAGCGCCAATTTCGAGCGCCAGCGGGATGGCAGTGCTGTCGTACGTCAGAAACGTGTCAGACTCCTTGACGTCCACAATGAACGCGTTGATCTCGGTCGCATCGGCGATGCGGATCAGGTCCTTCATGCGCGCGCGTGAGCCCGCCGCCCATGCATTGACGTAGAGCGCGCGCGTGGAATCTGGTCGCGGAACACGCGCCGGCATGGTTGGCGCCGTGATGGCAGCGGTGTCGAGGATCGCCCCGGCCTTGGCTGGCGGCGGCGATCGTCGGTCGCAAGCGATCAGGGGGCAGAGCAGGAGCAGCGCAAACAGGTGCGAATGAATGGGCGAGGTTGTCATCACTTGCAATCTATCTGCGTACCTGCAACGGCTGAACAGCAAGGCGATTCACGGAGCACGTTTTGGCCTCGGTGGTGTCATTGCTGGAACAGAATTCCCTCCGGGCCATGGATGCGATCCACGTCGCATGCGCGATCGCCGTCAAGCCTGAACTGTTCGTGTCGGGAGATCGTCAGCAGCTCGCTGCGGCACGCAGAGCGGGGCTCAAGATCGTTGACGTCTCGTAACACTCGGACGTTCAACGGCACGGTCTCCTCAATTCTCCCGCCGGCGCACTTCTACGCGGCGATTCCGACCCAAAGCGCCAGCGCACGGCTCACTTGCAACAGTACGTCGTCCTCAAAATGGCCAATCGTTGGACCGATTCGGGCTCGTGCGACCGTGGTCACCTTGTCAATCATGATCTGCGACAACGCGCGCAGGCCGTTCCCAGGCGACGGCGCCACCGTCAGGCGGAACAGTGGCGCGTCAACAATCGTACTCGTCACCGGAAGCAGTGTCACACTTGCGTGCGCCTGGTTGAACACGTCCGCCTGCACCACGAGCGCAGGTCTCGGTTTTCCATAGTCGCCCGACATGGCGACCACCACAAGATCACCGCGTTTCAGCCCGTCCATCCGGCCGCGTCTCGGGTGTCTTCGAGCCAATCATGCACGTCGCGCTCCACACGTCGCTTGCTGGCCGCTACGCGGCTCTGCCGCCCGCATTCGACGGCAAACCCTGGCGCTCGTGTGTCCGGAACCCAGAGTTGAACAAGCCGCAGGCCAGCTCGCTTCATCCGATCGCGGTAGCGCCGGACGTTTCGATTGGCCGCTGAGACTTTTCGCATATCATGTAATATAACATGTCATCGGTCTGATGTCACTTCTTTCCGCCGCGCTGCTTCCAGTCGCGCTGGGCCGCGTCGAGATCGATACGCCAGATCGATGCGCCACGTGTCGACTCGGCCGGGATGAGCGAGTACTTGCCGTCCGGGGAGAGATAGTGATCCCAGAACGTGAAGGCGCCCGCCTTCACGACGTAGCTCACGGCGCCGCCGTTCGCGGGAATACGAATGAGGCGTGTGTCGAGGTCTGCTCCTCCGGGATACTCGAGAGCCACAAGGGACTGGTCACCAGGTGCCCAGTACGCGTCCCAGAATGCGCCGACGGTCGCCGACTGTCCGTCGCTGGTGACGCGACCGCTTGCATTGATACGCAGGAATTGGAAGCGCACTCGATCGAGGCCGTCCACTGCAGGTTGCGAAATCGCGACAGCCATCCTGGTGCCATCGTTGGAGAGATGAGGGTCGATGACGCGTTCGGTGGTGGTCCAGATTTTCGCCGCGGGCGCCGCGCCCCTCGCGAGGAAGAGGCTTGTGGTATCGTTTCGCCTCACCGTCCAGTAGACCCGGTCACCGTCCACGATGAAGTTGCTCGCCGAGTCCGAACCGCTTGGCACGCGCCGCACGAGGCGATTCGAGCCATCGGGCTTGACCGCGCGGATCTCGCGCGGGAGTTCGGCAAGGTTCGCCGCAGTGCCACCCGTACGCTGGAGAAAGACGAATTCACCAGCCTGGTGTTGGTAGGTTAGGTAGCTGCCGCCGCGTCCTTCGATCCCAGTGCCGAGACTGTCCGTGACCTTCCGCAGCGCACGCGTCTGCGTGTCGTAGAGGTATGCGCGCCGTACATGCGGGGCGCTTGGGCCGCGATCCGCGACAAACAGGTATCGACCGTCTCCAGAGACGCTGTAGATCTTGAGAGACTCGAATTTCGCCGGACGCGGTTGCGGATCGAACGCGATCGTGCGGCGCGCGGAGCCATCGAGGCCCGCCACGTACAGTGAATGCGCCGCCTCGGTCGTGAAGTAGGCCGAACGACTGTCGGATGACCAACCGACCGGCCAGTAATAGTCCGTGTTGGGTGAGAGATCGACCGACTTGCCACCATCAAGCGGAGTTGCGCGCATAATGGCCCGGACGTCGCTCGGGGCGACAAACAGGCTGCGGCCGTCAGCCGAGAACGCACCAATCCGAAGCTGCGAGTCGGTAAAGTTCGGCATCACCAGTACTGTGTCGCCCTCAAGTGTCATGAGCACAATTGTCGTCTGCGTCAGACGTAAGATCCGGTCGATGGACGGTTCGACGAGCGTGGTTGTTCCCTCAGGTTGCATCGGCTTCCAGACAAGCTCCGGCTTGCCGCCGGTGCTGGACACGCGATACACGCTGCCCCGTTCCGTCGGCGAACGCACATCGAAGTAGAGTGACTTTCCGTCGACGGCGAATCGCACATTGTCGAGCGCGATTGCTGGCCACCGCAGCACGTCGCGCGCGGTCCCGCCCGCAAGGGGCACGATCTTGAGTACCTGCTCGTCCTTCACCTTCAGCACGTACGCGAGCGACTGCCCGTCGGGGGCGATGGCGTACTGCCACGTGCGCTCCAGGGTGACTCGTCTCGGTGTTCCGCGCAGCGCACCCGTGCTTGTGTCGAAGTCGGAGACGACGACTCCACCCACGCGTCCGGACATATATGCTACGCGGTCGCCGCGTGGAGACCACACAAGTTGCAGCGGACGATCCGCCGCCGGGACCAGTGGCCGGAACGTGCCGCCGGTCGCGGACGCGATGACGATCGAGTTGTCGCTCGCACTTTGCGACATAGCGGCGATCCATTTACCATCGGGCGAGACGGCGGGCGCATCGAGGAATCCGCTGTGGCTGATCAGCTTCGTGCCAAATAACACCGACGTCGGGCCGCGCTGGGCGACAAGAACGAGCGGTGCGCTGAGGATCGTTAGGGCGGCGACGGTGGCGAAAGAACGAGATATCATGCGACTTGCCTCCGAAAGGGGATGCCGCCTGTCACAGCAAGTCGGTCGCCATTTCGCGATTCCCTGCAAACAGTTGCCCTGCATTGGCTTGCACGGACCGCGGTGCTGTCGTCAGTGCTCCGCCGGTAACGCGTCGTTACTGCTGATGGTCACGATCCGTGACCACGATTCCATGCTTCTCAAGCAAGCGGTCCAATCGCGGGCGCGACACACCAAGAACCCGGCACGTCTGTCGCTTGTTGTAGTGGCACTCGCGCAGGACTCGCTCGACGTGGTGACGCTCGACTGCGTTCATCGTGCGATCTTCCGGTGCCTCCTCCGACGCGGATGACGGCCGCACAGCAGCGCCCAGCAGCAAGTCGTTCTCGCCAATGAGCGAGGCAGGCACCATGACGAGTGCGCGCGTGAGCGCGTTCTCAAGTTCGCGAACGTTCCCTGGCCAGTCGTAGGCGATGAGTCGCTGCAGTGCGCCCGGCGTGAGTCGTGCCGGTGCGCGATGCATTTCCGCCGACGCCTTACGGAGCAAATGGTCCGCGAGCAGACCGATGTCACCCCGACGTTCGCGGAGCGTGGGAAGCACAATCTCCACGACCCGCAGACGGAAGTAGAGGTCCTCGCGAAAACGCCCCTCGCGCATGAGTTGCTCAAGCGGACGGTGCGTCGCGGCAATCACACGCGCCTCAGTGCGGCGCGTCTGCTCCGCTCCGACAGGCGTGAACGTGCGCTCTTGCAGCACGCGCAGCAACTTCGCCTGAAAGGCCGGTGTCGTGTCACCGATCTCGTCGAGGAAGATTGTGCCCGCGCCCGCCAACTCGAAGCGTCCCTTGCGATCACCGACAGCGCCGGTGAACGCGCCGCGCACGTGCCCGAACAGTTCGGACTCGAGCAGCGCCTCGGGCACGGCCGTGCAATTCACCGCGACAAACGGCTCGCGCGCATCGTCGGAGTTGAAGTGCACCGCGCGCGCGATCACTTCTTTGCCAGTTCCAGTCTCTCCGCGAATGAGCACCGGCGCACGCGTGCGCGCTGCGGCGCCGATCGTTTTGTATATCTCGATCATCCGCGGGTCTCGGCCAACCAACTGGTCGAGTGCGTACGGTTCGGCGGCCTGCTCAGCAAGCGCACCGGCGCGACGTGCCAGCGCTCGCTCGCGAAAACAGCGCTCCACCACGAGATCGATCTGGTCCAGGTCCAGCGGTTTCACGAGATACTCATGCGCGCCGGCCTTCATCGCGCCGATCGCCGTGCGCATGTCTTCAAACGCCGTCATGACCAAGACCATGACATCGGGCAGTCGTTCCTTGATCGTGCGAAGCAGTGTGAGCCCATCCATCCCGCCCATCCGGACGTCGGTGATCACCACATCCGGCGCGGCACGTCCCACGGTGGCCAGCGCCTGCTCGGCTGATGCAGCCTCACTCACGTCGATGCCGCCATCGCGGAAATGCGCCACCAGCGTCTCGCGGATAAGCGCGTCATCGTCCACCACCATGATGCGACGCGTCATTCGGACTCCTGAGCGCGAGAAAGGATCACGCGGAAGGCGGCGCCGCGAGTGTATCGAGGCGCCACGACGGCGAGCGATCCCCCATGATCTTCTACGACGCGCTGCGCGAGTGCCAGCCCCAGTCCCGTACCTTCGGCCTTCGTTGTCACGAACGGCGCAAAGATTTTTTCCGTCAGCTCGTGGGCGATGCCAGGCCCGTCGTCCTCCACCGTCAGGTGCACCGTGTCGTCCTTGCCCTCGGCGAGCGTGACCACAAGCCGACCTGCCGGCGGCGATGCTTCGAGCGCGTTCCGCAGCAGGTTGAGCACAAGTCCCTGAATTCGCTCGGCATGCCCGGTCACGGCGAGTGACTGCTCGAATCCCTCGGTGTGCACCACAAGTCCAGCCCGTTCGAGTTCCGGTCGGATGGCATCGAGCGCGCGCCCCACTGGCTCGCGCAGCGGGAATGTTGTGCGTGGTCCCGACTCGGCCTGTCCAAGTTGCAGGACGCCGCGCACGACACGGTCGAGTCGATCGACCTCGAGGCGTGTGATCTCGATGGGTCGATGCAACTCGGCGGGCACGCGGCCGTCGACAGCGGCACGATGGAGCTTCTGCAGATTGAGCTTCATGCCGGTGAGCGGATTGCGAATTTCGTGCGCCACCTGCGACGCGAACTCACCGATCACGGCCATGCGCCTGGCGCGGTCCACCTCCTCGAGCATGGAGCGGATGCGTTGCAGCATGTATCCGAATGCACCGGCGAGACGACCGGCTTCGTCGGTACCCGCCAACGGCAGCCGAGGCGACAAGTTGCCGTTGGCCACATCGTCAGCGGCGCGCGTCAGCTCCGCGAGCGGCTGCGTGCCCCGCCACAGCAACGCGACGAACGCGATTGCCACAAGCGTCGTAAGAAGCGCCACGGTGGCGAGGCTCGAGTCTCTGATGGCAGTGAATGGTGCGGATAGTTCGTCGCGGGAGGCAAGCGAGATCACCGACAGGCCGGCGCCCGTCACCGATGCACGCGCACCAATCCAGCTTGAATCGCCATCCTTGAACTCGAACGATTCGAGCTGTCGGGCACTGTCTGCTCGGCTTGCCGTCTGCGACACATCGATCCGCGAGGAGTGCGCGGCGGCTTGCACGCGATTGGCCGCAACCGATTCCTCGGCGTCCGTCGCGAGGATGTAGCCAGCTGAGTCGTCCACCACGGCCATCAGCCCTGCCCGTCCGAAATGCGTGCGCAGTGACGCATCGGCCAGCAGCGAGTCGACGCGTGCGGCGAACGTGACGGAGCCAAGCGCCGTGCCATCGTGGTCTCGGACGGCGCGTTGCAGAACGTGTGCTCTCGCTGTCGTCGTGGCCTCGGGCTCTCCGATCGAGAAGAGCTCGCGCCCGTCGGTCGCGCGGTAACTGGCCCACAGCAGGTCGCGCCCCGCCACGGGCCACGCGTCGCCAAGGTAGCGCGTCATGACCTCGAGACCAACGCGCGCGACCGTATCGCCAAGTGCGCGCGTCGCAAACATCCGATGCGTCTCCGCATTGCCGGCGAGAAGCGCAATGTTCGCCTCAAGCAGTCGAAAGCGCGACTCCACATCGGTAGCCGCCTGCGCGGCAATTGCCGACGTCTGGTTCACGATGAGCGACTGCACAGCGGCAGCCGTCCGGAGATAGTCGAAGACTCCCACCGCCAGCAACGGCACGACGGCAAGCGCTGCGAAGGCTGCCAGCAGTCGACTGCGCAGAGTCATCACGAAGATCTCCGAAGTGAATTGCGCCCAATCGTACATCGCGCGACGCATGGTGGCGAGACATGCCGACGATGCGTCGTCACGTGCCCGGCGCACAGCTACCCGCGCAGCAGCTGCGCGTCTGAAAGCCGCGCGGCCTTACGATCGAAGGTGACAAGCGCGGCCAGATCGGACTGATAGCCCGCATGGATCAGGCGATCAACAAAGCCGGCGCCTGCTGAACGCTGAACCACAGTGTCGAGCGCATGAGCGGCCGCCGCGCTGATATGCATAGGGCGCGCACGCCCCAGTTCGATCAGGGCACGCGCCGCGCGCTCATCTTCCACACCATAGTGCATCTTCAGGGCGAAAAAGCTTTCGGCGACCACCACATCGCTGATCACACACTCCCCGCGCTGTTCGATCACGCTCGCGATGAACACCCGGGCCGCAGCCGCTTCCGCTTCTGGCGCGCCCATCAGCACACGCAGCACAACCGAGGTGTCCAGACCGAATCGCATTGAAGGCCCCAACTATCTCGAACGCCGTCGGCGCTGAGGCGGAGGATGCGCCGGTCCATCGGATGATGACAACGCGCGACCGCGCGCAATACTCTCACGAATCGACTCCAGGTCATGGACACCAGCGGCGCCGACAGCGTACGAGTTCAGCACTCCAAAGTAGGCGCGGTCGTCGTCCGGCTCACTCACCCGCGTCATCGGGGTGGCAAGCACCAGCTGCACACCCTCGGCCACGAGTTCACGCACCGTCCGTCCCCGCAGTGCAGCCTCGGCCTTGAGGCGCCGATAGAGATTCGGATCGAAATCGATGGTCGCTTTCATGCTTGCAAGCTAGTATGGTTTGCTTGCTTCGCAAGTAATCAGGGCGGCGGCGGCAAGGGGGCAGCCGCCTACGGCACGATAATCACCTTCGGCCGAGCCTTGTACTTGAGGTACAACCGGTTGTGTCGATCATCATCCGGCACCTGACGGCCCTTGATAAACACCTCCACCACCTGCGTGCGCAGATCCAACGGGTCGCCGGTCGTGATGAACAGGTTGGCGAGTTTCCCAGTCGCGATCGTGCCGATTTCCTTGTCCGCGCCAAACATCTCGGCCGGCCAGATGGTGAGCGCCTTCAGTGCACCATCGGCGGGGAGTCCGTACGCTACCGCCAGTGCCGCGTGAAACGCGACATGTCGGGCGTTGGATCCGTTGCCCGTTGAGAACGCAAACTTCACACCGGCGTCGTACAACAGACCAGGCTGCGCGTAGATCGCATCGTACGGCACACTATCTCCTGGTGCCGACTCGATCGAGCCAAGGATCAGCGGCACGTTCTTTTCCGCAAGCAGCTTTCGCACCTTCCACGCGTCCTCACCGCCCGAGATCACCACCTTCACGTCCCACTTCTCGCCGAACGCGATCGCGTTGCGAATTCCGGTTTCACCATTCGCCGTGATGATCGCCGGGATTTCCTTTTTGAACAACGGACGCATGGCCTCGTAAATGAGGTCGAGCTTCGCTGTTCCAGCCGAACGACCCGCATGGTACGCTTTGGACGTCGTCATGAACGAATCGAACTCGGCGACGGCATTTGCTGCGGCGGCAGCGTCTGCGCCACCACCACCGCCACGACCACCGCCGCCACCACGACCGCCACGACCGCCACCTGCACCATTCAGTCCCGGCGGATTGATCATCATGCCCGCCGACTTCATCACGGCCAGATCTTCCCACGTCCATCCTGCAGTATTGATCAGCGCCGCCTGTCCACTGATCGCGCCACCCGTTGGCGACGTGACCACCGACGTCACGCCGTTCATACGCGTCACGCCAAGGATCTCGCTCTCCACGTTGAGCGCCACCAGCGCCTTCATGTGCGGATTGAACTGCCCCATCTCACTCCGCATGTTCATCTGCTGAAACGTGCCGATCTCCTGCAGACCAATCCCCGTGTTGGCGTCGATCATGCCCGGATAGACGAACTTCCCGGTCGCGTCGATCACCTTCGCGTTGGCCGCCGTTGCACCGGCACCAATGGCCACGATGCGATTGTTGCGGATCAGGATGTCGGTGTTGGGCAGGCGCTGCCCGCCCGGATTCACCACCGTCCCGCCCTTGATCAGGAACGGCCCCTCCTCTCCCGGTGCTGCCTGCGCACCAACAATGCTCGACGTGCCCAGCACTGTTGCCGTACCAATGGCCAGCGCCATTCGATGCGTTCGTGTGACGCGCATTATCGCGTGCCTCCCGGATTCTGTGCGGTCGCTTGCTTCCGAAGGGTGTTCGCTTCTGCCCGATCGAAGAGCACCTTGCCGTCAACAATCGTGTATTCCACCATCGCCTCGGGTGCAAACGGATGTGCCGAGAACACCGCGATGTCGCCGTCCTTTCCGGTCTCCAGCGTGCCCACCATCTTGTCGACGCCAAGTTGTTTCGCCGGATTGAGCGTGACCATCTTGAGCGCCTCGTTCACACTCATGTTGCCGTAGCGTACGCCGATTCCGGCTTCCTGGTACAGACGGCGAATGCGCTCGTCCGAGTCGGAGTTCACGGAGACCACCACACCGCGCTCCGACATCAGCGCCATGTTGTACGGGATCGCGTCCCACGCCTCGGCCTTGTACGCCCACATGTCGGCGAAGGTCGACGCCATCGCGCCGTGTTTCGCGATTTCGTCCGCCACCTTGTAGCCCTCCAGCACGTGCTGGAACGTGTGCACCTTGAAGCCGTTCTCCTCGGCGACGCGAATGAGCATCAGGATCTCGTCGCCGCGGTAGCTGTGCGAATGCACCTTCAGGTCGCCATGCAGAATGTCGGTCAACGCCTCGAGGCGCAGGTCGCGCCGCGGCATGATGGCGGTCGGATTCGCCTTCAGTGATGCGCGATAGTCCTTCCACTCCTGATCGTACTCCTTGGCCTTCTGGAACCAGTAATTGACCGTGAACTCGACACCCATGCGGCTCATCGGAAAGCGGCGCTGGTCTTCCGGCGTTGTTGCGCCGGCGCGCGTGACGTTCTCACCCAGCGCGAACTTCACGATGCGGAACGCGCCCTTGAAGTACATCGAGTCCACCGGCGCGCCCCACCGCATCTTGATCACGCGCGCCTGTCCGCCAATGGTGTTCGCGCTGCCGTGCAACAGCAGCGCGGCCGTGACGCCGCCGGCGAGCGCGCGATAGATCACCGGATCATCGTTCTTGAGCTGGACCTGCACCTCGGGCGTGACCGACTCGCTGCCCTCGTTGATGCCGTTCTCGAGCGCGGCATGCGAGTGCGCGTCGATGATGCCTGGCATGACGAACTTGCCCGTGCCATCGATAACGCGCATGCCGGCCGGAACCGCCACATTCGCGCCCACGGCGGTGATCTTGCCGCCGCGCACCACGATGGTGCCGGCCTGAATGTCACCATTCGCGATAGTGATGAGTGTCGCATTGCGGATCGCCAGGTCTTGTGCCGCCATCACGCCGGGCGCGCACAGCAGGGCGATCGACAGCTTGATGTTGAATCGCATGTGAGAGTTCCCGGTTAGTAGAGGCGGCCTTCAACGAACACGTGCTTGATCGGCGTGTTGGCTGCGAAGAGGTCGTTGCCGCTCACGACCACAAGATTGGCCAACTTGCCGATCTCGATCGTGCCCACGGCAGCGGTGATGCCGAGCAGCGCGGCGGGCGTCACGGTCGCTGCGCGGAGGGCGTCATCGGCGCTCAGGCCGGCGGTGATCGTGGCGCGAATGCGGTCGCGGAACGTACCTCCTTCGCCACCGAACGACGCAAAGGCCACCGGGATTCCGGCCTTCACCAGTGCGGCCGCGTTTCCACGCACCTGCGCGCTATCCGCCGACGTTGACGGAGGTGCAACGCCGGATTTTCCGGAACCGACCGCGAGAAACTCACGGCCGGTGATTGAATCCGGCGACGGGAAGCGCAAACTGACCAGCGCGGTAGCGCCACTCTTCTTGAGCTGCGGAATCACGCGCCAACCTTCCTGCGAACCCACAACCACCGGGTTC
>JANMRE010000538.1:0-1694 GCA_031370885.1 Gemmatimonadaceae bacterium
CTTCAACGTCACCCGCCACGGCCGAGTCGAGCGCCGAAAACACGAGGGGCGCGCGCACTGCCGCCGGATCGCACTGCAACACGGTGAGATTGGCTACCCTTTCGGACAACACCCCTTCCAGCCAGCGCGATGCCTCGCGATACGACTTGCCACTGCTGCGTTCCGATGCGGCCACTTCAACCAAATCAAACCACGGATGGCCCGCCAACAGACGGATAAATGCCTGACCAACGGCACCGGTGGCGCCGAGCACGGCGACCGGCCAACGCATGGGTGTCTGCAGAATGTCGGTCATGCGAGGAGTGCGTGGACGATTCGCTGGTAGGCGCTCACCGAGGCTTCGAGTTCGGCCGTATCGATGTATTCGATGGGGGTGTGCGCCACGTGAATGGAGCCGGGCCCAAACAACAACGGCGTACCCCAGCGATCGAGTAGTGGGATGTCGCTGGTGTAGGCAACAGCCTCCACGTCGAATCCGGGAATCACATGAAAATGCTGCGCTGGAATGTGCGAGCCCCACACCAACTCGGCGCGATCTCCGGCCCACGCGGCAAAGGCCTCGCGCACGGGCGTGACGTCACCGACAAGTCGGATCATGATCTCGGCCTCGGCC
Source organism: Gemmatimonadaceae bacterium (assembly GCA_031370885.1). Taxonomy (GTDB): domain Bacteria; phylum Gemmatimonadota; class Gemmatimonadetes; order Gemmatimonadales; family Gemmatimonadaceae; genus Gemmatimonas. The sequence goes on from JANMRE010000538.1 coordinate 614, forward strand.
AGCCCCGGGACGACATTGGCTTCCGTACCGGCGCGCAACACGCCGATGTTGCAGGTTGTTGCACCGAGAATGGGATCGACCGGTAAGGATAGCGTGCGCAGTTTGGGCAGCAGGTCCAGCAGCGGTTCCACCGCGCTGCTTCCCAGGTGCGCGTACGCCGAATGTGCTTCACGTCCACGCACCCGCACGATCACACGCTGGGCGCCCTTGCCACCCGACGCCAGCTTGCTTTCGGTGGGTTCGCCATTCACGAGCCACTTGCTGGTGGCTGGCAATCGATTGGCGGCCCGGGCGCCGGGCGAACTTTTTTCCTCACCGACTACAAACAGCAGATCTACGCGCTCTTCACCGTTGTCGGCCAACTGTTGGGCGGCAATGAGCATGGCGGCGGCGATTCCCTTCGCATCGCAGGCGCCGCGTCCGTACAGCCGATTGCCTTCCAGTCGAGGGGCCACGAACGGGGGCACGGTATCGAGATGCGTGGAGAGCGTCACCCCACCACCGTGTCGGGTGGCCCACACGTTGGAGCGTTGCGGCTCAACCTCTTGCAGCGTGACGTTCCAGCCGCGAGTGATAAGCCAACGGGCAACGAAATCCACCGCGTCCTTTTCGCGACCGGTGGTGGATTCGAGGGACAGTAATTCCGAGGCGAGCGCGACGACGTCTGACATGCGCGGAAAATAGCGCGGCGCGGGGTGTGGCGCCCCTCGCTGGCGCCGAAAACAGAGTAGCCGCCGTCGCGTCCTGTCTACGCGACGGCGGCTACGTACTTCTCCTTGGACGTTCGACGCTCAGGCTATTTCCGATCTGCGCAGGCTACGGCGTGTGGCAGGTAAAGCCAGCCTGTCCCGACGGACTCGTCGTTCCTTTCCAGTCGTCGCCGCCTAAGCAAGTGAAACCAGTGTTGCTGCGATCCCAGGGCATAGTCTTCGTTGGGAGCACCGAGCCGGCCGGAAGCGATCCATGACAGGTCGCGTTGATGTTTCCGCGTCCATTGTTGGTGATGACAACTTGCCCGTTGGACGGTGAACCAAACACTGGATCGCCGTTGCCGTCGAAGAAGACGCAGCTGTTGTCGACC
>JANMRE010000540.1:0-8825 GCA_031370885.1 Gemmatimonadaceae bacterium
GAGACGACGGCTGCTGTTGCGTGAGGCAATGAAGCGTGCCGAGTCCCCAGACGAGGTCGACGGCATGAATGCCGATGATGCGGTGCTGCGGCATCAGGTCGGCGAGAATGTTGAGCGCCACGCGGTCGTTCGCGTCGTTGAACGTTGGTACTATGACAACCCCGTTGGCGATGTAAAAGTTCGCGTAGCTCGCGGGAAGTCGTGTGCCGTCCATCATCACGGCGCGCGGAAAGGGCAGCGTCACCACGCGCAGCGGCGTGCCGCGCGCATCGTGGGCCCGTTCAAGCCGATGGAGGTTATCCAGCGAGCGGGCGTGGTTGTCGTCGGCCGGATCCGGCTCGTGAGTGAGCACGACCACACCCGGTGCGACAAATCGGGCAATGTCGTCAATGTGTCCATGGGTGTCATCGCCAACACAGCCTTCGCCCAGCCAGACAGTGTGCGTAATGCCGAGGTACGTCGCGAAAGCGCGCTCGTAGTCGGTGCGTGTGAAGCCGGGATTGCGCACCTGCACGTCGCTCAACAGCCACTCCTCGGTTACCAACATCGTGCCGGCACCATCGGTTTCGATGCCACCGCCTTCGAGCACGAGCCGTTGGTGCGCATCGTCACGCATGGCTTCGGTGCGAGGCAAGCCGGTAAGAAGTTCCACTGCTACTGGCACCTGCGCGTCGCGCAGGTAGTTGTCGTACTTGGCCCACGCGTTGAATCCCCAGTGCACAAGCGCTACCGATCCATCGGCGCAATGCACACCGGTGGGACCGGAATCGCGTAGCCAGACGCGGTCGGTGGGCTGCACGTGCAACCGATATGTGTCGGTGCTCACGCCATGGAGCGTCAGCGCCTCCCGCGCGACCTCGCGCACTGAGGCGTCGTGACAGAGAATCTCCACCCGTTCGTTCGGGCTGAGTGCGCGCACGATTTCGGCGTACACCCACGGAATGGGTGCAAGCTTTCCCGGCCAATCTGGCTCGTGATGCGGCCAGGCAATCCAGGTGGCGTCGTGCGGCTCCCACTCCGCCGGCATGCGGACGGCAGCCTCGGCCCCGCGGTCGTTCACGTTCCGCCTAGCCAGCGTTGGGTGATCGGCCCGTACGCGTCGACGCGGCGATCGCGCAGAAACGGCCAGTGGCGACGCGTCTCTTCGATGAGTGCCAAGTCGCAACGCGCCGTGAGGATGGCCGACTCCGTGCCGGCTTCGGCGAGATAGCGGCCGAATGGATCGCAGACAAACGACTGCCCGAAAAACTCAAGTCCGTCGGTGCCCGCTTCGGGTTCGAATCCCACGCGATTGGGAGCGGCGACAAACACGCCGTTGGCGATGGCGTGGGCCCGTTGCGCGGTGCGCCATGCGTCTACCTGGGCGACACCGAACGTGGCCTTTTCGGCTGGATGCCAACCGATAGCGGTGGGATAGAACAGGATCTGCGCGCCCAGCAGCGACGTGATGCGCGCTGCTTCGGGATACCACTGATCCCAGCAGATAAGCACGCCGATGTCGGCGAAGCGTGTCCGCCATACGCGGAATCCATTGATACCGGGATGCAGATGGTCGCGCTGATCGGGTGTCACGTCACCGGGCGCGAAATAATACTTCTCCTCGAACAACGGATCGTGCGGGATGTGCATTTTGCGATACGTGCCGAGTATCGCGCCGTCGGCGTCGATCACGGTGGCCGAATTGCGATACAAACCCGGCGCCTGCTTCTCGTAGTACGGAACCACGATCACCACTTCCAACTGCTTCGCAATCGCCTGCATGGTGGTTACGACCAGTCCGTCAATCGGTTCCGCGATGTCGAAGCGGTCGGGGCGAATCACCTTGCAGAAGTAAGGCGCGTGAAACAATTCCTGCAGACAGACAATCTGCGCACCCTGTTCCGCAGCGTCACGCACACGGTGCACGGCGCGGGCGAGGTTGGCGGCGAGGTCGTTGGTGGCCGTGTCCTGAATGAGACCGACGGTGACCGTTCCAGTGGTGGGTGATGTCATTCCTGAAAACTCATCAAAATTGGGATGGATTACAATGAGTGTTGGATAGCACGTGGGGAGGCGGTTGGCTCACGGAGACGGGAGACTGGAGACTGCAAGAAGGGAGACGTTTAGCCGTCGGGAGGTCTCCCTTCTTTCCTTCTCCAGTCTCCAGTCTGAATTCACCGTTCCCGCGTTACAGACTTCCGCGTGACTTTCGCGTCGAACAGCGGTGCGAGATACGCCACCAGCAGTCGCTTGAGTTCGTCGAGCAGCAGCTTTTTTTCCGCGGCAGCAGCGCGACTGCGTCGCGCCAGCACCGCTTGGCCCACGGATGCACTGACCAGCGCCGCGCGACGACGCTCTTTGGCTGACAGTGCGGGATTGCGCGCGGCAAACAACACGTCCAGTCGATCGACGAACGAGTCGAACAGTTGCGCGCGCAGTCGCACAGGTGCCGAACGGGTGTCGTCGGCCGGTCCTTCGTTGGTGGCGAACACGCGTCGAAAGGCGGGATTGCGATCGTGGAATTCGGCCAGTGGACGCACGATCCGATCGATAAGTCGCTCCAGGGTCAAGCCGTGCGGATCCATGGGAAACGCGCGCTCGTGGATGGCGCGCATTTCATCGGCGTAGCGAAGAGCGAGCGCCGCCAATACGGCATCACGATTCGGGAAGAACTGATAGAGCGACCCCTTGGCCGTGTGGGCCTTGCGCGCGATGGCTTCTGCAGTGGCCGCAGCGATCCCTGACTCGGCGATGACCTCCGCGGCGGCGTCGAGCAACAGTTCGACGCGTCGTTGTCCGCGTGACTGGCGGGGGCGTCGACGATAGGCGTCGTCGGCGTCGGACGCTGGCGCCACGGGCACGTTGGCCTGGTCTGCGGGGAGCGGCGTCATCGAGAATCAATGAGCACGGCCACCACGTCCATGACGTTGGTGCCTGTGGGACCGGTGCGCAACAGATCTCCCGCCGCATCCAACGAAAACCACGAGCGTCCGGTCACGAGGTCGCGATCGGGTCGGCGTTTACCGAGTCGCCGAGCGTTGACGGGCGTTGCACAATCGACAATCGCGCCGGCGGCATCGGTGGGTCCGTCACGACCATCGGTGCCGGCGGCCAGCAGGGTAATGCGCCAGGCGAAGTCGTTTACATCGCGTGCGCGTTCCTCAAGTCTCATGGCAGCGGACAGCGCCAGCGCCTGCATGCGACCGCCTTTCATGGGTTCGTCGGGCGTACCGTCGGCTTCATCTTCGGTGAGCGCGCGATCAACCATCTGACGCAGATGCACCACCGGTTCGCCACCGGCAATCCATACCGCGCGCTCGTGTCGCGGCACGATTGCGGCCATTTGCAACGCGCGACGCGCGATGGCCTCGCCCAACTCGGCGGCGTCGCCTTCCAGCGGCACGTCGTCGATGGTTACATGGTGCGCCCCAGACGAGCGCGCCGCATTGGCAAGCGATTCGATGGCGTCACGGTTGCGCGCCACGTACTGATACGAGACGCCGGCGAACGCGGCGTGATTCATGGCCGGAACAGCCGGTGGTGCGTCGCCACCCTGCACACCGAGAAACTGCGCCATGTCCCGTTCGAGACTGCTGCGCAGGTCGTGCGCGTCCAACAGCGCGTAGAACGTGGTGTCATCGAGCGGCTCGGGAGAGCAGGGTCCCGACCCGATCACTTCGGGTGCGTCGCCGATAACATCGGAGATCGCAAAAACCGCAATGTGCGCCGCGCCGCGCGCATGGAGCGCCACGGCCAGTCGTCCGGCACCCCATCGCAACACGCGTCTGCGGATCGCATTCATTTCGTGAATGGCGAGTCCCGATTCGAGCAGTGTCTGTGCGAGGTTGGCGATGTGGGCCTGTGCTCGCGCTGCGTCGCCCACGCGCTGCGCGAGTGCCGCGGTTGGCGCGGCGGCCAGTGACGTTGTACCGCCCGACAACAGCACGAACACGACGTCGCCCGGTTCGACGCGCAAGACTGCCGCGTCAATCGCATCGGCGGCATTTAGCGATGCGGGTCCGGGAACGGGATGGTCACCCAGATACACGTCGACGGCCCAGGGAAGTGTTCCGCGCGGGCCCAGTTCACTGATGGCCGGCTGGTGCGTCGTGACCACCACGCCGGAAGAGAGGGAAATGTCTCGCTCGAACAATGCGTCGGCCGCGCCGGTCGTCATGGCCGATGCTGCCTTGCCGAGTGCGATGACATGCACACGCGTGTTCGGCGCGAGCGCCGTTGGGCGCGACGCCATCCACGCGCGCACGGCATCGCGTGTACGTGGAAACGGCGCCGCGCCCTCGACCGCCGCCCGATACAGGGCGGCAGCGAGAGCGCGGGATGGTGATGCGGTTGGCAATTGGTTCACCGCGTGCCGGAACTACTTCGAACTGCCCGCCTGTGCGATGGCCGTACCCAGCGTGGTGTACGCATCTGCGGACATTTGCAGGAACGGCGTGTTGATGTAGGCGATCTTGCCCATCGGGTCGATCACATACAGGTGACGCTTGTGGCCGCGACCCGGCGCGTTGTTGGCGCCGAACGCTGTGCCACCTGCGGCGTCAACGTCAGAGCCAAAGCGGAACGGGAAGTTGGCATCTTTGGCCCACGAGATGAGCGCCGTGTCCGGATCGATGCTGACACCAATCAGTGACACCTTTTTGCCGCCCATGAACAGCTGCGCGTATTGATCGCGATACGCTTCCATCTGGGTGGTGCAGCCGCTGGTGCGTGCCTTGGGGAAGAACGCCAGCACGACGGTTTCACCGCGATGCTCGGACAGCTTGAACTTTTTGGACTCAACGCCCGCCGACGTGACCGTTGTGACCGTGAAGTCGGGCGCCATATCGCCAACCTTGAGCGCGTTAACGGCAGGTGCGGCCTGTGCGCTGGCTGAGGAGAGCGCGATGACCGACAGGGCAACGAATGTGGACGCGGCGGTAAGGGGCTTTCTCACGGTGCGTGCGAAAACGGACATGAACGGTTCCTCAAATGACACGGGTGGTGAATCGCGGCGACCGCCGAGCGATTGGTGCGTGGCGGCTACCATAGAACGTTAACGTCGGGTGCAGCGTTGCGCCCCTGTCACTGGGTCAGGACGGATGAGTGACTGTGTGAGTGGACAGGTGGCCCACGGGATGGGTTCTACGCGTTGGTACACTGAGAGATAGGGAATGGCACGGCTTGTGCTTGTAGAGATATCTGGCGGCGTGTGCCGCACACGTGCCTTGCGCTTTCGCACGGCCCATTCGGAGGATTCATGACACTCATTCGTTCGCGACTCGCCTTGCTGGCACTTCCCGTCGGTCTGATCACGATCACCGCGTGTGATCGTAACGCCGGCCGAACTGATGATTTGCTGCGCGCCGACTTGGCTGCGGCGGCGCAGGCTCCTTCAATGCGTCAGCAGTTTGCGAGCCCGCAGGAACTGGGCTATCCGTCGGGAATGGCACCGGGCTATGCGCCGCAGTATGGTGTGCCGCCGCAGTATCCGTATCCAGCGCAGACCGTGTACGCGCCAGCGCCGCGCGTGGTGTATCGCGACGCGCCCACGCGGGTGGTGTATCGCACGCGTCCGTCTACGCAATCAGCGGGTGCGTCGTCTGGTTCCGGCGACGGCAGTGATGGCGGTGGTGCGGGTACTGCGGCACAGACCACGGAACGCAATACGACGCGTGGTGCGGTGATTGGTGCGGCCAGTGGCGCCGCGGTCGGCATTCTCACGTCACGCGACAAGGTGAAGGGTGGCGCGGTGGGCGCGGTGGCCGGTGCCGTGCTGGGTGGCGTGGTGGGTTCGCAGATATACACCAAGCCACGCCGCAAGTAGTACGCGTGGGGCCTGTCAGATTCAGGGCGCGACAACGCGCAATGCGTTGGGCAGGCTCCGAATGCGGATGGTGCGACTGCTGGCATGATGCGGTTCGCCGTCGGCCTGGAAGTGCAAACGATCTGTCGAGTGGAGTGTGAACTCGGCCGCGCGCGCGGTGTGCACCGCCGATTGATTCATGTGTGCACCGCGCAAAGCGCGCGCGAAGAGGTGTGCGCGTGTGGTGGCGGGCACGTTGGCAATGCCGACGACATCGAGCATCCCGTTGGCGAGCTCGGCGTGTGGTGCGATGCGGAACGCGCCGCCGATGTACTGTCCGTTGGCGAAGACTACGGTGAGCCATTCGCGGCGTGCGTCATTGCTGAGTGCGTCGACGCTTGCCGAGAAGCCGCGGTAACGAAAGAGCTGCTGGAGTGCGGTGACGACGTAGAGTGTGGTGCCGCGCAGCATGCGCGGGCGGCGACGCGGATCTTTCGTGCGGTGGAGTACGTCAACGTCGAAGCCAACGCCGGCAGCGTTTACGAAGGGCACGCCGTCCATCTCGCCGGCGTCGACGAGACGCGTGGTGCCATTCGCGATGAGGCGTGCGGTAGCGAGGAAATCGTGCGCGGGAACGCCGAGCGACTTGACGAAGTCGTTGCCGGTGCCGGCAGCGAAGATGGCGAGCGGAATGTGGGATCGCGCGACGATGAGTCCGCGGGCGGCGTGAGTGACGGCGCCGTCGCCGCCCAAGACTACGAGGGCTTTGGCGTTGGCTTGGACGGCTTCTGTTGCGAGGCGGGTTTCGTCGCGCGGGCGGGTGGATTCGACGACTTTGACGGGGCCGATGGTGCGGAGTGCGGCGTAGGCGCGTTCTGTTTGATGCCGTGCGCGGCCGTTGCCGGCTGCCGGGTTTACCAGCAGGTGGATTGGGCCGGAGAACATCGCAGCGACGAGGGCGTGCATGGGGGGAAGGTAGCGTTTGCGGCGATTTCGGGTGATTCGCCGTGAGGTGGCTGCCACGGCTCAATCATTTCGGCGATCAGGTGTGGTAGAAAACCGGAGCGCGCGACTCAGACGGTTGGCTGCCGAAACGCGTCGCCATGGCCACCGGCTTTTCGTTCCTGCCAGAGATTCGCATGAACACGTATCGATCCAATCCGGTCCGCACGCCGTCCACCGCTTCCTGGCAACGCATCAGGTGCTGTGGATTCGACGGAATGCCGCCGTCCATCCCTTGGGGCTCGAGCCGGGCGGCACGGATCGCGTCGCAGCCTGGTCGGAGATGACCGGTGCGCCGTCGTCCGCTGTGGTGAGGGTCGACGCGCAATTGCCGCCTGCTGCCGTCCGGTGGCCTCCGCAAGTCGTGTGCGTGACGGAAGCCGATGACGAGGCGATCGCAACACGCGACGGGCAAACGTGGCGACCTGGAGGATGCCGATGAAAAACTTCGACGTCGCTTCCATGGAGGCTGCACGACGCGGCAGAACGCAGTAGGCCGCTTCACGGAAATCGCAGACCACGAGACACCTGTCAGATGGACTGGCGCTCGCCGCTACCGTTTAGCGGAATTGCATGCTACCATTACGCGTAAGTATGAACTCCTGTTTGCTTAGCATAGGTGCTACCATATATCGTAACCGTATGCTATACTTTCGCAGTTGCCCTCGATTCCGATTGGAGGGCCAGTAGCCCAACCGCACTGCCTACCATAGGTATTGATGACTTCGCCGGCACTACCTCCTTCGGGAAGACCCTACACGCCTCGCATCATCGACAGCGAGCTACGGCGTCTTCTCGCCGGGCTTGGCGCCGTGTCCATCGATGGAGCCAAGGCCGTCGGCAAGACCGCTACTGCATCACGATTGGCCGCGAGAACCCTTCGGCTTGATCGGGCCTCAGTCGCCGATGTTGTGCGCGCAGATCCGAGTCAGGCGCTACGCCCGCCGTTCCCATTGTTTATCGACGAATGGCAGCATGTGCCGGCCATCTGGGACGCCGTACGGGACCTGGTCGACGATGATCCCACACCGGGACGCGTAATTCTGGCGGGCTCTGCCGCGCCTCCGGCGAAGGCTCTCCCCACGCATACCGGCGCCGGGCGCATTGTGACACGCCGCCTGCGTCCCATGGCGATCAGCGAGCGTCTTGAAGCCGACGGAGTGCCCGTTGATTCACGGCCAACGGTCAGCCTGCGCGCACTCACGACCGCCAAATCGCGCATCACGCTGCACGGCGAGTCTCCGTGGAGACTCGGCGACTACGCGCGCGCGATCGTCGCGTCTGGCTTTCCAGCGATACGAGCACTACCGGCTGAGCTGCGACGCGCGCAGCTCGATGGGTACGTTCGACACCTCACAACCCGAGATGTCCAGGAAGCCAATGGGGCTGCCGCGAATCCGGCAGCGCTTTCGCGATGGCTCCAGGCGTTGGCTGCGGCCACGGCCACGACCACCTCACTGGACAAGCTCCGCAACGTCACTGTCATGGGTGATGGAGGGACATCGGCAAAGACCACCGTGCTCCGCTATCGCGACGCACTCGAACGGTTGTTCATCTACGATCCCGTTCCAGCGTGGCAACCTGGTGGCACTGCGCTCAGTCGACTCGGCCTGGCGTCCAAGATTCATCTCGTCGATCCAGGACTGAGCGCACATTTGCTTGGGATCGACGAGGATGCCTTGCTGGATGGCGTCTCCTCTCCATTGGCCGACGCTATTCCGATCGTTCGCGACGGAGGACTGTTCGGCGCACTCTTCGAGTCACTCGTCGCCTTATCGATGCGCACGTACGCGCAAGCCGCTGATGTGCAGCATGCCTTTGTGAGAACACATGGCGGCGAGCACGAGATTGACGGGATACTCGTGCGTCGTGACCAGCGCTGCGTTGCCTACGAGGTGAAACTCGCGGGCACCATCACGGGTGACGACGTGCGACACTTGCATTGGCTCAAGGAGCGGCTCGGCGATCAACTGATCGATGCCATCGTCGTGCATACAGGTCCTGCGGCATACCGTCGTGATGATGGCATCGGCGTCGTGCC
>JANMRE010000542.1:0-14841 GCA_031370885.1 Gemmatimonadaceae bacterium
GACATCACCACGTCGATGGAATAGGGGGCGCTAACTGCCCCCAGGAGGGCAACGGCAGCGAGGCGTTGTTCAGGATCCTTGCTGGCGAGGCACCCGACTGCGAATGGCACGCAGCGATGACTTCTCATTCTCACCAGCAGCGCGACCAACGCGTCCCTCTGCTTGGTCGGTTCTGTAGCGCTCTCGGACTCATGGAGCGCATCGAGAAGCGGCGTGATGACGAGATCGTCACCCATGGCCAAGAGAACTCGCTGTGGCACATCGCGAGTCGAAATAGCGAGTGCACTGATCAACACGCCGACGATAGTTGGAGCTTTGCGTGCAGCGTCGAAGACCACGTCGTTCCCCATTCCCAGGAGAACTCGCTCCCAGAACTGGCCGTTCGACGTATGAAGCGCAGCAAGCAGCGGTCCGACTGACGCTGGATCCTTGTAATCAACCAACAGTCGGCCGACGACGCTTCGCACGCTGGAATCTTCATCGTCCAGGCATGTGAGCGCGTATGGTGGCACGCCACTGCCGACCAATGCTTCGAGTCGCAGGAGCGCGGTGCGGCGCACACTCGCATGAGCGCTCTGGAGCCTCCTTCGGAACCACCAGACGCTGATGGTCGTCATGTTACCCACGTGGCAGCCACAGATAGTTTAATGCCACAAAACCTGCAGGGCACCTCCGATTCTCGCAGATGCCGCCAAGAGTTGTCCGAAGTCTGGGGTCGCCGCAAGCGACTGCGGCTTTCGTTCGTTTGTGGGCGCTCAATTATGTTAAGCCTGCCTTGCGAAGGCAAGCTGACGGCGCATCACACTCGAAGGCGTCCGGCAAGGGCCGCGTGATGGCGGGATCGTTAGAAATGAAGCGGCGGTAGGGCCTCCACGGTAACGTGGTGGCGCGCCCTGTCAACTATCGATCAAAACGGACGACGGCACGATCACCGACCGCCGCAAGCCGTTCTACTAGCACGATTTCGTGCTTCCGGAGCCCTGAGCCTAAGTGCTGCGTGTTGGGCGTCAGCTCCGCCTGCTGCACCCATGCGACAACGAAGCTCCCGCGCCCGACGACTCTGCATGGTATTGCGGTGCCCTCCTGCCGGTCGTGGAATGGGTTCCACGCTGCACGATTCCCGTTTCCACGGAATACGTCGTGCCGAAATTACCGTCTCTCGCGGAACAGGTTATGCGACGCTGAGCGCGGCTCACCTGCGCGGAAACGGAGCGAACCAGGCAGAGTCAGGGGATGATCACCGTCCACTGTGCACGGGCCTCAACCGCGACGCCTCGCTGTTCACTGCGCGCGCCCCCTCCCTTGAAGGCGACCATCGCCCAGGAGTCACGGAAACAGTAGCTGCTGATCCTAGTGCTGCCCAGCGCCTCCAGGGCCTGAATTCCACGCGCCACCCACGGGAATGAAAACTTTGTACAGGCAGCATCTGAGTTAATGCCCGCATCGTCGCCAACGGCAATGAGAATGAGTGTGTTTTGAGGAATGGTATTGAGGTACGCAACCATCGCGTCCATTTCGGTGCCGGTCGTCCGAGTTGACCATGTGTCAAAGTTGCGAGACGGCTGCAGTTCAGCACCATTTGCCGGATTGATAACGGCAATGTTGAAGCCGCGACCGCCGCCGGCACCGCCACCTCTGAAATAGAATGAACCCCCGTTGCGTTCGAAACTCGCCCACCCATTGCCCGACTCTGGCACATTGGATCCGCGAGACACGGCACTGAATGCGGCACTGGTGGGCCCGGGAACAAACGACGGATCGAACGCACTCTTCATTACCGTGTACACGGCCCGGCAACTGCGATCGATTCGGCAGATTCCATAAATCTCTTCATTGGAAAAAGCATCAGGATGCCCGCCGCAATCTGGCGGACCGCAACCCGAAACGTCCTGCACACCAATATTACCAGCCTTCCAGTACTCGTCGACCCAACTGAAAATTGCACCCCCAAGCGCAACTTTCGAAGGATTTTTGGCTGAGAGGTTTTTGTAGATTTCCGTCCAAAGGTCGAGATCCCATTGGGCCTGCATGGGCTCGTTTATCGCGCCAATGCGATTGTCATATGCATCGGTGCCAAACTCCGAGAGAAACATGGGTTTCGTACTGATCGATTCCCATTGGGTGAACAGCGATCCGAACGAGGCGCCGCGATAGATCTGAAGGCCCCAGCAGTCGACATGGCTCGCGATGCTCAGATAGCCTTGGGTATCAGCCAGACGCTGAAAATCCGCGTTGATATCGATTTCACCGTAGCTGGAACTGACCGGATGATTGGTGTCCAGACTCTTGATGAGAATGGCCGACGCTTCAATGAGTTGGGCCGCAGTCGTGATGCTGGCCGCCGTGCAGCCGTAGTACACAACCGCGCTGCCGGATGCGCAGAAACTCGCACGGATGTTCCACTCATTTCCGAGCATCCAGAGCAGGACGGCCGGGTGATTCCTGTAGTAGGACACCACCTGCTGCACTCGCGTCGGATTGTTCGATCCATCGTCGACGGTCATGATCACCATGATTTCGGCGGCATAGAACTTGTCGAGCATCTCAATGCCCTTAGGTCCCAGTGCCGCATCGAAACCCGGGTCAATGAACAGCCGCACGCAATTCACATTCATTGCCTTCATAAGCGGAATATCCGTGCGCGACCACAGCGCGTACTCGAGCCGTCGAATATTGGGATCGCCGCTGGCTGTGGACACGCTGGCCGGTGAATAGGCCACGCACTTCAGCTCAACAGCCGTCTCCGACGTCAAACTGGCATCAAGGAGACGCCTGCGAACCAGTAACTGCCGCCCGCTGGTCCGGGCCACGCTGGGTCCGATGCCGACGAACGTCACCGCCACTTGCAATGGTGTCGTGGCGCTAACGCCCGTACCGGTCGCGCGGATACTCACCGCGTAGGTGCCGGTGGGAACTGCTCCCGTCACGGCAACCGTTAGCGTTGTAGTGCTCAACGTCGTACTGGCGGGGCTGAACGAAATCGACATTCCAACTGGCAGGCCGAGCGCACTGAAGGTGACGGATCCTGCGAAGTTTGTGCGCGCGAGAGAAGCCGTGCTGGTTGCACTCCCTCCGGGCGGCGCCAACACGGTACTTGCGGAAAGCGCCATCGAGATCGATGAAGCCGTCGTGACGATCACAGTTACTGCTGTCGATTGATCTGCAACGCCTGAACCCGCTGCACGGACACTGAGGATGTACGTGGTCGGCGCCACGCTGGCGGCGACGCTCAGCGTAAGCAAGGCGGTTGTGCCGGTCACGGCAGCCGGCGCGAAGACTCCGGTGATACCGGCGGGCGGCGAGACCAGAGTGAGCGAAATACTATTGCTGAAGTTCGTTCGCGAGATCGTGATCGTGCTGGCGCTGGATGATCCCGCTTCGATGGTAACGGGAGTGGCGCTCAATGCGATCGCGGGCGCCGCCGTGATAGTAAGGCTCAGCAGAGCAGTTTGATCACCGACTCCAACTCCCGAGCCCTTGAGTGCGAGCGCGTACACACCGGTCGCCACTTGTGCTGCTACGGCGATAGTAAGTGTGGCAGAAGATCCTGTAGTGGACGCCGGCGCAAAAGAACCCGTGATACCGGATGGTGGATTCACGAGCGTCAGCACTACCGGACCGGGAAAATGAATTCTCCCGATTGCAACCGTGCTGGTGGCAGTTCCTCCCGGAACAGCTGCCGCTGCACTCGCGCTCACGGTGATTGACGGAGCAGCCTGCACCGTGATGGCGGCCGACGTCCCAGTGACCCCCTCAATGGACGTCGAGAACGTAGCGGTTCCATCCGCAATGCCAGAGACGATTCCCGAGGTAGGGTGCACGGTTGCCACCGCCACGTTGCTTGACGTCCAGTCGGTGCGTGGACGCCCAGTGAGCGCAGTTCCCGAATTGTCTGTTGGAACGGCAGTCGCTTGCGTGGCGCCACCGACAGCGACTGTGGTGGCCGTCAAGGAGACCAGCACGTTCGACACGGAAGGCACATTCACGCTTACGGTGCGCGTGATCGCATTCGTCGAAACGCCCAGGCCCGAAGCAGTGGCAATGGTCGTGATCAGCGCCGTGCCCACTCCCGTTACGGTAATCGTGGGATTCACACCGGCACTGACCGTGGCGACGGCTGCGCTACTCGTGCTGTTCGCGTACGATACGAATGCCACGGGCGCCAACACCGTCGTCATGGTCAACGATTGGGTCACTCCGGGACCGGTTGCCGACACAGTCTCCGGTGTCACCACGAAGCTGACCAGAGCATTGGGAAGTGGGGAAACCGTGAGAGAACCAGTATTTCCGGTGATGCCTTCGATGGTCGCGGTGATCACAGCCGTGCCTGCTGCCACAGCGGTGACCAGTCCTGAATTCTGCTGCACGCTGACACTGGCAGCATTACTCGAGCTCCATCTGCTCACTCGTGCGGTCAGCGCCGCGCCAGCTGCGTCTTTCGGTATGGCAATTGCTTGCACCGTCTGACCGACAGCGAGGGTGCTGGCCGGTATGGTGACCAACACCGTCGCGACTGCGGGCACGCTGACCGTTGCGGTGCGAATGATTGTAATTGTGGCATACCCTGGTCCTGCACCAGTAGCGGCAATGCTGATGACGGTCGATCCAACTCCCACGGCGGTGACGGTTGGGCTAGTTCCTTGCGTTACTGTTGCCACCAGCGGATTCGACGAGGAATTCGCATACGTCACGAGCACGCCGACTGACGCGATCGCAGTGGTCGTGAGCGTCAACGTTCCGCCAGCACCGGACAATACGCCTTGCGCAGGGGTCACCTCAAAGCTGGTGAGCGAGTTCGGGAGAGGTAATACCGTAAGGGTCGCCGAGCTCCCCGCAATTCCTTCAATCGTGGCAGTGACTACTGCAGTGCCCGGCGAAATGGCCGTGACGAGTCCCGTGGTCGGATGCACAGCCGCAACTGATGGACGACTTGAGGTCCATCCACTGACACGCCCATCGAGCGCCACTCCTGCGACGTCTCTTGGCGTGGCGGTGGCCGGTGTGACTTGCCCAACCACCAGCGTAGTGTTGCCGACGGACACATCGACGGAGGCAACCGGAACGGGTTGCACGCGCACAGCAATCTCGGCACTGGCGCTACCGGTCTTCCCGCTCACGATGGTGCTTCCCATCGCCATTGCCGTGATGGTTACTCCTGCCGTCGTGCCGATCACCGTTGCCACGGCTGGATCGTGACTCGCCCATGTCAACGTGGCGCCGGGCAGCGTTCGCCCGGACCCCGAGACGACGTCGACCGGTACGTGCACCGAAGCGCCCACGCCAGACAGTGTCACTTGGGTTTGCCGGGCGACGATCACAACGTCCCTCGGCGAAACCGGTTCATCGCGGCAGCCCAGCAGCGCCGAAGCGCACAGGATAGTAAGACTTTTCCCAATGGTCATGGCACGCACCCGCCTTGCATGGGAGAGCACGTACAGTTGAATGCTGACGTGATTGACGATCAGCGGTACCGCGATCGAAAGGCGCATTTGCTGACGACTCCCAGTTGTGCGTCCGGTATACGTCGCCGACACTCGAAGTGCTGTGGCACCCGCTCGGTGAGCGTCGACGCTCCAACCTGAGCAAACATTGGTGCGAAGTCAATAGCACATTGACAACACTAGAAAATATGCAACTGGTGTCCAATGATTAGACACATCGACTCCTCGACCGATGTAACTGTAATCCAGTACACGTGTTACGATTGATATAATACATTGGTACGTGTCCATAAAGCTGTGCTACATGCATGTATAGTTGTCTGCTTGTGCCCACATTATTGCGATTGTCAGAGTCTTCCTTGACACGCCGTCTCATTCGGTTTCTGATTCCCTCATCGCAACCCGTGGCTGGTCGGCCCATCACTTTCATCACTGGTAGCGGTCCTTCCAATCGTTCTCTCGAGCACTCCTGAGCAAACCATGGCGACGAATCTCATTCGGCGCGCCCCCAAGAGCCGGCGCAATTCCGACGCAGTAAGTGACGCCTTCGACATTGAGGCGCTGCAGCAAAAGCAACTGGACCTTGAGCAGATGTTGCATCATGGCCGCAGTGACCAGAAAGTGCTCATGACGGCAGAGGCGTTGTCGCTGTTGCTCGACAAAACGCCAAGTCTCGAAAAGTCCGACGAGCGCCGATTTTGGCTCTCCCGCGCGTTGACCAGCGAAGCGTTCGATAGTTTGGGCCGCTTCGGCGAAGCGGCTCGCGAGGTCGCGAGAGGCAGGGAAGTCTTGCTGGCACTTCCTACCGATGAAGAGGCCGGCGCCCTCGATGCGAACCAGCGCCGCCTGGTGCGTGATCGCGTGCGCTACTGTCTCACATTCGCGCTGGCCCAGTATCGGCTGCACTACTACGAAAAGGCTCGAGAGATCGTAGCTCGCTGTTTTGACTTGGTAACCAACGGACTTGTTCGAACAGAGCATCCGCATTTCGGCCTTCGCGGCGCCTGCGAGTACCTTGGCGGACGGATTCTGCGCCAGTTGGGAAAGTACGAAGAAGCTGAGCAATGCTTCGAGCGCGCCATCACGCACTTCTATCAACGCAGCGAGTACACAAACACGCGTGCGCTCAACAAAGGTCCCGAAAGTACTGGTAACGGGCAGGAACTCGAGAATGACGCGGCGCACGACTCGCTTGATGCGACTTATTCCATGCATCGCTCAGCGCTGTGCCTTTCACTTGGGCACGGCTGGGTGCAATTCGCCCGTGGGCACCTGACACAAGCGCGAAGAGACACTTTGGGGGCGCGCCTTCAGCTGCTTCAGGCCAACGACACCTTGAATCTGCGCTATGTGGAAGTATTGCTCGGTTCCATCCTGCGCTCGCAAGCCGGCACAGAGCGGTCCAAACTGCGCGAAGCAGAGACACTGGTGGAAGAGGCTCGTCAGGAGTTCGAGCGTCGCGGGCACCACCTGTATCGCGCGCGTGCTGCGTGTGAGCTGGCACTCATCTATCTCTACCTTGGAGACCAACGAGCAGCGCTGGAGCGCATCACCGAGGCAGAGTTGCTCGCCGAGTCCTTGAATGACATTTCGTTGCAAGTGCAGGCAGCGGCGACCAAGAGCCGGATTGTCCGCTCAGGGGTGGGCGCACACCTGGTAGCGTCGCGCATGGAGTCTGAGCGCATTGCATCCCTGGCAATCAGCAATGCCCAGCGTGAATCGTCGCAAGTGCCCGGGCTTACACAGGCTCCCGCGCTGGTGATCGCCGCGCTTGTCGCTCGCGGGGTTGCACGTCTCTACCTCGATCGACATGAAGAGGCCCGCGCGGACTTTGAGCACGCACTCAGCCTCAATCAGCCGGGCGCCAATCCCGTGAGCGCTGACGCCGAGACGAGCAGTCCGATGATAGATGGCACGTGCAATGTCTTTCTTGCATGGTCGTACGCACGCCAGGGAAATGCCGACAAGGCGGACCAGGCATTCCGTCGATGGAAGGAGGTTGAGCCGCGAATTGAACATGCGGCGTTGCTCGAGCGCGCTGTCGTCGTGGAGCGCGACATCAACAATCTGTTTCAGGATTTTGTAGTAAAGGCGGATACGCGCAGTCTCGACCATGAGACGCACTCCAAAGGCCTTCGTTCATTCCTGATCCATCAGGCGAGCCTGCGCGAACGAGGGAACAAAGTACTCATGGCGAAGAGTCTTGGTGTGAGTCGGCAAACACTGCACGAATGGGAACGCAGTTTGTTCGGCGTTCGCAAGAAAGTCGACGCCCAACGCGGCCGACGAGCGGCAGGATCGGATGGCACATCGCAGAAGCGGCCCAAGAGACCGCCACGATAGCGACTCGTGACAAGCGCTAGGACGACAAGCGCGACACCGAGCAACCTTGGATCCCCGCACTGTCCGTCTACGGCAGCGACCTGCGAGACTACGATTTTTAAGAACGGAGTGGGAACGGCAAACATAATGTGAAACTTTATATTTCGGCCTAAATCAAAAGAGGATGTTTCGTGACGGTCACTCACATTCCCCGGTTGCTCGACCTTGCGGTGCTGTTGGAACGGAAGTCCTTCTTCCTCTTCGGCCCGCGTGCCACGGGTAAATCGTACCTGATTCGCACGCAACTTGAGGGCGCGCGAGTCTTCAACCTGCTCGACAGCGGCACGTTGCGCGACTTATCGAAACGTCCTGAGTTGATCGGCGAACGGATGCTGCCAGGCGATACGCTGGTCGTTATTGACGAAATTCAAAGACTTCCGGACCTCTTGAATGAAGCGCACCGTTTGATCGAGGAACGCGGAACGCGCTTTCTGCTCACCGGAAGCAGCGCCAAAAAGCTGCGGAGTTCGGGCGTGAACCTCTTGGCCGGCCGCGCGCGGGAGGCACAGCTCTTTTCGTTGATTTGGCGTGAGCACGAGAGTGCCTCATTGAATGAGATGCTACTGAACGGCGGGCTGCCGTCTGTGGTACTCTCTGCCGAGCCGTGGGAGGAGCTCGACGCGTACACGGGAACGTATTTGGAGAATGAAATCCGCGCCGAGGCAGCCGTGAGGAACATCGGACTGTTTGCGACGTTCCTCGATATTTGCGCGACCAAGGTTGCGGAGGAGATCAACTATCAGTCCATCGCGAATGACCTTGGGGTGAGCCCACCCACCGTCGCGAATTACTTTCAACTGCTCGAAGACACACTCGTTGGCATGCGGCTGGCGCCGTATTCAAAAACAACAAAACGCAAGAGTACCAGTCGGCCGAAATTCTACCTGTTTGATTTGGGAGTCACGAGCGCGTTGCTGAGACGGCGGGAAATCGCCGAGAGCACACAAGCGTTCGGTGATGCCTTCGAGCACTTCATCGCGCTCGAGCTCCGCGCGTATCTCGCGTATACGCGCAAGCGGGAGCGACTCACCTTCTGGCGTAGCCAGTCCGGCTTTGAGGTGGACTTCCTGCTCGGCGACACGGTGGCCATCGAAGTGAAGTCGGAAGTCCGTGCATCGAGTGACAGTATGCGAGGACTGAGAGCCTTGGCTGAGGAGGGCATCTTTCAACGTCTGATACTGGTGTGTCGTGAGGAGGCATTTCGACGGGTTGACGGCATTGAGGTGGTTCCGTGGAGGGACTTTCTCGGGAACCTCTGGCGAGGGCTGTACCTCTGACAACCCGTACTTGCGCGAACCGCGGCGACGCGCACCGCTGACTCGCATCGCGTCGCCAAAGGCCCGACGCAACCCTTCCGTTGCGCGACGGGCTGTCTCGACGCAAACGGGGTGGACCAACGAGCGTATTCCGCTCGATCGGTTGATTGCACCACTGGTGATTGGCGACGTGCGCGAACAAGTGGCGCGTGATCGCGACTACGCGCTGGCGCCCGCCGACATTGCGGCACACGAGCGACAGTTTGGTCGCATTCGGCGCGGCGCGATTGTAGTGTTGCGCATCGCTGTCGCGGAGACGCCCCGGGGGTGGTATCGGGACTGGGGCGCCTCATGAGCCTGGACGGGACCGCGCTCGATCTGAGTGACACCCGGCGAACGCGCCAACCCAACTATCCCTCGCGCAACGCCACCGCTGGATCCACGCTCACAGCCCGTCGCGCTGGCACGAATATCGCCGCGCCGGAAGCAGCACGATCCGTTGCGCGTCTGTCAGGCGTCGCACGGTGGGCGGTGGCACTGCGGGATCGAGTGCACGCAACGTCTCGACGATCCGACGCGAGACAGCCGGCACCGACGCACCGGGCGTCAACACCACATGCAGATTCAATCCATGATCGGACTGTTGGGCAAAGGGAACATACAGAAACACCGGTGGCGTTTCGCCGAGCGAATTGTAGCGAATGGGGCGCGACACGCCGACCACTTCAAGCCAGGGTCCATCATTGCCGTCAAATCGGAGTAAGCGTACGGAATTACCATGTCACCGTTGGTCATGCGACGATCGGATGCTGTGCGGAGTTGCTTTGTGGGAATTGTGGCGCGTAAAACGCCACCGCATGGAAATCGGATGCGCTTGCCAAGGGGTGACTGATCGAGCCACAACTGCCTGGCCAACGTCTCGTTCACGATGGCGACTCCGGGGGCACCGGCTCGGTCCGATGCGACGAACTCGCGGCCCGCCACCAGCGACATGCGCATGGTGGCGAAATACGTCGGTGTGATGGACACGAAATACGTATGATGACGATTCCCGACGTCGTCGCCGTCACGTTGAATAGATGTTTCCGCGTTACTGCCGGTGAGTGGCGCCACCGTGGCCGCGGTGACGGCAGCCACACCCGGCAACTCCCGCAGGCGCGATTCGAGCTGCTCAACCAGCGTCACGCTGGACGCTGCGTCGCGTCCGCGACCGAGTTCGATAGGCGCATTGAGAATGCCTCGCGCCTCGAATCCGCCATCGATGTCGTCGGCGTTTCGCAGGCTGTGGAGAAAGAGCCCCGCGCATGCCACGAGCACCGTGCTGGCCGTCACCTGCGTGGCAAGGAACGCGCGTCGCAAACGAGTTCGGCGCCGACCGCTACCGGCCGCGCCATCTCGCAGTCCGGCGGTCAGGTCAACCCGCGTGGACTGCAGTGCCGGCGCGAGTCCCGCTACCGCAGATGTCACCCATGTCCCCGCACAAGTGTGAACCATGTCTCAGATTGTGCCAGCTGCCGCATATCAGCGCGTTGCTGCTGCCAGCCGTGACGGAATGCGCGCTGCGGGCGCAGTTGTTGTCAGGGCGCTGCTGCAGAACGCCAGCACGTTCGCTGGTCAATTGTCTGCACACTGGCGCTCGGTCGCGTTGCTGCCTAGACTCGAAGAATGGGACGGCATGAAAGGCTTTTGGAGCTGATTCTCCGCGGTGGCGCCGATGCGAATGTGGCATTCGACGAACTCTGCGGGCTACTCCGTCACCTGGGGTTCGAGGAGAGAGTTCGCGGCAGCCACCATATTTTCCGCCGTGCAGGTGTTTCCGAGCTAATCAATCTCCAGCGCGACGGCAGCAAGGCCAAGGTCTACCAAGTCCGACAGGTCCGAGTGATCTTTACGAAGTACGCGTTGGGTGGCGATGCCGCGACTACGGCTGAGGAGGACTGATGCAGCAGCACAAATACCAATTGATCGTCTACTGGAGCGGGGAGGACGATGCCTTCGTCGTCGATGTGCCTGAGCTGCCGGGTTGCATGGCGCATGGTGCATCGCCGAATGAGGCGGTCGCGAACGCCCAGGACGCCATCGTGCTCTGGCTGGACACCGCTCGCGAGACGGGTCGCGAGATTCCGGAGCCGAAAGGGCGTCGACTTCTTTTTGCGTGACCCATGAACGAGAATGACGGAGACGGTGTTCGAGCATTTCACGTGTTCGGCGCTCGTGGATGAAGGATGGAGCGCTCAGTCTTTTTCGGGATTCCTTCGCGCGGGCCGCCACAACGCGGCCGACCTCGAAACCGATTGACGTCACTGTCGCGGCCGCGATGTGAAGTGCCGCCCTCACGGGCGAGATGCTCTGCCTCGCCGGCTCTGGTGCCGACACCGACACCGCACCGTGAAGCTCCAACTTCATGTCATACTGCTTTAGTTTTAGTGAACCGTATTGTATAACGCTAACCAACTACCCCTCGCGCAACGCCACCGCTGGATCCACGCTCACGGCCCGTCGCGCTGGCACGAATGTCGCCGCCGCGGCCACCAGCGCCAGCAACACCGGTGTGACGACAAACGTGAATGGGTCGACGGCGCTCACGCCATACAACTGACTCGAGAGCACGCGCCCCAAGGCCAGCGCGAGCGCAATGCCAACGCTGCCGCCAATCACCACGGTGCGCACAGTATCACTGAGCACCACACGCAGAATCGCCGCCGCCGGCGCGCCCAACGCCGATCGTATGCCCAACTCCCGTGTGCGTTGCGACACCTCAAAGGCCGCGACACCAAAAATACCAATCGCGGCCAGTAACAGCGCAAGCCCGCCAAAAACGCCGGTCAGCGCCGCGCCAAGTTGCGCCGGAAGCAGCACCACGCGTTGCGCGTCTGTCAAGCGTCGAACCGTGGGCGGTGGCACCGCAGGATCGAGCGCACGCAACGTCTCGACGATGCGACGCGAGACCACCGGCACCGACGCACCAGGCGCCAACACCACATGCAGATTCAACCCATGATCCGACTGTTGGGCAAAGGGGACATACAGAAACACCGGTGGCGTTTCGCCGAGCGAATTGTAGCGAATGGGGCGCGACACCCCGACCACTTCGAGCCAGGATCCGTCGCCGCCGTCAAACCGGATGCGCTTGCCAATGGGTGACTGATCAGGCCACAACTGTTTGGCAAACGTCTCGTTCACGATGGCGACGCCGGGGGCACCGGCTCGGTCGGATGCGATGAACTCGCGCCCCGCCACCAGTGACATGCGCATGGTGGCGAAATACGTTGGTGTGATGGACACGAAATACGTATGATGACGATTCCCGACGTCATCACCGTCACGTTGAATGGAGGTTTCGGCGTTACTGCCCGTAAGTGGCGCGACCGTGGCCGCGGTAACGGCAGCCACACCCGGCGACTCCCGCAGACGCGATTCGAGCTGCTCAACCAATGTCACACTCGACGCGGCGTCGCGCCCGCGACCGAGTTCGATGGGCGCGTTGAGAATGCCACGCGCATCGAATCCGCCATCGATGTTGTCCGCGTTTCGCAGGCTGTGGAGAAAGAGCCCCGCGCATGCAACGAGCACAGTGCTGGCCGTCACCTGCAAGGCAAGGAATGCGCGCCGCAAACGCGTTCGGCGCCGACCGCTACCGGCCGCGCCGTCGCGCAGTCCGGCGGCAAGGTCAACCCGCGTGGACTGCAACGCCGGCGCGAGTCCCGCTACCGCGACTACCGTAGCGACGAGTGCCAACGTGAACACCATCACCATGCCGTTGGCGCCGGTGTTCAGGTGGATGCCTGCCTCGACCGGAATGAAACTGACCAGCAGCGCCGTACTCCATCTCGTCGCCATCAACGCCAGCAACGCACCCAGTATGGCGATGAGTCCGAGTTCCACCAACAGCTGTTGCATCACGCGACGGCGCGTGGCACCAAGCGCCACGCGTACCGCAAGTTCGCGGGAGCGCGCCGCATTTCGTGCGAGAAGAAGGTTGCCAACGTTGAAGCAGGCGACCCGCAGCACCGCGATGGCGATGACCAGCAGAAAGGCTGATGCGGCGCTCACCGGTCCGCGCAATTCGGCGTTGACGCCGACGGCGGCATCCACACGCCAGCTCTGTTGCGCCAGTCGCGCCGAGTCCTGCGATGCGATCTGGGCGAACAGCACCGCGACGCGCGCATTGGCGGCCTCGCGCGAGACGCGAGGCGCCAATCGCGCGGTGAGATACAACCCACCGCCCAGCACGTCGGGACCTTTCCCGAGCAGGGCAGGGGTTTCCGACAGTGGTACGAACACGTCCGGTGCCCAGAGCACCTGCGCCGTCGTGAATCCCTCTGGTGCGACACCACTCACCTGAAACGGATGATCGTTCAGCCGGATGGTACTGCCAATCACGCGCGGTTCAGCAGCGAAACGCCGAGTCCAGTACGAGTGACTGAGCACGACCTGCGGCACGGACGACGGTTGGTCTTCGCGATCGATGGTCGGGAAACGGCCGCTGGCCGGCCGAAGGCCGAGTGCGGCGAAATAGTCGCCGCTTACCAGTGCCGCCAGCGCCTGCTCAGGTTCTCCGTCGGCCGTTATGGAAACGGCTTGCACGGTCTCGGCGATGACATGCGAGAACACGCGCCCGTCCTGTTTGATGCGCCGGTAATCGGCCCATACGAACGGACTATGATGATTCACGTACACGCGTACGAGTTCGCTGGCGTGCGCGACCTGAGGAGCGCGAAAGAGGATGGCGCTGGCAATGCTGAATACGGTGGTGTTCACACCGATCCCGAGCGCGAGTGACAGCAACACGCTCAACGCGAAGATCGGATGTTTGATGAGTTGGCGCAGTGCGAAGCGCAGGTCGGCGACGAGATTGCGCATGCGGGACCTGAGGGGTGGGACGGGCAGACACCTACCACTGGCTACGCGCGTCTCCGCGCAGCAGTTTCACGGAATGCGCTCATTGTCCATACTGGTCATCGCGGCGGTCGTGTCAGTGTTCGCCTGTGGCCGTGTCAGTCAACAGGCACCGGTGGCGACGGCAACATCCCGGGCGCTCTTGATGGACCCCGCGAATTCCGAATGGCGCACACCCGCGCCAGCGGTTTCGCATCTGCGCTTCGAAACCACCAAGGGTGTGTTCGTGCTTGAACTCGTACGCGCGTGGGGACCGACAGGCGCCGACCGACTCTACAATCTGGCTCGGCTGGGCTACTACAACGACACACGCTTCCATCGTGTCCGCAGCGGTTACATCGCGCAGTGGGGGTTGCACGGCGACTCGGGCGTGAACGCCGCGTGGAAAGGACGCAATCTCGTTGATGATGCGCCGCGCTCCCGCAATGCCCGCGGCACATTCGCGTTTTCGTACGAAGGGCCGGGGAAAGAGAATACGCGCAACACGCAACTCTACGTGAATCTGGCGGACAATCCGCGCAATGACGTGGAGCCGTTCACCGTGTTGGGCACGGTGGTGGAAGGCATGACAGTGCTGGACCGTTTGTACAGCGGCTACGGCGAAGAATCGGGGAGCGGCGTGCGACAGGGAAAGCAAGGTCCGCTGGAGCGCGGGGGCAACGCGTTCATGGATCGCGAATACCCCAAACTCGATCGAATTCGACGGGTGACCGTCCGCGCCCCTTAGCACACCTCAGTATTTCGGGAGCGGTGCACCAGGCGCCATACCGCGCGAGACTTTCTGCGCGCGCACCATGCCCGCGACATCGGCCAACAGCTTTTTCGCATCGTACACGATGCCGTCCTTGATGGTGTACTTCACA
>JANMRE010000580.1:0-2680 GCA_031370885.1 Gemmatimonadaceae bacterium
GCATCCGGACTCACTACAGTCACGCCCTTGGCGCGCACCGTCACCAACGCGCCGAACGTCACCGGCACACCCCACTGGTCGTCCACGCGCGCCCGCAGCACCGCGACACTGTGACCGTCGGCGATCATGCGCAGCGAATCCGGTGACAGTGCAATGGTGGTTGGAGATCCACTCACGTGCGCGGACACGGAGTCCCACTGTTGCTGGCCCCATGAGTTTCTGGTGAGCACGCGCAGGCGATGCGGCCCTTGGGCGAGGGCGACCGACACGAAATCGTAAATGCCGTCAACGCGGATCTTTCCGCGCGCGACAACCGAGTCGCCATCGAACAGCGTTACCGGGGCGCCGGCCTCGCCACGTACTCCGACAAACAGCCGGTCACTTGAAAACACCGCGCCATCCGTCGGCGCGAAAATTTCGACACCGGGTCCCGTCAACAGGACGGCCTGGCTGTTCGTGCTCGTTTCACCTGCGCGACGAGCGGTCGCTACGCGCACGACTTGCCCGTTGCTCCGCGTTTCCGGAACCAGTCGCACGCGCAGGTGTGTTCGGCCACGCACGTCGCCCCAGTGCAGATAGCGTCGTCCCGAGCGTTCGACACGCACCTGCGGATCGGCGAGTGGCGAGTCGGACTGACGCGTTGACCCGGGCTCGAATGTCCAGCCCACGGGAATTCCCACGACGGCCTCGTCAGGCCATCCCGTTCTCGGCGCGGCGACACGCAGGTCCACCACACCGCCGCTTCCAATACGCCGCGAGTCCGGAATGCTATCTGCAGACAGGAATGGTTGTGTGATACCGGCGGATGCGCTGTCGCGCACGCTGAACAGCGACACCGGTACCGGTTGCTCGGCACCGGCGCTCACTGTCAGGGCGATCGGACGACTTCCCGCCGACCAGAAGCGCAGGCGAAACGATGTGCCACTCGATACCTTGGTAGGCGGCAACACCCGTCCCACCGATCGCGCGATCACGGCGGTGCCGTTCAACACCACAGCCGAATCGACTTCGGTGGGCAGACCAAATCGCAGCCGTGGCGTCGCACCAGTCAACGCGTGCTCGAACACCACGTCATACACGAACGTCGGCTCGGCACCGGCCGCAGCGCGCACGCAAGCGTGGAGCGCCGCGTCGTCGTCACCCTCGCATTCGGCGTCGTGCCGCGAGTCCGCCGCGATCGTGGACAGTGCGCGCTTGACGGTCGCCGACCAGCGCAGCGGGGTGAGGATTGTAGACGCGCCGCCCGTGCGCAACACCAGCGGAAAATTGACTTGCGACGACGTCCATCCCGTCTGGTTCCTGAACTGCACCTCACCCGCGCCATGAGCACGGAGACCATACTCGAACGGGAGTGTTGTCGGGTCAATCCGGAATGCGTGGCTTCCGGTGCGCATGTTCGCGAAGGAGAAACGACCCTCCGCGTCGGTGGACGCCGCCTGGCCGTCGGTCGTGAACACGTCGACCGCGCTGACGCCCCGTTCGTTGGCATTCTGCACGCCGTTGCCATCGAGATCGCCCCACACCTTGCCGATGACCGCGCGCGTCTGCATCGCGAAATCGCGCGGCAGCCGCAGGCGCGCCACCGCGTTGGCGGAATACGCCGCGCTCGCCGATTCTTCGGCACGCGCCACGAGTTGGATGTTCTCCGACGCGGCGGAGACGATGGCAACCGCGTATCGAACCTGCCGAGTCGCGCCCTGTGCGAGCTCGCCGCGAACGAGGAATGACGCGACACCGTCGCGTACGAAAACGGAGTCGACGCCTTGCGCGGAACCGGGCACGTACGTCGTGCCCGACGGCAGCACGATGCGCAGCCAGATGTCGCGCGCGCCGGACGTACTGCGGTTGGACACGGTCAGCGTGAGCAGCGCCGAACCCCCCAGTCGCGTTTCGAGTGCATCAGCGGCATGCGTGAGCGACAGCGATCCGGCGTTCAGCGTGACCGGTGTTGCCACCAGGATATCCTCAACGGTGGCCGACACCGAACTGTCCGACGCACTGCTCACCGTGAGCGCGAGTGTATCGGTAATTCCCGTGGCGAGCATTAACGGCACTTCGACGGCGAGCAGCACCGATTCAACCGAGCCGGCCGGCATGCGGATAAGCCCACTCAGCACGGGCTCGCCGGCATCCAGCACGCCGTTGTGGTTGAGGTCACGATACAGGCGACGCACCAGTCCGCGACGCGACGTGACCGAAAAGCCAACGCTGTCAGTGGTGTTCTGCCGATTGGTTACCGCGTGGGCAAACATCGTCACGCGGCCGGCGACGGTACTGTCGTGGCGCGGCGGTTCCACCGTCAGCACGCCGGTTCTCCCGACAACCACGAACGCGGTGTCCGACTGTCGGCTCAACAATCTCCCGTCTGCCGACGTGGCCTTGAGCAGCGCAACGTTGGGAATGCGCGTTTGTGCATTTGTGGGCTGCGCCATCGCGTCCTGAACACAGAGCGAAACGAGCAAGAGCCCCCCCGCCGCGGAACTGGCGAGGAGGTCTTGACGTGTTCGTCCGGACCTGACCGGGTTGCGGCTCATCGAAACGCGCGCCGCCCGACGCTACTTGACCTGTACGCGAATCCAGAAGTAGCGAGTCCCGCTTGCAGCCAATGTGCCGCCCAGGTCCGCCGCCCGCGTGTTACCACTGCCGGTGAATGTCCAGCCCGCAGCGTCGGCGGTCATCG
>JANMRE010000611.1:0-2100 GCA_031370885.1 Gemmatimonadaceae bacterium
AATGAGTTGAAAGACGTGCCAAACTTTCCGCGACGCCAGCCGTTGATTCCTGTGACGAATGGCGACGTCGCCTCGGAATCGAGCAGAAGCCATGACTTCAGCGCCTGGGCGTGCGCTTGCTGAGAGCGGCTAGCCGTAATACTTTTCGGTCAAGGAGGTATTACCCTGTCGAATCCCATGCGCACCGTATCATTCAAGCTTCCTGAAGCGCTTGATGATGCGCTCAGCGAGCTGGCGCGCCGGCGCAAATCGAGTCGCTCCGCGCTCGTACGCGAGGCGCTCGAGGTGCTTGCCACTGAAAGTCGGCGCTCGGTTACAGCGGTGGTGGACGAGTTGATCGGCGCACTGGACGGCCCCGCTGATCTGTCAACGAATTCCAAGCACCTGCGCGGCTACGGCAAGTGACTCGCTTGCTGGTAGATGCCGGTCCACTCGTCGCACTTCTCAACCGTCGAGACCGACACCATTCGTGGGTTCGGGAGATCCTCGATACCCTCGAACCGCCAGTGTTCACCTGCGAAGCGGTTGTCTCGGAGGCGTGTTTCCTGTTGAGCCGGATCGCGGGTGGTCAGGACGCATTGCTCGAACTGCTAACCCGTCACGTGATCGAAATCGATTTCCAGATGGCCGGCGAGCTCGTGGCGGTCCGAAGTCTGATGCGGAAATTCGCAACCGTGCCGATGGCACTCGCGGACGCGTGCCTTGTACGCATGTCCGAACTCGATACGACCAGTGTGATTCTCACCCTCGATAGCGACTTCCGTATTTATCGCCGCAATCGGCGGCAAGTCGTTCCAACAATCATGCCAGGTCGCAGCGGCGGCGTCTCATGAAGAAGATCGGCTTTCTGTCCTTTGGTCATTGGAACCCGTCGCGGCAGTCGGCGACGCGCTCGGCGCGCGATGTTCTCCGGCAGTCGATCGAGTTGGCTGTCGCCGCGGAACAACTTGGCGCAGACGGTGCCTATTTTCGCGTGCATCACTTCGCACAACAACTGGCATCTCCGTTCCCGTTGCTAGCGGCAGTGGGTGCGCGAACAAGTCGTATCGAAATCGGAACAGCCGTCATCGATATGCGATACGAGAATCCGTTTTACATGGTCGAGGACGCGGGTGCCGCCGACTTGATCAGCAATGGGCGGCTGCAACTGGGGATCAGCCGAGGCTCTCCGGAGCAGGTGATCGAAGGGTGGCGTCATTTCGGGTACGCGCCGCAGGAAGGCGAGAGCGACGCGGATATGGGGCGTCGCAATGGTGAGGTCTTCCTGGAGCTGCTCAAGGGAGACGGATTTGCACCACCGAATCCACGGCCGATGTTTCCCAATCCGCCTGGATTGCTCCGCCTTGAGCCGCATTCCGCGGGTCTGCGCGATCGTATCTGGTGGGGTTCAGCGTCCAACGCAACGGCAGTGTGGGCCGCGCAACACGGAATGAATCTCCAAAGCTCGACGCTCAAGGAGGACGAATCAGGAGAGCCGTTCCACGTTCAGCAGGCACGCCAGATCCGAGCTTTCAGAAAGGCATCGGGCGACGCTGGGCACACGCGAGAGCCGCGGGTCTCGGTATCCCGATCCATCTTCGCGCTGATGAACGATCAAGACCGCATGTACTTCGGTCGCGACGACAGCAGCGATCAGGTGGGCTTCATCGACAACATGCGCGCCGTGTTTGGCCGGACGTATGCGGCCGAGCCAGACGTGTTGATCGAGCAACTCAAAGGGGATGAGGCAATCGCCGAAGCCGATACGTTGTTGCTGACGGTGCCCAACACGCTCGGGGTCGAGTACAACGCGCATGTAATCGAGTCGATTCTTCTGCACGTCGCGCCCGCGCTTGGGTGGCGCTAGCACGCCGACGTGCGAAGGGATAATGAGGCGATGGTCGAGGCACTGATGGTTGACGGCGGTGCGCGACGTGCAAGCGCAGATGACGCTGACGCTGATCTACTCGTGCGGCGTGCGACTGTCCGAGGGGGTCAGTCTCCTGACGAGTGATATCGACCGGGCGCGCATGGTCATCCATGGGCGGGCCGGAAAGGCGGTCGCGATCGCTATGTGCCGTTGCCCATGCGCACGCTCGACCGGTTGGGCGCGTATTGGCG
>JANMRE010000631.1:0-14145 GCA_031370885.1 Gemmatimonadaceae bacterium
GCGGGCTGACAAGCATTCGGGGAAACCGCGAACGCGTTAACTTTGCCGCATGAAAATCCTGCTCATCGGCTCCGGTGGACGCGAGCACGCGCTTGCTGACGCGCTCTTGCGCGAGAACACGGTGGTCGATCTCATTGCCGCACCTGGCAACCCAGGTCTCGCCGAGATAGCCCGCCTCGCCCCAGTCGGTGCCTCCGACTTCCCCGCACTGATCGCGCTCGCCGAGTCGGAATCGGTACACCTCGTAGTCGTGGGACCCGAAGCACCACTCGCGGCCGGTCTGGTCGATGAGATGCGCCAGCGCGGCATCCCGGTGTTCGGTCCCACGATGGGTGCTGCCACGGTTGAGACATCGAAGGCAGATACCAAGGCCCTGATGCTCGCCGCCGGCATTCCCACGGCGCACGCCGAAACTCACAGAGTAGCGACCGACGCGAAAGAGGCAGTGCGGGCACGATTCGGCGCGCCCGTGGTGATCAAGGCCTCTGGTCTGGCCGCTGGCAAGGGCGTGATGGTGTGTCGGACAGTTGCCGAAGCGTATGCGGCGATCGATCGGGTGCTCGACGACAAGGCGTTCGGTGATGCCGGGAACGAGTGTCTCGTGGAAGAGTTCATGACCGGCGAAGAATTGTCACTCTTCGCGATCACCGATGGCACTGATGTGTTGCCGATGCTCGGTGCACAGGATCACAAGCGATTGCTGGACGGCGATGACGGACCGAATACCGGTGGCATGGGCGCGTATGCTCCAGTGTCGTTCTGCACGCCGGCGCTCGTCGACACCATCACCGATCGGGTCTTCCATCCCACGCTCCACGGGTTGCGCAAGCGCGGCACGCCGTTCACGGGGTTGCTCTACGCGGGTCTCATGCTCACGCCGGACGGCGCGAAAGTGGTGGAGTTCAATTGCCGTTTCGGCGATCCGGAAACGCAGGCGATTCTGCCGATGCTTACCGGCAGCCTGCTCGAACCGATGATGGCCGTTGCGCGCGGCGCACGAATCAAACATCAGAGCGCGCTGACCTGGCGCGACGGCGCGTCGGTAACAACCGTGGTGGCGGCCAGCGGGTATCCCGACACACCACTTACGGGCGCTCCCATCGAACTGCCGTCGTTCGCCGATGACATTCGGGTGTATCACGCCGGAACCGCGCGTGACCGTGACGGCGTACTGTGCACGAGTGGTGGCCGGGTGTTTGGCGTCACTGCCACCGCCGCGACCTTCGCCGACGCGCAGCGTCGTTCCCGCCATGCCGCGTCACAGATTGGATTTGAGGGCGCGATCTATCGGCGGGACATTGGCTGGCGGGAAGCCGAACGCCGTGACGCGACGCGTCGCGCTGCCGAAAGCGATGCCATGCGATTGGACGCCACGCGCGACGCGGTGGATGCCGGAACTTCCTGAAACAGAAACGATTGCGCGCGATCTTGATCTCGAGATCCGGGGCGCGATCGTCGCAACGGTCACGGTGCTGCGGAGCGACGTGCTGCGCGACGCGAGCGGCGAGGAGTTCATGCGTCGGTTGCCGGGAGCGCAGGTAACGCGCGTATGGCGCCGTGCCAAGCTGGTGGTCGTCGATCTCGAATCGCCGCTTGGCGCCAACCATCTGGTGATTCAACCGCGATTCACCGGTGGGCTGCTCATCGCACGAGACGCGACGCCGTCGGAACTCGGCGCCTACGTTTGCCTGACCCTCGCGTTGACCGACGGTCGGCAACTGCACTATCGGGACGTGCGCCGGCTGGGAACGGTGGCGCTGATGACCACGACCCGATTTGCCGAATATGTGAGTCTGCTTGGTGTGGAGCCTTTTGACCCCGCGCTCGGCGATGCCGAATTTTCGGGACTTCTTCGGGATTCGCGGCAACCGGTGAAAGTGGTCCTCATGGACCAACGCCGACTGGCCGGAGTGGGCAACATCTACGCAAACGAGGCACTGTGGCGGGCCGGGATCGATCCTTCAAGGGAAGCACGGTCGTTGTCGGTATCCGAAGCCGCGACGCTGCGCGTGGCCCTCTGCGAGGTACTCTCCGCGTCAATCGCGGCGCGAGGGACCAGTTTTCGCGACTACCGGGATGCTCACGGTGAGCGTGGACGCTACGTCGAGCAGTTGGCCGCGTACGGCCGCTCGGGTGCCCCCTGCCAACGGTGCGGGCGTCGTCTCGTGGGTACGCATGCGATCGACGGACGCAGCAGCGTCTTTTGCCCCACCTGCCAGCGCTGAGCCAACACCCACCGCGGCGCGTTCCGCACAGTCGCGGTCCACCAAACCGTCGTCCACCAAATCGGGTGGCACCACGGCCATCACCGCAGAGCAACTCGATCTGGCGGTTGGCTCGTCCAACGCCGACGTGGGCCGACTGCGCGACCATGTCCGTGCCGGTGCCCGCAACGTGACCGGGGTGTATCTCATGCGCGGCGCGCATGGGGACGTGTTGTATGTCGGCAAGAGCACGCAACTCCGCACTCGACTCCTCTCGTACTTCCGGTTGCCGTGGCCCGAACACCGGCACGCAAGAATGCTCCGCGAGACGGCAAGTCTTGAGTGGGAGGAAACACCCAGTGAATTCGCCGCGCTGTTGCGCGAAATACGCCTGATTCGCGCACACTTGCCACGCTACAACACCAAGTCGGCGCGTCCGTTGCATCGCTGGTGGGTACTCACGGTAAGCGACGGTCCGGCACCGCGCTTCCGGGTACAGCGCGCCAGCGCGGCGATGCGTAATCGGGCGATCGGGCACGCCGGAATCATTGGACCGTTCTCCAGTCGCGCGCCACTGGTGGAAGCGTTACGGGTGCTGAACGATGCGTTGGGACTTCGTGATTGCCCCGATCGCGTGCGTCTGATGCTGCGCGATGCCGACGAACTCTTCGATCACGTGCAGTATCCGCAATTGGCCCGCACCCCGGGGTGTCATCGCTTCGAAACGCGGCGTTGTCTGGGGCCGTGCGTTGGTGCCTGCAGTGCCGGCGAGTATCACACGCAGCTCACGCGCGCGCGCGCGGTGCTTGAAGGTCGCGACGATTCGCCACAGCAGACGCTGGTTCGCGAAATGGCCGTTGCCAGCGCGGCGCTGTCGTACGAGCGCGCGGGGTGGTTGCGCGATCGACTGGCGTCGCTGCAGGAACTCGATGTCCAGCTGCGACGGGTTCGCGAAGCCGTCGCGCAGCCCAGTGGCATGTATGCCGTCGCAGGTCGGGACGGCGACGATCGCCTGTATCTTCTCCGTCACGGCCGAGTGATTGAGGAAGCGCGGTGTACGGACCTCACGGCAATGGCGGCTTTGCAACGACGCGCCGAGCAACCCGATACGATCGCCAGCGGAATCGCCCCGGATCATCTGGACGAGGTCATGATGATCGGACAGTGGTTCAAGATGCGACCGTCGGAGACGGAAGGGGTTCAGCGCACTGTGCGCGCTACGGTGCCTCAGGCAGAATCACATCATCCGGCAACAATTGAATCAGCTCCGCATCCACCTGCCGGGCATTGATGTACAGTTTGGCCACGCTCGGCTGCAGCTTGAACCGCCGCGCACCCGCCGCACCCGGATTGATAACGGTCCGCCGCGCTGCGCGTACGATCAATTGCTGGTGTGTGTGTCCGTACACAATCACATCGGCGTGCATGTAGGCACCAACAAGGCGCGGTGGATTCGGATTCACCAGCTCATGTCCATGCGTGACCACCACGCGCACCTGCTCGAACATCTCGTCAATGCGCTCAACAAGATCGGGGCGGCCGGGCGCGTCGGTGTTCCCACGCACCGCGCGCACGGGCGCGATGGTGGCGAGTTCGATGAGCACATCCGGTGGTCCAACGTCGCCGGCATGCAAAATGAGGTGGACACCGGCCAGCGCGTCAAACACTTCTGGCCGCACCAAGCCGTGCGTGTCGGAGATCAGACCGATAATCAGCACGTCGGAAAGCTACGTCGAAAGGGGC
The DNA here is from genome assembly GCA_031370885.1 of Gemmatimonadaceae bacterium. Classification (GTDB taxonomy): domain Bacteria; phylum Gemmatimonadota; class Gemmatimonadetes; order Gemmatimonadales; family Gemmatimonadaceae; genus Gemmatimonas. Next base: position 3,948 of record JANMRE010000631.1, read on the forward strand.
CCCGACCGCAGGTCATCAGCGGCGCACGCCTTGGCTGCAGGGGTATCGGTGCGCCGTCAGGGCTCGCCCAGCCAACGCCGGCCCACGCTGTGTGCAACGTCCAGGTGGTCCAACACCCGCGCAACAATGAAATCCACCAGATCGGCGATGCTGGTGGGCCGATGATAGAAGCCTGGCGCGGCCGGAATGACGATGGCACCAGCGCGGGTGATCTGTGCCAAATTTTCCAGGTGGATCAGGGAGAGCGGTGTTTCCCGCGGTACCACAATGAGCCGACGTCGTTCTTTGAGTGAGACATCGGCGGCCCGCTCCACGAGTGAGCGCGACGTGCCGTGGGCAATGGCGCTCACGGTGCCCATGGAACACGGGCAGATCACCATGCCACTGGTTCGCGCGGAGCCTGACGCGGGAGCCGCGCCGCGATCGTTGTCGTCATACACGGTCACACACGCGTCAAACGCCGCCCCGCCCACGTGCGTGCGAAGCGACGTCATGTCCGCAATACCCGATTCCGTGTTCAACAGGCGAAAACCGTGGTTCGACACGATAAGCCAGGTGGGGACGCGGTGCTCCGCCAACTGTTGCAGCAGACGAACCGCGTACGGCGCGCCCGAGGCGCCCGTGATTGCCAGAACGACAGGATGACGCGTCGCGCTCGCGCTGACGACACTGGTCATCGGGATGCGCCGTACACGCGCGCCACCAGCACCACCACGAGGAATCCGATGGAGATGACACCATTCATGACAAAGAACGCCGCGTCGATCCGACGCAGATCGTCGGCCTTCACCAGGCGATGCTCCCACGTCAGCATACCGGCCATCCAGGCCACCCCCGCCCAGAGAATCGGCTGCGCGGCTGGCATGCCTGATCCGAGGGGTTTCGACGCAACCACCAACGCAAGACACAGCACAGATACCGCATGCAACGCGCGCGCCAGACGGATCGCGGCAGGCACGCCGATGGCAGACGGGATGGAATGCAGGCCGTTCATCCGGTCAAATTCGGCATCCTGCAGTGCGTACAGCATGTCGAAGCCAGCGCTCCACGTGACCACCACCATCGCGAAGGCACACAACTGCCACCACGGCTCGCTCCACGCACCGGTCACAGCGAGATAGCCGCCCACCGGGGCGATACTGAGTCCAAGTCCCAACCACAGGTGCGACCACCGGGTGAATCGCTTCGTGTAGCTGTACGTCAGCACCCAGAGCAAGGCGACCGGTGACAGCAGCGCGCAGAGCGTGTTCAGCTGATACGACGCGTACACGAACAACAGCGATGCCACGATGACCGACGCCTTGGCCTGTCCCAGCGAGAGTACGCCGCGCGGCAGTTCACGATTCGCAGTGCGTGGGTTTGCCGCATCCACGTCGCGATCGACGATGCGATTGAATCCCATCGCGGCAAAGCGCGCGGCGGTGAACGCCACCAGCACCCAGCCAATCACCCGACCGGAAATCGGAACCAGGGCACTGGCAAACAGCAGACCCACCAGTGCAAACGGCATCGCGAATACGGTGTGCGGCAATTTCACGAAATTCGCCAACCGCACCGCCAACGACGAGCCCTCGATGAGCTGTCCGTCACGCGCACCCTGTGGCGGCGTGCGCGGTGCGTTCACTTGCGGGGCGACATTGGTCATGAATGCCCCATGGGGGGCAGCCCCAGCGTGCTCCACATCGCGTCCACGCGCGTCTTGGTCGCGTCATCCATACTGATCACTCTGGGCCAGGAGCGGGTGAATCCTTCCTCAGACCACTTGCGCGTGGCATCAATGCCCATCTTGCTGCCGTACGTGAACGCTCGACTGGCGTGATCGAGCACGTCCACCGGCCCCATGGTGAATCGCACATCGCGCTCGGGGTCCATGTTGTTGAGTGCTGCCCACCACGCCTCCACGGGATTGCGCACGTTGACTTCCTTGTCGACAACCACCAAAACCTTGGCCAGCGACATGAGTCCCTGTCCCCACAACGCGTGCATCACCTTGTCGGCATGGCCCGGATACTTCTTGTCGATCGACACAAACACCAGATTGTGAAACCCACCCTCGGCCGGCATGTGGTAGTCCACAATTTCCGGTGTCGTGAGCTTGAGCAGCGGTAGAAAAATGCGTTCGGTAGCATGCCCAAGATAGAAGTCCTCCATGGGCGGCCGTCCCACGATCGTGGTCACGTACACCGGATTCTGACGCATCGTTACCGCAGTCACATGCACTCTGGGGTACAGATCGGCCTCGGAATAGAATCCGGTGTGATCGCCAAACGGCCCCTCCACAACCAACGGCTCCGCAGGATCGATATAACCCTCGATCACGAACTCTGCATCGGCCGGCACATCGAGCTCGCAGCTCACGGCCTTTGCCAACCGCACGGGATCACGTCGCAGGAAACCGGCGAACAGGAACTCGTCGATGTTGGGCGGCAGTGGTGCACTGGCCGCGTACATACTGGCCGGATCACAGCCAATCACGATGCAGACCGGCATCTTCTCACCGCGCTCGGCCATCTGTCTCATGTGGTCGGCGCCCGTCTTGTGGCGCTGCCAGTGCATCGCGACACTCGTCTTGTCCAACTGCTGCACACGATACATGCCCACGTTGCGGATACCGCGCACGGGGTCTTTCGAAATAACCGCCGTCATGGTGAGGAATGGACCGCCGTCTTCGGGCCAGCACTGCAGCACCGGCAACGCGTCGAGATTGATGTCGTCACCACGCCAAACGATTTCCTGACAGGCGGGCGTGCCGCTCTTCATGCGCGGCGGAAACTTCGAAATCTCCAGCAGGCGCGGCAGCAATGACAGCTTGCCCAGAAACCCATCGGGCACCTTGAGATCCATGAGTTGTGTAATGCGCGTACCGATGGCATCGAGATCATCCACGCCCAGCGCCAACGCCATGCGCCGCATGGAACCGAACAGATTGATCGCCACCGGATACGGTGACTTCGTGCCATCACGCCGTACGGGATGCTCGAACAACAGCGCCTGACCGCCATCGGGCCGCTTGGAGATGCGATCGGCGATCTCGGTGATTTCGAGATGGACGTTGACCGGCGTCGCAATGCGGTGCAACTCGCCGGCGCGATCGATCGCTTCGATGAATTCCGAGAGGGTGTTGAGGGGCATCAGGGAGCGATGGGGATTGGATTGACGGGAGACGGGAGACGGGAGACGGGAGACGGGAGACGGGAGACGGCCAGTTGGCCGGATGTCTCCCTTCTTCAATCTCCCTTCTCCCGTCTTTCCACTGATCAGCGCTGTCCCACATGAATGGCCGCAATGCCAAGCGTGAGTGGCTGCCAGGTGACGGTCGTGAAACCGGCGCAACGCATGCGCTCGGCGAGTTCATCACCAGTCGGAAACTGGGCGACGGACATGGGCAGATAGGTGTACGCTGAGCGATGACCGCTTACGAGACGCCCAATGCGCGGCAACACGTGGTGGAAATACGCGTGGTAGCCGGCGCGCACGATGGCGTTCGATGGCGTGGAGAATTCGAGAATCACGAAGCGGCCCTCGGGGCGCACCACACGTTGCACTTCGCGCAGACCGGCGTCGAGGTCGGCCACATTGCGAATCCCGAACGCCACGATGGCGCCGTCTACGCTGGCGTCGGCGAGCGGCAGGGCAAGAGCGTCGGCACCAACCGGGGCCAGCACAGTGCGCGCCGCCTTGCCGTTGCCCTGCCGCAGCATCGGCACGGCAAAGTCGGCGCCAACCACGAATCCACCGAAGCCATCCTGACGCGTGAGCAGTGCGCCCACGTCGAGCGTGCCGGCGCACAGGTCGAGATACGTCCCCTGGGGTCGGTCTTTCCAACCGAGCGCGCGCAACGCCTTCACGCGCCACGCCCGATCGATGTTGAGCGAAAGGATGTGGTTGAGCAGATCATAGCGCGGAGCGATGTCCGAGAACATCTGCTGAACGTATTCGCGCTTGCCGTCTCCGCGCGCCGCACCGGCGGCTATCGCACTGGACGCCGCGCGCGACGGGGCGAGGGGCGCGGACGCGGTGCGGTTGTTGGCAGTTACAGGCATCACGAAACATCTCGGCACGGAGGAAGACCAGCAAGCGGTCCCTGCGAACGGGAACACGACGATTAACGCGATTGGGCCTTGGTATGGTCCCAAGCCGCACGCGGGACTAGCTTCTCACACCGCATGATGACCTCCGACGAGCTGGCCGCACTTCCAGACGCCGACGTCGTTCGTCTCGCCCAGCAGGGGCGCGAACTCGCGTTCCGCGAGCTCGTGCGCCGCTACGAGCGACCGGTGTTTTCGCTCGTCTTCCGCATGGTCCGCGATCGCGAATTGGCGGAGGACCTGTCGCAGGACGCGTTCATCAAGGTCCTCAACCACATCGATCGCTACAGCCCCGAGTTCAAGTTCTCCAGCTGGTTGTTCAAGATCGCCAATAACGTCGCGATCGATCACCTGCGTCGGCGGCGCATTGAAACCATCAGCATGGACGGATCGCCCCATGCATCGTCGGCCGCGGAGGTCGAGGCGACGACGCTCAATCTGCAGTCGGAGCAAGAGAGCGCACTGGACGAGATGGAAGCCAAGGAGCTTGGATCTGCCATCGAAGTGGCCATCGCCAAGCTCCGCCCGGAGTATCGCGCCTGCATCATGCTGCGTCATGTAGAGGGCCGTGCGTACGAGGAAATCGCCGCCACACTGGACCTGCCGCTGGGCACCGTCAAGACCTACATCCACCGGGCGCGCCATGAGCTTCGGCAATCCCTCGAGCCACTGCGCGCGTGACCGGAATCACCCGATCTGCGCTTCAGAATTCTTTCTCAAATCACCCTGAAACTCGCCTCGGAACGGCCGCGTAGGCCCCCGTGGAGGCACCATGCAAGAACGACACCTGCGTCCTGACGAAATCGAGCTTCTCCTGGATGGCGAGGAAGGCTTCGGCGTTGCGCCCCTTCGGGCCCACGTCCGACAGTGTGCGTCGTGCGTCGCAGAGTTGGATAAGGCGCGCGAGCTTATGATGGCGCTCGATACCTTACCCGACTTCGCCCCCTCCTCGGCATTTTCCGATCGCGTCATGGGTCAGGTTCAGGTATTCGAACCGTGGCACGCCGCTGCCCTCAATTCGGCCCGCCAGTTTGTCCCTGCCACGCGTCCTCGTCGTCTGGCGGCTGGCGTGGCCGTCGCGATTTCCGGTGGCTTGATCACGGCGGCCGGAACGTGGGCGTTGGCTCGGGCGGACATGGCCATTTTCATGACTACGCTAGGGCTCGAACAATTCGGAGAAAAAGTGAGCCTTGCAACCGCTGACTTGACCAGCACGCTGCTTGGTCAGCCGGGCTTAAATGCCATCCAGACCAGCACGCCGGAGATGATCGCACTGTTCATGGGCGGATTCGTCGCAGTGGCGGGCTTGGGTGTCGTCGCACTCCGCGCCTTGGCCACGGCCTCCCGCGGCGCGCGCTAAGGGTTGACGGCCATGCTCTCACTGGCCAACTCGGGTCCTCTGGCGGTCGCAGGAATCTTTGGAATCGGTCTGGTTATCGGATTGATCGTGTTGACCACCGCCGAAGACTCACTGATGGCTGTTGCCAAGGCCGCCGCGCGCGATATCGGCGGCAGCTTTTGGGTCGGGCTGTTGTGGCAGGCCCTGGCCATCCCTTTGCTGGCCGTGCTTGTGGTGGGCTGCGTGCTCACGATCAACGGCATTCTGGCCGTTCCGATCGTAGTGCTGGCATGGGCGCTGGCCTACGGGGGCGCGTTCACTCTGGGAATACTGGCCGTGTCGATGGTCATCGGGCGTGCCTTGGTTGGACGTGGCAGCGGAACGGGCACCCGTGCTGCCGCCCTGCGCGGCCTGATCGTCGGACTTGCTGCGCTGAGTGTGGTGTGGCTTGGTACATCGCTTGTGTCGTCGGTGCCGATCGTCGGCCTTGTGTCGCGCCTGATTGCCTTGAGCTTCACGTGGGCGGTGGCGACCGTGGGACTGGGCGCCGTGGTGACCTCACGCGGCGGCATCATGAAGATTCGCATGGATACCACCTTGACTGAGATCGCCGCGGCACCGTCATGGCAGACACCAACGCCAGTGCAAGGCGTGGTGGCGGCGCGACGGCCGGTGGCCAGTAATGCGTCGGCGGCGGGATCACCATCAGTCGGCGAGTTGTAGCTCCAAGACTGTGATGCATGCGTCGCGCCGGAATACCGTTCGCGTGAATCGAACGCGCCAAGCAGCGCGTTAGCCCGCGCGCAGCGGATTCACCCAGCGGAGTCCACGAAAGCGCAAGTCGTCGTCGGCAGAGTGGAGTGTGGCGCCGCGCTCGATGCAGAGTGCCGCGAGGTGTGCGTCCGTCGTGAGATTCGCTCCACGCCCCGCTTCGAGCAGGAGTTCACGCATGATCGACCAGTGACCCGCAGCTGGCTCCACCACAGAGACGAGACGATTCTCCAGCCACTCGTCCACGACACCGATTGAACGACTCACAGACAACGCCGAAGTCAACCGTCAGCGTCCTTCGTTCATCTTGCGAATGATTTCTTCGTCCTCAAGGTCGGCGGCGATCCAACGCGCCTTCACCAGATCGAAGCCTTCGCGCACCTCGCCCATATTGAAACTCGGCGCTTTATACTCGACCTGCTTGACCTGCGCCCCTGGTTCCAACCCGCGCAGAATCACGCGATGCAGCAGCGCTCGGAATGAGACCCCCTCACGATGGGCTTCGTCGCGAAGGCGCGTCAGCAGGACGTCGTCGAGATCGATGGTGGTCCGCATGTCATGATGCTACACGTTGGCGGTGATGTCAACGCATCCTCCTGTTGCACGGAGAGCCTGAATCCTGCGCATCAACCCAAGGAGACCCGCTGACCCCGCCGGACCGGAAACTCCGCGGCCGCGTTTCCCTCCCGAACCGCAATCTCGATGAAGCCGCTCGAACCCACCAGAGCGACCAACTCGCCGGGCGCCGCCTCACCGTACGTGCGTACGATGCGCATTTGGCGTCCGCCGATCGTCACACGCACGGCACGGCGCGCGACGAGGTTCGTGATCGCGTTGCCAAAGCGATCTATGGTGAGCACTTCACCCTCGAGCGAGCCGTCGGATTGTCGTCGCGGCTGCGGCGTGCGCAATCGTGTGGGATCCAGATGCGGGTCGCCCAGATCACTGAGATCCGCACCCAACGCGAGCTGCGCGGCGGCCGGTGCAAACACATCGCGGCCATGAAACGTTGGTGATGCGTTCGGATCGATTGGCAGCGCGATGACGCGCGTATCGAGCGCAAAGAGCGCCGGCGACAGCACGCCGTTGTCGGGACCTACGAGAAAGCGTCCGTCGCTCTGCACCGCGATCGCCTCGCGTGAGGTGCCAACGCCCGGATCGACGACAACGAGGTGTACCGTGCCCACCGGGAATCGCCGCCAATAGCGCGCGACCGTGAGCCGCGCGTGCTCGACATCCTGCGGCGACACGTCGTGAGACATGTCGAGCAGTGGCACGCCCGGTGCGTGCGACGTGAGGACGCCTTTCACCTCGGCGACGTAGCCATCAGCCGTGCCAAAGTCGGTGAGCAGTGTGATCGCGGGCGCGGGCATTGCTCAAACGTGTCGTGAAGTGACCCGGGCTGCCAGCTATACCTTCACGCGCCGCCACCGCCCGCTCGCCCACAACCCCGCCATCAACACGCCACGTGCGGCCGCCGTCAACGCCAATGTCCACCACAATCCTGTCGTACCAAACTGCGTAGCTGCCCACGCACCCACCGGAATCCGCAGCGCCGTGATCGCCGTGCTCCCGATCATCGGTGGCAATGTCCACCCTGCCCCTCCCATCGCACTCTCCAACACCACCTCGGCACCAAGAAACAGCTGCGAGAACGCCGCTATGCGCAGATACCGTACGGCCTCGGCGATCACCGCGGCATCCGTGGTGAACAACGACGCCAACTGCTCGGGAACCAGCACGGTGATGAGCGCCATGACCGCGCCAATCGTGCTCACCAGTCGCACCGCGCTCCATCCCGCCTTGCGCGCACGCTCTGCATCGCACGCACCAAGACTTTGTCCGACGATCGCCGCCACCGCTGCGCCAGCACCGACCGACACGACATACACGATGCTCTCGACGCGAAAACCCAACCCAAGCGCCGCCAGCGCCGGTGTGCCGAACTGCGTGGTGGTGCGCGTCAGCAACACATAGATGAAACTGAACACCACACCAGTTGTCGCTGCCGGTGCACCGATGCGCGCGATCTGCGACCATACCGCCGGACGCGGCGCGCCGAACGTCATCATCCGGCGACGACGCAACAGCCACACGCCCAGCACGCACGCCACACCGCGCGGCACAATGGTAGCCAGCGCCGCACCGCGCACGCCCATTGCCCGAACCGGACCCCCACCAAGGATCAGCAGCGGATCAAGCAGGAGGCCCATCGCCGTCGTGAACAGCAGGATGTACAACGGCGTTCGCGTGTCGCCCGCTGCACGGAATGCGGCATCGACGGCAAAGAACGCGAAGATCAGCGGCATGCCCAACAGGTAGGCGCCGAGATATCGCTCGCCGATGTCGGTGACCGCCACATTCGTTTGCATGATCGCAAACAGCAACGTCATCACGAACGGCGATAGCAACGCGATCGTGCCCCCCAGCGCAGCGCCAAACACGACACCATCGCCCACGGCATGAGCGGCTTCGCGCGGACGCCGCTCACCGTGGCGTCGCGCCGCAATCGCGTCGACGCCAATGCTGACCATCTCACCGATCGAAATGACCAACCAGATCCAGAAGATGCTGCCGGTCACCGCAGCAAGTGAATCGGCGCCCAGATACCGGCCAATCCAGAACGTGTCGACCGTGTGAAACGTCGTCATCAACAGATTCGCCGCGATCGCGGGGAGCGCGACGCGGCGAATCGTCTGCGGCAACGGCTCACTGACGAGCGCGCCTACCGGTGCATGCGGTTCGTGGCTCAGCTGGGGTACCGCTCGTCCATGCGCTCGATCACGCGCTGCGCGATGTGTTCCATTTCTCGCGCCGCTTTCGACCCAGGCTCAGCAACCACGATGGGACGACCACTGTCGCCGCCTTCCTGAATGCGCGGATCGAGCGGAACCTGCCCCAGCAGCGGCAGGTCGCATTCCTTCGCCAGTCGCGCGCCACCACCAGTCCCGAACACGGCGATGGGCTTGCCCGTTTCGGGATTCTCGAAGTACGACATGTTCTCAACGATGCCAAGCACCGGCACGGCCGTACGTTCGAACATCTTCACCCCGCGCAGCGCATCGCCCACGGCAACCTGCTGCGGCGTGGTGACGATGACGGCGCCATGCACATGAGTGGCTTGCACCAGCGAGAGCTGCGCATCGCCGGTTCCTGGCGGCATGTCCACCAGAAAATAGTCCAACTGTCCCCACGCCACATCGCGCAAAAATTGCGTGATGATCTTCATGACGATAGGACCGCGCCAGATGGCCGGCTGATCTTTTTCGATCAGAAAGCCAATGGAGATGACTTTCACACCGAATGCTTCCAGCGGAATGATCTTCTCGTCGCGCACGGCGGGCGCCGCATCGACGCCAAGCATGAGCGGCAGGTTGGGTCCATAGATATCGGCGTCCATGATACCAACGCGTTTGCCCAATTTGGCGAGACTGAGGGCGAGATTCACAGCGACCGTACTCTTGCCGACGCCGCCCTTGCCCGACGAGACCGCGATGATCCGGCCCAGATTCGGATACGGCACCGGCTCAGGCACCTTCGGTGGCGCCTTTCGCGCGGCGGGGGCCTCCATTACGGGCAGCGGCTTGCGGGCACCACTGGAAGAGGGCGCAACGGGCTGCGCTGCATCGGGCCCCTGCGTGTTTCCCTGGCGCGCCGGGGTAGGCGCGGCATGGGCCTGACGGGGATCGCGCACGTCGATGCGCACGTCGATGACGCCGGGAATGGCTTCGATGGCTTGGCGCACGGCACGCACGAGCGTGGCGTCATCGGCAGCGCCCAGCAACAGCGTAAGCCGAACCTTGCCATCGGTGGTGGTGGCGATATCGCGCACCATTTCAGCGGCCACCACACCCGCCAGCGCGGTCGAGATCTTTTCCGGAAGTGACATGGGGAGAAAGGTAGACAGGAGACGGGAGAAGGGAGACCACCAGCGCAATGTCTTGCTCGCTGCCGCAATGAATCGGTGACGATCCGCTGACGCGTCGGTGCTATGTTGGCC
>JANMRE010000704.1:0-2439 GCA_031370885.1 Gemmatimonadaceae bacterium
CCTTGTCCCCGCTCAGGTTGGCCAGTGGCAGCACGGCAATCGAGCGATTCACCGCCGGCGCGGCCGCGGTACTCGCGCCAATGGCCGATGTGCCTGTCGAGGACGCTGCGCCGAAGCTCCCGCTCTTGAATGCAACGGCGATGATGGCCGCGACGACCAGCACACCCCCGGCCAGCATCATCGCATTCCGTCGCCCGCCGCTCGACACCGGCATGGCACCGCGCGCACCCGTGCCCGTGACCCCACTCGGCGTCGCCACACTCTCGAGCGACTGCAGCACCTCTTCCGCGTTCGCCGGACGATGCGCGGCGTCCTTGGCCAAACACCGCAGCACGAGATCGTTGAGCGACGCCGACACGTCGGCGTTCCGCGGCGTGAGCGATGCCGGTGTTTCTGACAGATGCGCGGCAATCATCTGCGCGCTGTTCGCTTTCGCGGCGAATGGATGCGCACCGGCCAGCAGTTCGTACGCGACCACGCCCCAGGCATAGAGGTCGGCACGATGATCTACGTCGGCGCCCACCGCCTGCTCGGGCGCCATGTAGGCCGGCGTGCCAATCGAGCCACCCGCCTGCGTCAGTGATGTGCTCGCAGCGGCACTGGCGTGGCTGTCCTGGGTGCGCGACGCACTCAGCGCTTTGGCAATACCAAAGTCGGTGACCACCGCTGTACCGCCCGACAACAGGATGTTCTCCGGCTTGATATCACGATGCACCACGCCTTGGCCATGCGCGTACGACAGCGCGCGGGCCACGTCGCGCAAAATGCTGACCGCTTGCGGCACCGTGAGCCTGGTGCCGCTGGCCAGCCGCGCGCGCAGCGATTCGCCGGTCACGAACGGCATGGTGTAATACGGCAGCGATCCCGAGCTGCCCGTACTGAGCACAGGCACGATATTCGCCTGCTGCAATCGCGCGGCCAATTTCACTTCACGCGCGAAGCGTTCGGCACTCACGCCCTCGGCCAACTCGGGTGCGATCACTTTCACCACGACCGTGCGACCCAGTGCGTTTTCGTGCGCCACGAACACGCGCGACATGCCGCCGCCCCCGAGCTCGCGCTCGAGCGTGTAGCCGGGCCCAAGGGTGGTTTGAAGCTGCGCGCGGAGGTCGGTCATCGCGAACTCGAGGCTACAAATGACGGAAGGCGCACGCCAGCTACGGTCGCGCGTGGGGGAAGGGACCGGTTCCCCAGCGAAAATTGGCGACGCCGCCAATGAAGCAGAACTTCCACTCGTGGCGTTCGAATATCTGCTGCAGGCGTGCGCCCGCCTGGAACAGCGTGTTCACGCGCGCGCGCGTCGATGCAGCCAGCGCTGTTGGTCGATCAAGCCTGACGATCGCGATGCCATTTGGTCGGCGCGCGCCGATTCCACGCAGGCGTCCTCGAGATCGGCCGCCGCGCGCCACAGGTCAATGACACTCAGCTCCTCCTGTCCCACTCGCGCGAGCTCCACGGCGGCCGAGCGCCACTGCGCCATCCATGCGTGCTGTTGAATAGTTGTTGGCGGCATCATCTGTCAAATCTAGCGGCCATGGGCGTGACGCAGTAGTCGCGCAGGTGGTTCACGTTGACGTGAACCGCATGCGTCTGACCTTTCGCAGATCGGATTGTTGTTTCGCCTGCCAGAGATCATAGTTGTCTTGCATCGCCAGCCAACTTTCCGGCGAACGTCCCACCGCGATGGAAAGACGCAACGCCATGTCCGGGCTAATGCCGCTCAGGCCGCGCAGTATGCGATTGAGCGTTGACGCGGCTACACCGAGATTGGCAGCGAGTTCACGTCCGCTCAGGCCATGCGGCTCGAGATAGACCTCAGCGAGAAACGCGCCAGGATGTGGCGGATTGTGCATGCGCATCAGTGATAATCCTCGTTGTCGATGATGTAGGCATGTCCATCGCGAAACTCGAAGGTGACACGCCAGTTGCCGTTCACCGCAATCGACCATCGCCCGCGCTCGGGTCCTTTTAAGGGCGTGCAGTCGAAATCCGGGAATGTCCATGTCCTTGATGGTCTGCGACGTATCCAGTGCTGTGAGTTGCATGCATAGCCGGTTGGGGTGCGCGGGCTGAATGCCGGCGCAAGTTGTGCGTCAATCCAGAGGCGCACGCCCTACGCCGCGAGGACGGGATGATCCAGACGACGACTCGCGAATCGCAGGCACGCGGCCACGTCCGCCTGGTCAAGGTCGGGCAACTCGGCAACGACCTGCTCCGCTGACATCCCTGTGGCCAGCAGATCGAGGACATCGCTCACGCGAATTCGCATTCCGCGTACGCCCGGAGGAAGAGGACTACGTGCCTTCGATGATCGCCCACTGGGTTTTGCCAACATCGGCGGCGCACATGGTGCCAAGACAGTCCCAGAGTGTCACGAAGTGGCGCTTATGAAAAATCCGACCGGCCGACATGACCGACGTCGTGTGAAAACCAAAGGTG
>JANMRE010000639.1:0-13519 GCA_031370885.1 Gemmatimonadaceae bacterium
CCACAGCCTTCGCGGGAGCTGCGTGCTGGCACGCTTGGCTTCGACATGGCGGAGATCGGTGCCGACGTTGCGCATGGCGCCGATGAGTTCTCGGAGTTCGTCGTCGGTCATTCGATCGGGTCCTGTCTGGTTAGCCGTTAATCTAGCTATCCTGCCAGTGGCTATGTGAGTGACTATGTTAATGGCTAGCTTAGTTTCTGCAGAACATGATATTCCTGAATAAGTTAGTCACTCATTCGTCGTGAATCTAGTGGCTTACTTAAAGCATAACTAAGTATTAACGAAGCACTAGTGAATTCCAAATAATGGAATGCATGAAGCAACCTCACAATCACGCGAAGGACCATCAGATCCGCGACATGATGAACACTTCGACCCCCACCAGGCACGCCAACGCCAGGCTGTGCCAGAACACGTACCGCAAAATCTCTCCCTCCTGGCCCTGCTGGCCCGTGGCGACGCCAGCTACCACAATGCTTTGCGCGTCTATCATTTTCCCCATCACACCGCCCGAACTGTTCGCCGCTGCGGCGAGCAATGGCGACACACCAACCTGATTCGCCGAAATCTGTTGAAGATTGCCGAACAGCACATTCGATGACGTGTCGCTGCCGGTGAGCGCGACGCCCAACCACCCCAGCAGCGGCGAGAAAAACGCGAACAGGACGCCGGTTTGCGCGAAGGCCAATCCCATGGTCGCGTCCAGTCCACCGAATCGCGTCACAAAGCCCAACGCCATCATCGCCGCGATCGTCACGAGCGAGGCGCGCACTGTGAGCAGCGTTTGCCAGTACGTGCGCGCGAGGGCCTTCGGGCCCATGCCCAGCAGTGCGCCCGACAGTGCGCCCGTCAGCAACAGTGCGCTGCCACTTGCTGACAGCCAGTTGAGCGTAAAGATGGCGTCTTCGGCCTTCGCGACGGCCACGACCGGCGGCACGCGCAGAACGGCCTGATGGAGATACGGCACCGTGAACGTCACGATGGACTGTGCGTTCAACCACGCTTTCACGCTGGGGAATCCCCACGTGAACAGCAGGATCGACAGAATGCCCCACGGCATCCACGCCCGAAGGACCTGCTGTGGCGAATATTCCGCGCCGGGTGATGACGCGCTCGCGCTTGCGGCCGTCGACGGTTCACCGGGAAAGCGCCAAACGCTGCGCGGACGCCAGAATCGCAACAGGCACAGCAGCGACACAATGGACACCAGCGACGCACCGATGTCGACGAGTGTGGGTCCGAAGTGATTGCTGATGACGTATTGCATCACGCCAAAACTCACACCAGCGACGAGACACGCCGGCCACACGTCCTTCATGGCGCGCCAGCCGGCCATCACCCAGATCAACCAGAAGGGAATGATCATGGCGAACAACGGCAGTTGTTTGCCAACCATCGCACTGAGTTCGTTGAGCGGCAGATGCGTAACGCCAGCCAACGCGATGATGGGCGTGCCGAGTGCACCGAAGGCGACCGGGGCGGTGTTGCCAATCAACGAAAGTCCGGCGGCAGGCAATGGCTTGAATCCGAGACCGATGAGCATCGCGGCGGAGATGGCAACTGGCGTGCCAAACCCGGCGGCGCCTTCGACGAACGCGCCGAAACAGAAGGCAATGAGCAATGCCTGAATGCGCCGATCGTCCGCAATGCCGACGACGGAATGACGCACGGTATCGAACGTGCCAGTTTCCACGGTGACGCGGAAGACAAAGATCGCGTTGAGCACGATCCAGCCGATGGGAAACAATCCGTACAGCGCGCCATTGCCAACGGCGGCAATGGCCAGTGGCAGTGGCATGCCGAACACGGCGATCGCCACCGCCATGGCAGCGCCAAGCCCGGCCAGTGCCGCCAGATGGGCGCGGACGTGCCAGAGGCCGAGCAGGCCAAGCAGCACGACGACCGGGATTGCGGCGACCAGTGCCGAGGAGAGGAGACTGCCCAGCGGCACGTAGACCTGCGACCAAGGTGTGAGCATGTTGCTAATGTGGCGCCGCGACCGCGTTTTGGTACCGATCGCGCAGGGGTGGTCGAACCAAGCCCCAACAGATTCAGCGCAGCGAGCGCGTCGTGAAGTGCACAGCGCCATGGTGGCATATCGATTGCGCCACTGAATCACCCCTATTTCGATTCAAATAGCGAGGTCGAGTGGTAGGTCGCCGATGTCGCGAATACGTTTGCCCTCGACCATGATGGCGAGCATGTCCTTCGCGTCCTCGTGCGTTCCCCTGTTGACAGCAGCCTGCAGCTCGGGCAACGCAAAATGATAGACGCAGTCGATATCGCCCGTTCCAAGCGCGAGGGACGCCAGACGGCTAGGGAGCGGTTCGGCCGTCACAACGACAATATGTGGAAGCCGCCCTTTGCGATTTCGAATCAAATTCAACGCTTCGGACCGCGCGTTCTGAGCGCGATCACTGCGAAGGGTCCATTTGCAGGAGACGCTCGCATGAAGAATCCGAAGTGTCGAATTTCCCGCACGAAGGCTCGCGCGCAATGCCACCGTATCGTCCACGATGATACCCTGAGAGTTTATCACCTCATCGGACTCTGGTTCTCGCAGCACCACGATATCCGGAGTGATCAGGTAGTCGTTCCCAAGAATAGCGGCCAGAGATCTCGATGCACGCGTCGCGAGCTCGAGATCGTGTAGGTGGGCGTACTGCTCGAACTGAGAAATGCCTCGCGGGGCCGGAGTCTCCCGAACGACGCTTCGTGAACGCGCACGTGTAGGCGAAAGCTGCCTCACTTCCCAACGTCCAGGTCGGAGGTGAGAAAGTGCCGGAAACGTAGTGAGCAGAAAGCCATGGACGACTTGTTCAAATACGCTGCCCGACATTTGCCCGGCGAGACGGTCGTCGGCCTTTGAGTGCCCGATTGCCTCCAGAATACCATTGGCGAGTTCGCAGCTTAGTGTGTTGTCCTTGTCAGCATTGCTCGGAATGCCGCCAACGCTTCTCACCAGCACTTCGCGAAGGAGTGCGACATGCATAGTGCTACGCGCCAGCGACAGAAGCGCTCGTTCGCTCATACAGCCACTAAGGTCAATTCGAGTGCTGTCTGCTCTGGCTCCAATACATCGGCGAGTCCCAACACCGCGTTCATGATTTGCACTCCTACGGCATGCGCAACAGGTGGTGGAAACGCATTTCCGACTTGCCGCCAAGACGCAGTTTTTTTCCCCACGAGCTGCCATGTGTCGGGGAAGCCCTGAATGCGAGCTCCCATCCTCACGGTCAATCGCGGATTGCCGTCTATTGCGAATTCAGACGCTGGCGCGGAGTCGGCGACACCGCGACCGTCGACCCCGAGCCCCAGCCAAGCAAGTCGAGAGCGCGTGGGCCCAAGGTCTGGCCCACCATGTTTCTTCGAGCCGCCAACGAGGGTCGGCGCAATTCCAGCGGCACGTTGAACC
Source organism: Gemmatimonadaceae bacterium (assembly GCA_031370885.1). Lineage (GTDB taxonomy): Bacteria > Gemmatimonadota > Gemmatimonadetes > Gemmatimonadales > Gemmatimonadaceae > Gemmatimonas. The sequence goes on from JANMRE010000639.1 coordinate 3,416, forward strand.
CATCTCGTTGCCCCCCGCCAGCCGTTTGAGGCCATCAGATCTCCAATGGTTGGACCTACGAATACTGCGGCTCCCGTCGGTGACGGCCAGCGGAAGCGTCGCGACGCTACAGGCCTCAATGCAACGAGTACAAATCTTGGCCGAAGCTGCGGAACGCCAAAATGACTCGCGTTCAAGACCTGCATGTGCACTTCGTATCCCATGCTGACAAGGCGAACGCAGAGGTTTCTCCGGTAATCTGCGAACCGCGCACTTGCCAGTCCTGGCACATTCTCGAGGAGGACTGCGCGTGGCCGAGCCTCCTCCACAAGGCGTAGCGCGGTGGGAAAGAGATCACGTTCGTCGTCACTTCCCAATTGCTTCCCCGCGATGCTGAACGGCGGGCAGGGCACACCACCAGCGAACAGGTCGACGCCCCGAAAGTCACGACCGCTCAGCCCACGTACATCGAGTGTCCTGACGTCCCATAAAGGTCGGTTCGTGCGAAGGGTGCTCGCCGCTGCCGCGTCGATTTCTGCTACCAAAGCATGGTCGAAGCCCGCACGCTCAAGTCCGAGCGCCTGCCCACCGGCACCAGCGCAAATTTCGATGGAAGAGAGCATGAGTTAGCTAAAGTCGATCAAGGATTCCCCGAATGGATAATTCTAAAGCTTCGGGATTAATTCGGGAAGAATGTGGTGAAAAAGCCACTCACTCCTTCGCGCCACCCCCCGCGGTCGCTGCCTTCCGCAGCTCACGCCACACCGACTCGATGTGCACGCGGTCCGTGCGGATGTTCCCGATCGCCAATCGCAGCGTGTACTTCCCGTTGAGCTTTGTGTGCGACAGGTACGCAGTGCCACCGGCATTCACGCGTTCCATGATCGCCGCATTGATGCGCGCGAGGTCCTCTTCGCTCACCCCGTCCGGCGCGTAGCGAAAGCATACCAGTGACAACGGCACCGGCGCTGTCAGTTCCCAGCCGCCTTCAAAGTGCACCATGCCCGCGAACTCACGCGCCAGTTCGCAGTGAAACCGAATACGCTCGGCCAACCCGTCGGCGCCATATGCGCGCAGCACCATCCACAGCTTGAGTGACCGAAAGCGCCGACCCAGCTGAATCCCGTAGTCCATCAAGTTCACCACATCGTCTTGCCCCGTGGTGACCAGATACTCAGGCAACAGCGCCAGCGCCTGACGCAACGCGTCGGGTCGCTTGGTATACAGCACGGAGCAATCCATGGGGGTGAACAACCACTTGTGCGGATTCACCACCAGGGAATCGGCGCCGTCCACGCCGTCCATCAAATAGCGCAACTCGGGCACGATGGCCGCAGGACCTGCATACGCCGCGTCGACATGAACCCAACAGCCGAACGCCTTCGCGACGCGCACGATCTCCGGTACCGGATCGATGCTGGTGGTGCTGGTCGTACCGACACACGGCACCACGGCAATCGGCTGATATCCAGCGGCGACATCGGCTCGCAGCGCGGCCTCGAGCGCGTCGGGGCGCATACGAAACTGGTCATCCGCCGAAATCTTGACCAGGTTGTCGTGCCCCAGTCCCAACGCAATGACAGCCTTGTCGATTGACGAGTGCGCGTGTTCGGAGCAATACACACGCAGCACCGGCAGGTCGGTGCGCGCCGCCATGCCGCGCGCGCGGATATCGCGCCCTGCGGCTTCACGCGCCGCTGCCAACGCATAGAACGTACTCACGGAGGCCGTATCGGTGATCTGACCAAACCATCCGTGGCCGAGTCCCATGAGTTGCCGCAGCCAGTCCAGCGTCACCAATTCGAGCTCGGTGACGGCAGGACTTGTCACCCACAGCATACCGTTGGCGTTCAGACCCGCTGCCAGCAATTCGCCAAGAATTCCCGGATACGACGCCGAGTTGGCGAAGTAGGCGAAGAACGACGGGTGATTCCAGTGCGTGATGCCCGGCACTATCGTGCGATGGAAGTCGTTGAGCATCGCCTCCAGCGTTTCGCCGTTTTTGGGTGGCGACGCTGGCAGCGCGTTCCGGATGTCGCCTGATCCCGCTCGGCTCTTCACCGGATACCGTTCGGGGTGCTCAAGGTAGTCGGCTATCCAGTCCACAGCGGCGTGGGCCGCAGCGCGAAATTCTTCGGGCGAGATATCGCCAGTGAGCGGGGAATCGGGCATGCGACAAGGTTGCGCGAGGCGCGATCAATCTCCAGCCCCTCTTCCCTACCGCTTGATTGAGTCCACGGTTCGCGCCATGGCACCGGGCGAATCGATGCCGGTACTGCCGTGTCTGGTCGTCGGCGGCACCGATGCAAAATACTGGGGCCCGCATTCGGCCAACGTGTACCGGTTTCTGCCGATTCCGCTGGGAGACGGCGACTTCACGCGCATTCACGGACTTAACGAGCGTGTATCCGTGACGGACTATGCGAGCGCCGTCGGGTTCTTTGCGCGACTGCTGCGCGGACTGGATCAGCTCAAGTAAACCGCGCCTCACTCACGGTGGCGCTATTCCCAGTCCCCAGTGCACTCTCAGGTACTGCTCCAATACAATCGCCGTGGCCTCGCCGAACCGATCGCGATTGGTGGCATTGTCGCGCAGGCCGCTGAAATGTGTTTCGATTTGCACGCCGCAAATGTTGCCGTTGGCTGTGCCACCCAGCGCGGTGGCGCCGCTGCCACACGCGTGGCGCAGCGTGTTGTCGCCGCCGTTGAAGTAATCCGCACCGTTGGGGCTTGGATCTGTCGCGCTGGGGAGTGCAGGGAACCCGTTGTTCGCGTACAGCGTACCCAGACTGTTTGATCCGCGCAGCAGCGCCGAGAATGACAGGGGAGAGAATTGCGACAGGGTGCGGATACTGGCGGTGTTCTCGAACGACGTTGACGCGTCGAGCGCGCCATCGGTGCGATTCAGGTCAGCATCCGCCAGCAGATACCCGAGTTCGAGTCGCTGAATGGTATGGCCATGTCCATGCATGTCCATGTACCAGCCTTTGCCCGTTGCCTGCAACACCGCGCTCTTGGCCGTATTGATGAACGCGTGCCAGTCTTCAAGGGCCGCGGCGGCGTCGGCGTTGCCACAGTCGGCCTCCGGTGACACGCGATTCGGATCGAGTTTGCGTCGGGAAAGCAGCGCAATGATGACGTGCGGATACGTGCCGAACCGCGCAAAAAAGCGCTGCTGCATGGCTCGCACCAGCTCACCCGTATTCGTATCCGTGACCGTGGTGGCCGCACCGCCACAGGCGCCGGCCGTTCGATCGGGAATACTGCCGGGCAGCAGGGCACCGCCATGCGGCGCGGTGAGAATCACCGGCGCGTTGCCGGCGAGGTATTCGATGTAGCCGTTGCGTCCAAAATACGATTGCCCGGCCACGTACGAAATCGGACCAGTCACCGTGACGGCGATGCTGCCGTTCACACTGCCGGCCGAGGCCTGAATCGTCACGGAGCCAGCGGCAACGCCGGCAACAATGCCGAAGGCCGAGACTGTGGCGACGGCGGTCGCGCCAGATCTCCAAGTAAGGGTCGCGGTCATGACACGACCCAGCTGGTCGCGCGGTGTCGCGGTCAATGTCAGTGTGCCACCAACGCTCACCGTCGCACTGGTAGCCGTGACGGCAATACTCGTGAGGATCGGTGTCGCAGCCGGCACCGGGTGGGTGGGCGAGGAGCCGCCGCTGCACGCCAGCACCACACCGATTACCGCAACAGACGCGGGCGCGCGTGCGCCGTTTCGGACGGTGCGCCAGGCACGGCCATTCACGTCGGCAATTCTTTCGGCATGAACCGTCCGACAACCACAGTGATATTGTCGGTTCCACCACCGTCGAGTGCGTCCTGCAACAACTGCTCACAGGCCTGCTGTGCGGACGTCATCGCCGACAGTCGCTGGGCAATCTTGTCGTCGGGTACATGCTTGGTGAGGCCGTCGCTGCAGAGCAAGTGCACATTGCGCCAACTGGCGCGCAGCCGCGTCACGACGGGCGTGGTGGTTTCGCCACCGATGGAACTGGACAAAACGTTGGCCAGTCGGGAACTGGCGGCCACCGCCCGTGAGAAGACTCCCTGGTCGACAAGATCCTGCGCCAGCGTTTGATCGCGTGTGACCTGAGTGAGGATGTCGTCGCGATACAGGTAATAGCGCGAGTCGCCCACCTGCAACAGATAGTACCAGGGCCATACCCCGAGAAACAGGGTCAGCGTGGTCGCCATGGTACGTCCGTCGGCCTCAACGGCGGCCCGAGCGACGACGGCTTCGTGACACTTCATGGCCGCGACCTGCAACTGCTCGACAAATCCGTCGTCCGACGTCTCCGCGCGGTCATAGCAGTGCAGGCTGCTGCTCACATACTGCATGGCGTTCTCCAGTGCCGTCGCACTGGCCTTCTCACCGCCCACGGCGCCGCCGACGCCGTCGCCGATCATGGCCAGAAACGCCAGTCGTTCGTCGGCCATTTCCAGCCGGGCGAAATCGGAAAGACTCGTCTGCAGCACATCAACCCGGCGATGGATCGTGGCCAGCAGGAAATGGTCCTGATTGATGTGGCGCACGAGACCGATGTGCGTGAGGCCAAAGACATCGATCTCGTCATCGCGGGGACGGCGATCGGGCGACAAGGTGGTGTGGTCTGGCATGGGGCGCTGAGCGATCGGGACCGAAGCCGGGAGTCTGCCGAAAACATACCACGTGATATCGCGGCGTCCATGCGGGCGCCCGGGATATTCGAATCGACCGGTCCCGGTCGTCCGCGGCCCGCGGTGGTGCACGGCGAGCGCCGAATGAACGCAGCTATCTCGTCACGTAGAGCACCGCCATCGCGAGGGCCACGAGTGTGCTGAAACCGGCAATGGCCCACGGAACCCAGAGCGGGGCGTTGACGATTTTTTCAATCACGGGTCCGCCGCCGGAATGTCGGAGAGGTCCCGAGAGACTCAATGCCTGCACGATCTCTTCACCGGTGTTCGGCCGATCGGATGGACGCTTCTCGAGACACCGCATGACGATGGCGGCGAGCTGTCGTGGCACGTCGGGTCGACGCGAGGCGATGCGCTCCGGCTGCTGATTCGCATGCGCTTCAAGCACGACCTGCGGCGAGCGGCTTGAGAACGGCGGATGTCCCGTGATCATTTCGTACGCCACCACGCCGAGTGCATACAAGTCGGCGCGATGATCCAGTGACGGATCACCGGAGGCCTGTTCGGGCGCGACGTAGGTGGGCGTACCAAGGCTCATGCCAACCTGCGTGATGCGCAGCATTTCGGTTTCCGCCGTCGTGGCGCGAATCAGGGCCTTGGCAATGCCAAAGTCGAGCACCACCGCCTGACCGTGAAAGAACATCACGTTTTCCGGCTTGATATCGCGGTGTACCACCCCTTCCTCATGGGCGTAGGCCAACGCGTAGGCCACCTCTTCGAGGATGGTCGCGATGTCGTCGAACGCCATGGGTCGTTCGCGATCCATCCGTTGGCGCAAAGACTCGCCGTCCACGAAGGGCATGGTGTAATACAGGTGCGAACCGGCGAGCCCTGCCGACAGCAATGGTACGATGTGTGGGTGCTGCAGGCGTGCGGCCATCGCGATCTCTCGCTTGAACCGCTCCGCCGACAGCGACGCGGCCAACTCCGGCGCGAGTACCTTGATGACCACCTGCCGATGCAGCGCATTCTCGGTGGCCACAAACACGCGCGACATGCCGCCGCGCGGCAACTCGCGCTCGATAGTGTATTGCGCACCCAGCGAGGTTTGAACCTCAGCTTGCAGCATCCCGTTTGGCATCGTCGCACCCCGGCTTGGACATCGGGAATGTAAGCGATGACTGGCAAGCCGGACACATCCCCACATCGTGTCGCCCTACCGCGACCGCACGTGGACGGCCATATTCGCGGTGGCGGTGAGATCCTGCGTACGCGCCTTGCGCGATGGATTCCATCAAGCCATCAAGGTTCGGCGGTTGCTCGGAGCGTGGTGCGAGCGGCGCAGTCGTGTGATTGAACCGCAGGGGGCGCAGAGGACAATTCGGAAGAAACGATTTCAGTCCCCTGCGATCTCTGCGGTAGATATACCAAACCCATTCAACCTTCGCGTCCTTGCCGGTGAGGTCCTGCGTATTCGCCCCGCGCGATGGATTCCACCAAACCATCAAGGTTCGGCGGTTGATCGGAGCGTGGTGCGAGCGGCGCGGTAGAAATACAAACCCCTTTCAACCGGTGCGATCAACGACCCCACGCGAAACGCTGGACCGTTATTCATACCGTCCCATGTCACGGCCCCCTCACGGAGAACTCCTCATGCGGATACGCAACGTACTGGCCCTCGTAGCATGCGCCGTCGCAGCCACCAGCGGCTGGACGTACGCCAACACCGCCGCGAAGGGGCTCAAGTCCGACGACCTGATCGAGATCCAACAACTGTACGCCAGGTACAACTGGACCATCGATGCCGGCGACTCCGAAGGCTACGCGTCCACGTTCACCCCGGATGGCGTGTTCAACGCCAACGTCGGTCACGCCGCGATTGTGAAATTCGCCGACGGGTTTCATGCCGGCCTTGGTTCTCACGTGCGGCACTGGAACACGAATCTCCTGATCCAATCGACGCCCACCGGTGCCAGTGGGCAGGTGTATCTGGTGCTGGTGGACTTCGCTACCAAGCCGGCGACCATCGTGACGTCGGCGAGCTACACCGACGAGTTGGTGAAGACCGCACAGGGGTGGCGCTTCACGAAGCGCGCAACCAAAGGTGACGTCGCTCCACCCGCCAAGCCGCAATAACCACTCGCCGCCGCGCTCACGGCTTGAGCGCGAACACGAAAATCGTTGGCGCTCCGGGATTCTCGTCGGTCCAGAACGGTGACGGACTTCCGGAGGCGACGGCCGCATACTGCGTACCGCCCAACGAGTACGTGGCCACGCCACCACCAATCGAGCCGCCGGTGTTGAAGCGATACACTTCCTTGCCCGTCACCGCGTCAAACACCACAAAATCACCGGTTAGTTCGCCGGTCATCACCACGCCACCCGCGGTCGACGTGACCGCGCCCACCATTGGTCTCGCTGACTTGTACTTCCAGCGCACGGCACCGGTGACCGCGTCCACAGCAGTGAGCCATCCCCGTCCGCCGGCCATGTTATCGAACGCGAAATCGCCGCCCAGATAATTCTTGCCGGGCACATGGCGCGGCTCGGCATCGGCCTTGAACGTGCCACACCAATCCACGGCGGGCGTGTACAACATTTTCGTCACAGGGCTGTAGGACGAGCCGCTCCATTCCACGCCGCCAAACACGCCGGGACAGGCATGCGTGCCCTTCGTCGTCACAGGCGCGTCCGCATTCTCGCGGGTCGTCACCGGCGTTGCAAACACCACGTCGTGCGACTCGCGATCGAGCACGCGCAGCATACCATCCTTTCCTGCGGTGGCCATCAGCTGTCGCGTCTTTCCACCAATGGTTGCTTCGTACAACGGACCCGCCTGCGTGACGTCCCAGTCGTGCGTATCGTGCGGCACCAACTGCCGGTACCACGCCACTCGGCCGGTGCGCGCGTCGAGCGCAATGATACTGTTGGTATACAGATTGTCGCCTTCACGAACGCCACCAGCGAAGTCGGGTGCGGGATTCGTGGTTGCGGCGAACACCAGTCCGGTCCGTGCGTCGAGTGACATGGCAGTCCACACCGCGCCGCCGCCCACCACGGTCCCCTCAGGCACCTTCCACGTTTCCGAGCCCGGCTCCCCCTTGCGCGGAATGGCGCGAAAGCGCCACACCGAATCACCGGTGGCCAGCCGAAAACCGCCAATCCAACCGCCGATGGCGTTCTCTGAACCGGCCGGTCCGATGATCACGAGGTCGTCGAAGATCATCGGGGGCATGGTCAGCGACTCACCGATATCAGCGTTCGCGATCTTTCGCGCCCACACCTCCTTTCCCGTGCCAAGATCGAGCGCCACCAGATACCCATCTGACGTGCCGCGCACGGCGAGACCGTCTTTCACTGCCACGCCACGATTCTGTGGCCAGTTGGCGGCGCCGCGCGGCCGCCACGTGTGACGCCACTTCGGGCGACAGGTGCGCGCATCGAGTGCGACGGTGACGCGCGACGTGGTCACGACCATCACCCCGTCCACCACAATGGGGTTGGTCTGAAACGTGCTTACGTCACCGACCTGAAACGCACACACGGGCGCAAGATGCGCCGCATTTACCGGCGTGATCTGTCTGATGGCCGCGTACCGCGCTCCCGTGTAGTCGTGCGTCGCGTACAGCCAGTTTGTCGTGTCGGTTGCAGCGGCGAGCAGCTGCGCGTGCGTGGGTGCGGTGCCGCGCGGTGCGCTCTGTGCCTGCGTACCCCCTGCACCGAACACCATCAGTGCAATTGCCAACAGCGTGGCGCGACGGGACCATGAACACGGCATGACCTACCTCGGCGTGAGAGGAGCCAATTGAGCGGCGGGGGGCACGGCACTGCCAAACCGTACGGTCTTCATCATCTCTGGGTTGGAGGTCAGCTCTTTCTCTCCAGGAGGAAAGCTGTTCTGTTGGAGGATGAAGGCCACGATATCCGTGTACGCCTCTCGTGTGAGGCTGCCGGGCTTATCCTTGGGCATTGTTTTGCGCACGATGTAGTAGAAATCGTCGAGCGTGAGGTTGGGTCGGCCCCAACTGGCTATGAACTCGCTTCCCGCCAGCGGTGTTGACGTACCGCCTTCCAGTTTGGCGCCATGGCAATCGGCGCACGTGCCATCGTACAGCATCCGGCCACGATCGGCTTGCTCCTTGGTGTAAATGCCGTCAACGGGCGCGGGTGCAAGGCCGCCCAGCGTAGTGCCCATGAGCGCCAAACCGGCGCACGCCGAGAGCACACGCACTGCGCACCGCGGTGCGCCATCAGGAGACAGCCGGGAAACCATAGCTCGAAACGCTACGGCGGCGATCTGCATGGCGCAATGGAACGATCGGCCGCATACTCTACGTCATCGCGAGTGCATGTCTCATTCACGACCACCCATTGTTTTGATGCCGCGTCGACTCGTTTCACTCTCGTTTGCGTGCGCGGCGCTGGGTTCCGTCCTCGCACTATCGAACACGTCGCTTAGGGCACAGCGCGTGAAATTGCCGCGGACGGCTGCCGGTAAGCCAGATCTGAGCGGTATCTGGCAGGCGATGACCACGGCCAATTACGACATTGAGCCACACGACGCGAAGCCCGCCATGGCGATGCGTGCGGGGCCGGTGGTGCCCATTCCTGCGAAAGAGGTGCTCGCGCTCGGCGCCGTTGGCGCCGTTCCCGCCGGGATGGGCATCGTGGTGGGTGGCGAGATCCCCTATCTGCCGGCGGCGCTCGCCAAACGCAATGAAAACCGGGAGCACTGGCTCACGCGCGATCCCGAAGTGAAGTGCTATCTGCCCGGCATTCCGCGCGCGATGTACATGCCGTTCCCGTTTCAGATCGTGCAGAGCGAGACAGCATTTTTCATTTCGTACGAGTACGCGAGTGCGGTACGCGAAGTGTATCTGAAAAACCCTGGCCCGCCGGAAACGGATAGTTGGATGGGACAGTCGGACGGCAAGTGGGAAGGGGACACTTTTGTCGTCACGGTGACGGGCTTTAACGACGGGACGTGGTTTGATCGTGCCGGCAATCATCACACGGAAGCGCTCAGGGTGGTGGAGCGATTCACCATGACCAGTCCGGATCACATTCGCTATCAGGCCACGATGACCGATCCGCAAACCTACTCGCGTCCGTGGTCGATCGAGCTCATGCTCTATCGTCATGTTGATGCCAACGCGCGACTCGGTCAGTTCAAATGCGTACCATTCGTGGAAGAGCTGTTGTACGGGCACCTCCGCAAGACTCCCATCAAGCCGTAGAGGCATCCGCCATGAACCGCTCAACCACGATGATGACGCGAACGATGCTGCTGGCACTGTTCGGCGTTATCGGGATTGCGGTCGCTGCCAATGCGCAGGCCGCGAAACCGGCGACTCCGGGTGCGCGAAAGGCCGCCTGGGTCATGCCGCGCACACCCGATGGTCATCCCGACTTCCAGGGCAACTGGTCCAACGGCACCATGACGCCGCTTGAACGACCGGCCGGGTTGGCGCGCGCACTTACGCCGGAGCAGGT